>CAKSPW010000085.1 GCA_934486495.1 uncultured Clostridia bacterium
GTATCATTATGTTAAAGAATAATTCGATTTGGAAAAGCTTGCGGCTTTTTAAGTCAATTGGAAAGGGATTTGTATCATGAGCTTATCGGCATCATTTTTCGGCATAATAATTATAAGCGCGCTAATTATCGTCATTACGGTCATTAGTGCTGATTGTGTTGCCGAAGATTTTGAAATGATGGGCTGTTAAGTACAGTTTTAATATATTTGCAATAACATCAATCTTTTCAAAAGCTTACGGCAGACCGTAAGCTTTTTTACATATCGGATTAAAAAAATAATTATAAAGAGGCATGATTAAGATGGATATTAAAATTACAAAAACAACCAATCCAAAAAAGAAGCCTGCCAAGGGCGAGAAGCTCGGCTTCGGAAAAGTTTTTACAGACCATATGTTTCTTATGAACTATACCGAGGGTCAGGGCTGGCATGACGCAAGAATTGTTCCCTATGACAAGCTTGTTCTCGATCCGTCGTCTATGGTGTTCCATTACGGTCAGGAAATGTTTGAGGGACTTAAGGCTTACAGAGGTGCTGACGGAAAGGTTCGTCTTTTCAGACCCGATATGAATGCCAAGCGTGCAAATGCAAGTAATAAAAGACTTTGCATTCCCGAAATCCCCGAGGAGGATTTTGTTGAGGCTATCAAGGCTGTTGTAAAGGTTGATGAGGACTGGGTTCCGGAGGCTGACGGCACATCGCTTTATATCAGGCCGTTCATTATTGCAACGGACGCATTTTTGGGCGTTGCACCTTCAAAAACATATCTTTTTGTAATTATTCTTGCTCCGAGCGGTGCATATTATGAAAACGGACTTGCTCCGGTAGGCATCTGGATTGAGGACGATTACGTAAGAGCCGTAAGAGGCGGCATGGGCTTTGCTAAAACGGGCGGTAACTATGCGGCAAGCCTTGCGGCACAGGTTAAAGCTCACGATGACGGATATTCACAGGTTCTTTGGCTTGACGGCGTTGAAAGAAAGTATATAGAGGAAGTCGGCGCTATGAATATCTTCTTTAAAATAAACGGAAAAATCGTGACTCCCGTATTAAACGGCAGTATCCTCCCCGGTATTACAAGAAACTCTGTTATTCAGATGTGTAAGTCTATGGGATATGAGGTTGAGGAGAGAAGGGTTTCCGTTGACGAGCTTATCGATGCCGCACATACCGGAAAACTTGAGGAATGTTTCGGAACAGGTACGGCAGCCGTTATTTCACCGGTCGGCAAGCTCAGATATGTAGACGAGGTGTTTACAATCAACAACAATGAAATCGGTGAAGTAAGCCAAAAACTCTACGATACTCTTACAGGTATTCAGTGGGGGAAATGCGAGGATAAATTCAATTGGACAACAACAATTTAACTTATAAAAGAGTTTCGGTATTTGCCGGGCATTACGGAAGCGGAAAAACAAATATTGCAATAAACTATGCTTTGTATATAAAGGAAAAGCAGTCGCACGTCGCAATTGCCGACCTTGATATAGTAAATCCGTATTTCAGAACGAAGGACAGCGAAAAAATGCTGACAGAGCACGGAATACATCTTATATCGTCCGAATATGCG
Organism: uncultured Clostridia bacterium; assembly: GCA_934486495.1. GTDB lineage: Bacteria > Bacillota > Clostridia > UBA1381 > UBA1381 > RGIG9115. The sequence continues at coordinate 1,571 of CAKSPW010000085.1, forward strand.
GATTCAAACGTGGATTTGCCGGCATTGCCTGCGGAAACATATGCCGTGATAGAAAACGCTGATTTATTCTCCGTTTTGGATGTCGGCGGAGATGATCGCGGTGCGCTTGCGCTGGGCAGATACTCTGATGCAATTAAGGAAGAAAACGCTTACGATATGTTTTTCGTTATAAATAAGTTCAGACCCATGACACGTGACGCCGATTCGACGGTTGAAATTATGCGGGAAATCGAAAGTGCGGCTTCCATGCGTTTTACGGCAATAGTAAACAATTCAAATCTCGGAGCAATTACTACTCCGGAGGATATAATTTCCTCCCGGAAATACGCCGAGGAAATAAGCGAAAAAGCTAATATCCCGATTGCCTTTACAACGGCACGTGCGGATATTGCATATAAGCTCGATATGGAAAACGTTATGCCGATAAACATATACGTTCAACAGAGCTGGCTAAGAGAAAAAGAATAATGGAGGAGAAAAATGGCTAAGGTAACTTTTGATACAAATTTGTGCAAGGGCTGCGGTCTTTGCCTGGCAGCTTGTCCAAAGCACATTATTGCCCTTACGGGTGAAATTAACGCAAAAGGCTATCATCCTGCGGCTGTAACAAAGCCTGAGGAATGTATAGGCTGTGCATTTTGCGCAACCATGTGCCCCGACTGCGTAATAACGGTTGAAAAATAGATTTTTCAGGAAAGGATTGAACCAAATGTCAGAAAAAGTATTGATGAAGGGTAATGAAGCTTTGGCTGAAGCGGCTATTATGGCAGGCTGTCACCATTACTTTGGTTATCCGATAACACCTCAGACAGAGGTTGCGGCTTATATGTCAAAGAAGATGCCTAAAATAGGCGGAGTTTTTCTTCAGGCAGAAAGTGAGATTGCGGCGATTAACATGGTTATCGGCGTTGCATCAACGGGAAAAAGAGTTATGACTTCAAGCTCAAGCCCCGGTATTTCGTTAAAGAGTGAGGGACTTTCGTATCTTGCAGGCTGCGATTTGCCGGCACTCGTTGTAAACGTACAGCGCGGAGGCCCGGGACTCGGCGGTATTCAGCCGTCGCAGTCGGATTATTTCCACGCAACAAGAGGTGCCGGACACGGTGACTTCCATATGCTCGTATTGGCACCTGCATCTGTTCAGGAAATGGTAAACCTTACTTTTAAAGGCTTTGACCTTGCGGAAAAGTACAGAATGACCTGCATGATTTTGTCGGACGGTACAATGGGACAGATGATGGAGCCGGTAAGTCTTGATATGGGCGAAATTCAGAAGTACGATAAGTCATGGGCGCTTACGGGTACAAAGTGTGAAAGAGCACCGAGAATTGTAAACTCACTTTTCTTAAAGCCGGAGGAGCTTGAAAAGAACAACTTCCTCAGATATGAAAGATATAAGAAAATAGAAGAAAACGAAGCAATGTATGAGGAGTACAGAATGGATGACGCAGAGGTTTGTATTGTGGCATTCGGAGTTGCTTCAAGAGTTTCAAAGAACGCTATCGACAAGGCAAGAGAAAAAGGAATTAAGGTTGGTATGATAAGACCTATAACTCTTTGGCCGTTCCCGAAAAAAGCTTTAAGTGCAGCTGCCGATAAGGTAAAGGCATTTGTATCGGTTGAGCTTTCAATGGGTCAGATGATTGAGGATATAGAACTTGCTACTCGCTGCAAAAAGCCCGTTCTTCTTTGCAACAGAGTCGGCGGTATGATTCCCACAACCGAAAACGTTCTTGAAAAAATTGCAGAGGCAAATAAAATTGGAGGTGCAGAATAATGATGGTTTTTGAAAAGCCGCACGCACTTACGGATAAGGTGCTGCATTATTGCCCCGGATGTACACACGGTATAATTCACCGACTTGTTGCAGAGGCTATTGACGAGCTTGGAATTGAAGGCAGAACAATAGGCGTCGCATCTGTCGGCTGCAGCGTTATGTCATATGATTATTTTAACGTTGATATGGTTCAAGCCGCACACGGACGTGCTCCGGCGGTTGCAACGGGCGTTAAAAGATCGGACCCCAACAACATAGTATTCACATATCAGGGTGACGGTGACCTTGCCGCAATAGGTACGGCGGAAACAGTTCACTCAGCTGCAAGAGGCGAAAATATTACAGTTATTTTTGTAAATAACGCAATTTACGGCATGACAGGCGGTCAGATGGCACCTACCACTCTTCCCGGTCAGGTAACGCAGACTTCACCTTACGGACGTGACGTTGAGACTGTTGGTTATCCGGTACGAGTTTGCGAAATGCTTTCACAGCTTACAGGTGTTTCATATCTTGAAAGAGTTGCCGTAAACAATGTTAAAAACGTTAAAAATGCTAAAAAGGCTATAAAAAAGGCTTTTGAATATCAAACACAAGGCAAAGGCTTTTCTCTTATAGAGGTTCTCTCAACCTGCCCGACAAACTGGGGTATGGCTCCCGAAAAGGCTACGGCATGGCTTGAGGAAAACATGATTCCTTATTATCCGCTCGGCGTTTATAAGGATAAATTCGCAAACAAGGAGGATAAGAGCAATGACTAAACAAATTCTTCTTGCAGGCTTCGGCGGTCAGGGAATATTGTTCTCGGGCAAATTCCTTGCATATGAAGGTCTTATCGAGGGAAAAGAGCTTAGCTGGCTCCCGTCATACGGCCCGGAAATGCGCGGAGGTACCGCAAATTGCAGCGTAATTTTAAGTGATGAACCGGTAGGCTCACCTATCGTTACAAATCCGGATATATTAATTGCGATGAATCTTCCGTCACTTGACAAGTACGAAAGTGCAGCAGTTCCCGGTGCACAGATTTTTGTTGACAGCTCGCTTATCGAGAGAAAAATCGTACGAGATGATGTCGAGGGATATTATATCCCCGCAACTCTTCTTGCATCGGAAAACGGACTTGACGGTCTCGCAAACATGATTATGATCGGACACATGATTAAAAAAACCGGCATAATTCCTTATGAAAATGTTGAAAAAACAATGGAGAAGCTTGTTCCGCCCAAAAAGCAAAGACTTCTTGAGCCGAACTTGAAGGCAATCGCACTCGGTTATAATTACAATTAATAAAAATATTAAGAAAGGGGCAGAGAGTGATGAACGATCAGATTAAAGAAATCGGAATTAGACTTGCAACACTAAGGGAGGATTGCGGCTATTCAATTGATGAAATGGCGCAAAAGCTCAAAGTTGACAAGGAAACATATATTGCTTATGAGCAGGGAAACAAGGATTTTTCTTTCAGTTTCATTTTTAACGCAGCGGAAATTTTAGGAGTGGATGTTCTCGATATTATTAGCGGCAGCTCTCCGACTCTTTCAATGTGCAGTGTCGTTGAAAAGGGCAAAGGCTATTCCGTAAAGCGTGAGCATGAGTATGATTACAAGCATCTTGCTTACACGTTCAGAAACAAAAAATCAGAGCCGTTTCTCGTAACGGTAAGCCCGGAGGATGAGTCACCGGTGCTTCACGGTCACGAGGGACAGGAATTTAACTATGTGATTTCGGGCAAAATGAAGTTTTACATAGGTGAAATTTCATATGAGCTTTCGGAGGGCGACAGCGTATACTTTGATTCGTCAATACCGCATGCTGTCGAAGCACAAGACGGAAAAGACGTTCAGTTTATAGCTGTTGTCGTAAAATAATCATATTTTTTTGGAGGAATGGAAAATGCCTATATATGAAAAATTCGTCGGAGCATCAAGAGATGATTTTATCTCTCTTTCCGACGCACAGAAGAATTATAAACTCAAATGGGAAGACAACTTCAATTTTGCCTATGATGTTGTTGACGAACTTGCAAGAACAAATCCCGATAAGCTTGCAATGATTTGGATTTCAAAGGACGGAGAGGAAGTACGCTTTACTTATAAAGATATTTCGGTAATGTCAAATAAGGCGGCTAATTATTTCAAGTACCTCGGTGTTAAAAAGGGCGACAGAATGCTGCTTGTTCTTAAAAGAAGCTATTATTTCTGGTTCTGTATGCTCGGACTTAATAAAATCGGAGCGGTTGCTGTTCAGGCAACAAATATGCTAAAGCCCAAGGATTATGTTTACCGCTGTAATGCAGGTAAGATCAAATATGCCGTAATCACCGGTGACGGCGATGCTACGGAGTGCTTTGATGAGCTTAAAGATCAATATGAAACAATTGAGAAAAAGCTTGTTACAAAGCATAAAAAAGCAGGAAGCGACTGGCTTGATTTTGAGGACGGATTTAATGCTGCCGATACCGAATGGACTCGTCCGACGGGTGACAACGATACAAAGGCAACCGATACAATGCTGATGGGCTTTACATCAGGAACATCGGGCTATCCGAAAATTTTTACGCACGACTTTACCTATCCGCTCGGTCATATAATGACAGGTGTGTTCTGGCACAGAGTCGTTGACGGAGGACTTCATTTTACAATTTCCGATACAGGCTGGCTTAAATGCCTTTGGGGCAAATTTTACGGTCAGTGGTTCGGCGAGAGTGCTGTTTTAGTGTATGATTTCGATAAATTTAACGCTAAGGAAATCCTTGAGCTTATGGAGAAATACAAGGTAACAACATTCTGTGTTCCGCCTACAATGTATCGTTTGCTTTTGCAGGAGGACGTTAAGTCGTATGACTTGTCATCGCTTACGCATTGCTGTACAGCAGGTGAAGCTCTTAACCCCGAAATCTTTGACAGATGGAGGGCAGCAACGGGTCATAAGATTTATGAGGGATTCGGTCAGAGTGAAACACCGCTTTGTATCGCAACAATAAAGCCGTGGACGGAGCCTGTTCCGGGCGCTATCGGACTTCCGGTGCCGGGAATGGATGTTCATATTCTTAATGAAAACGGTGAGCATTGCCAAAGAGGTACAAACGGAGAAATTTGTGTAAGAGTGCTCAGCGACGAAAGAAAACCATGTGGTATTCTTCAGTCATATAATAATAGTAAGGAAGATACAATGGCAGCGCTTCATGACGGATTTTATCATACGGGCGACGTTGCATATCGTGATGAAATCGGTATGTTCAGATATGTCGGCAGAAATGATGACGTTATCAAATCGTCGGGTTACAGAATAGGTCCGTTTGAGATTGAAAGCGTTCTTGCAGAGCATCCGGCTGTATTTGAAGTTGCCGTAACCGGTGTTCCGGACGCTGTACGAGGATATGTTGTAAAAGCAACAATTGTTCTTTCCGAAGGTTATGAAGGCTCTGAAGAGCTTACAAAAGAGCTTCAAAGCTATGTCAAGACGAATACAGCACCTTATAAATACCCAAGAATTATCGAATATGTTCAGGAGCTTCCGAAAACATTTAACGGTAAAATCAGACGTGCGGAAATCAGAGAAAATGATAAAGGCAAATTAAAATAATTGAAATTTGTTTGGGGGTGCGAAAACTTGTTTTTTTGCATCCCCGTTTTCAAAATGGAGGATAATAATGAATAGAAACAGAAAATTAACTTTACTTGCAATGTTTGCGGCACTTTCGTATATAGTAATGATTGTCGGCAGAATACCAATATCAACCGTCGATTTTCTTAAGTACGACCCTAAGGATATGGTTATTGTAATTTGCGGATTTACATCGGGACCGCTTGCTGCTTTGGCCGTTACCGTACTTGTTTCCGTTTTGGAAATGCTTACGGTCAGCACCACAGGGCCTATCGGACTTTTGATGAATATTCTCTCAACCGTATCGTTTGCCTGCACAGCATCTTATATATACAAGAGGAATCATACTCTTTCGGGTGCGGTTTGCGGCCTTACGTCTGGTGTGGTTTTAATGACGCTTGTAATGCTTGCGTGGAATTATCTTATTACGCCTTTGTATATGGGTATGCCCAGAGAGGCACTTGCCGAGATGCTTATACCGGTATTTCTTCCGTTTAATCTTTTAAAGGGACTTATCAATGCTGCAATTACGCTTATGGTTTATAAACCGATTTCTCGTGCCGTAAGACGTTTTGCACCTGCGGGAGAGGCTCAAAATCATCCGAAGGGCAGATTTAACGCTTCTGTTACAATACTTTCCGTTATTCTTCTTATCACTTGTATACTCGTTATTCTTGCTATGAAAGGATTAATCTGATAATGACTAAAAAAGTAAGCGATTCTCGTACGGAACAGGTTCAGATTTTGTCACAAGGTACATTAAACGGCTATAAGCGCCTTTTCGGCGGAAGGCTTATGCAGTGGATTGATATAGTGGCGGCGGTTACTGCACGCCGTCACTCGGGCTGTAACGTTACAACGGCGGCTGTGGATTCACTTGAGTTTAAAGCCGCCGCATATGCAAACGATACCGTTGTTATTATAGGTACAATTACGTATACGGGAAGAACATCTATGGAGGTATGCGTTAAAACATATGTTGAGCTTTTAAGCGGAGAGAGAAAGCTTATAAATAAAGCATATGTTATAATGGTTGCGCTCGATGAAAATGAAAATCCTACAGAGGTGCCGCAGCTTGTATGTGTAACCGACGAGGAAAAAGCCGAGTGGGAGGCAGCCAAGGTCAGACAATCTATAAGAAACGAAAGACGAAAAAGCAATATTTAATAATATAATTTTGTTACTTCTGCCGCATAAAATAGTGTAATTCTGATTTTATTTATTATAAATTAACATTTACAAAAAAAATCGAAAAAAAGTGTTGACAAACGTATCGAAATTTGGTATAATAATTTTGTTGTTTGAACGCGAGTGTGCTGGAATAGGCAGACAGGCACGTTTGAGGGGCGTGTGTCTTCGACGTATGGGTTCAAGTCCCATCACTCGCACCACGTCGGAGCAAGCTATATATCGCTTGCTCTGATTTTTTTTGCAAAAAATCAGAGTTCGCTCATGCCGCTGCTCCTCCTTATTCGCAAAAGGTCACGTTCGCATCGTCTATTCGTTTGC
>CAKSPW010000086.1 GCA_934486495.1 uncultured Clostridia bacterium
GGATAATGTCGCAAAATGCCACCATTTCAGCCTCTTTAACTTTTTTAAGAGCAGGCATATGCTTGCCGTTTGCGATTCCGCCGCAGCCTACAATTGCAATTCTAACTTTTCTTTCCATGATTTTACCTCCATAATGTAACACATTTCACAAAAAATCAATATCATTTAAGATTAGTATAGCATTATAAGTTGTTTTATGATATAATAAATCTATCTTAAAATATTAAATATTTGTCATTTGGAAAAAAGGTGATAATTAATGAATGTAGCCGAAAAATCATTTACCGAAACATATACCGAGTCTTTCATTATACACAAGCAATCTGCGGATGAACATCAAATTCTTGCACCGCCTCACTCTCATGATTATATTGAGGTGCTTTATACGTTCGGCGGAAAATTTAATATTTGGCTTGACGGAAAGTTTTACGAATTTTCAAAGGGAGATCTTGTTGTAATCAACTCCAACGAGCTTCACTGCATAGAAACCAAAGAGGCAAACGGCGATTGCGGATATTACTGTTTGAGATTTAATCCGAATATTTTGTACGGTTCGGATAATACGATTTACGAATTTAAATACGTTCTGCCGTTTCTTGCAAATCACACCCCTCCGCAAAAGATTTTTACTGCCGATGAGCTTAAGGAAACAGAGGTTAAAAAGCTGATTGAAAATATTTATAACGAGTATACAAACGAAAATTATGCTTACGAGCTTTCGGTGCGTTCGGATATATGCCGCCTTTTTGCATGGATTCTCAAGTATTGGAATACGATGAATTACGATATATCGAATGAAATAAATCTTGACCTTGCGTCAAAGCTTCAGCATACGATAGAGTACGTTCTTTTAAATTACGGGGAGGAAATCACGGCAGAAAAAATGGCAGAGTACTCGAATCTTTCGTACAGCTATTTTTCGAGAAGCTTTAAACAGCTTACAGGGAAATCTTTTACCGAGTATTTAAATTACATAAGGGTAAGCGAGGCGGAAAAGCTTCTTTTGACAACCGATATGAATATAACTGAAATCGCACTGTGCGTCGGCTTTTCAACATCAAGTTATTTTATACAGCAGTTTAAAATATATAAAAAAATGTCTCCGAAGCATTTTAAAATGGAGTTTTTAAAGGGTGCCGACAAATAATTTTTCGCAATCCAACCAGTAAAAAACGGCAATTTTGAGCGGTTTTGAAAAAATATTTAAAAAAATCATGGAAATTTTTAAAAATATACTTGACAAATGTTATATTTATGGTGTATAATATATATTGTTGTATGTTTGACATTCCATTTTGTCCGTTTTACATTCGACTTGTCGGAGGGAGGGATACACAGTGTCTGAAATAAGAGTAAAAGATAATGAATCATTAGATAGCGCGCTTCGCAGATTTAAGCGCCAGTGTGCAAAATCAGGCGTTATGTCGGAAATCAGAAAGCGTGAGCATTACGAAAAGCCCAGCGTTAAGCGTAAGAAAAAATCTGAAGCAGCCAGAAAAAGAAAGTTTAAGTAAGGTGAATTAGAATGTCGCTTAAGGATCAGCTTGCAGCAGACCTTAAAAGTGCAATGAAGGATAAGGACATTGTCAGAAAAAACGTTGTCCAGTTCATCAGAGCCGGTATACTGCAAATTGAAAAAGATAAAAAAATAACTCTCGACGACGATGGCGTGATTGATGTTATAGCTAAACAGCTTAAACAAAGACGCGACTCTCTTCCGGATTATGAAAAAAGCGGACGTGAGGATTTAATCGCCGAATTAAAAACGGAAATGGACATATTAATGGGATACCTTCCCAAACAGCTTACCCGTGAGGAGCTTGAAATAATAGTAAAAGACGCTGTCGAACAGACAGGTGCAACCTCTGTTAAGGATATGGGTAAAATAATGGCGGCCGTGATGCCTAAAACAAAGGGCAGAGCGGACGGAAAGGTAATAAACGAAATAGCAAGAAGTTTATTTAATTAAATACGACAAATTTATGAGGGTGATGCTTCACCCTCTGAAATATGCTGGTATAGCTCAGTTGGTAGAGCAGCTCATTCGTAATGAGCAGGCCGCGGGTTCGAGTCCCATTACCAGCTCCAAAAGGTGCAGATAAACGCTGCATCTTTTTTGTTTGTGTGTTTTCAGAAATTAATTTGTATGGCGAAATTTAGATATTCCGTTTTGCGGTTTTTTTGTGGCAAAGACAATTTCTCGGTATTGTGCAGACATAAAATATGTGATTATTACATTACAAATATGTAACAATCAAAAAAAAGATAAAAAATATCTTGACAAACAGACAAAAATGTTATAAAATATTAGAGTATGCTGATATTCTTAAAAATAATTTCTGTATTTTTAAATATGAATGTATTCGCATATGACGAATACTTGTAGTTAATATCATACTTAAAAGGAGCATTCTTAAACGGTTTGAGAACGCTCGTATAAAACTACATAGCAGATAAACCTGCAAAATGCTATGCCCGGCGGCTTCGTTCCGCTTGTATAAGCGTTCATTTTAAGAATGCACCCTAAAAAAATTATGGGGGTGCTTAAAATAGAAAAGTTGGAAATTATATTAAGTTGTGTCCTCGTATTCTTTGCACTGCTGAATATTGTATCGTTTTTCCTCGGAATAGCATATAGGAAAAAGGTTGCGGAGGCCGAGTACGGCTCAGCGGAGAAAAGAGCGGAGAGCATAATTGAAGAAGCGAAAAAGAATGCCGATGCGAAAAAGCGTGAGCTTATGCTTGAGGCTAAGGAAGAAAACCAAAAGTTAAGAGCTGATTTTGAAAAGGAAATCAAGGAAAGACGTTCGGAAATAGGACGTCAGGAACGCAAAATTAACCAAAAGGAAGAAAACCTTGACCGAAAGAACGAATCTCTTGAGAAAAAAGAGAACACGCTTAATCAAAGGCTTAAGGATTTGGAACAAAAGAATCACGAAATCGCAGAAATTAAGAAGGAGCAAACAGTTCAGCTTGAGAAAATTTCAAGCTTGACCCGTGATGAGGCTCGTGATATTCTTATGAAGGAAATCGAAAATGAAACTCGTCACGATGCGGCAAAAATGGTTAAGGAAATTGAGCAGGAGGCTAAAGAAAATGCCGAACGCACAGCCAAGAATATTGTCGCACTTTCCATTCAGAAGGTTGCTGCCGACCACGTTGCGGAAACGACGGTTTCGGTTGTTAATCTGCCGAATGACGAAATGAAGGGAAGAATCATAGGCCGTGAAGGCAGAAACATCCGTACTCTTGAAACGCTTACGGGCGTGGAGCTTATCATAGACGATACTCCGGAGGCGGTTATTGTTTCAAGCTTTGACCCGATAAGACGTGAGGTTGCAAAACTCGCGCTCGAAAAGCTTATTTCCGACGGAAGAATTCATCCGACAAGGATTGAGGAAAGCGTTGATAAGGCTAAAAAAGAGGTTGAAGCTACAATTAAGCAGGAGGGTGAAAATGCCGCATTTGAAACGGGCGTTCACGGACTCCATCCCGAGCTTATTAAGCTTTTAGGTAAACTCAGATTTCGTACAAGTTACGGTCAAAACGTTCTGCGCCACTCTGTTGAGGTATCTCACCTTGCCGGTGTTATGGCGGGAGAGCTCGGACTTGATGTCAAGCTTGCGAAAAGAGCCGGTCTTTTACATGATATAGGAAAGGCTGTTGACCACGAAATTGAGGGTTCTCACGTAACAATCGGTGCAGATATTGCAAAGAAATACCGTGAGAATAAAGATGTTATTCACGCAATTATGGCGCATCACGGTGATGTTGAGGCGGAAACGCTCGTTGCCTGCATAGTTCAGGCTTCCGATGCTATTTCGGCGGCACGTCCGGGCGCAAGAAGTGAAAACCTTGAAACATATATCCAGAGGCTTCAGAAGCTTGAGGAAATCGCAAATGAATTTGACGGAGTCGAAAAATCGTTTGCTATCCAGGCGGGCAGAGAAATCAGAATTATGGTTAAGCCCGACGTTGTTAATGATTCGTCAATGGTACTCGTTGCACGTGAAATCGTTAAAAAGATTGAAAGTGAGCTTGAGTATCCGGGTCAAATTAAGGTAAGTCTGATTCGAGAGACAAGAACGGTTGATTATGCTAAATAATTATTCGGTTTTGTTCTGCGGGTTAGAATAATTATAAGACGTTTTGCAGAAAGCGGCATTTTGTCGGCTTCTACCTTTTTGCAAACGTCTTATTTTTTTCCATGGCTTAAACAGGGGATTTGTGCCCTTTTGTCAAAGTCATTTATTTAGCACTTGACACGGAGCTTATTTTATTGTATAATAAAATATAGGAAAATATTAATTATAAGAGACTGCTGGGACGGAGATTTATGCTTTTATTTCAAACGGGATATGAATGCGGCGATAAGCTGAAGCTGTTTTACAATTTGTTTTTTGGCGAAGATGAAGATGTTCAGATATCCTCATCGTTTAAAAAGAGCGGAAAAGAGTTAAACGTATATACGTCAATTTTTTATGACGGCAAAATATACGATGAGGATTACTTTTACACACTCAAATCGGACGACCCGTATATAGTAAAAAAAGCATATGACGCAGCCGTTACGAAAAGCTTTTGTCATGCCGCTTCACGGATAAATAAAATAAATTTGCCGTGGGGAGTGATGAGCGGAATAAGACCGGCGAAAAATGTGCGGGAACTGTTAAATCACGGAATAAAAAAAGATGAAATATTCGATGTGCTTTTCGATTTATACGAGGTTGACCGTGAAAAAGCGGAGCTTGCATATGATGTTTGCGAAAATGAACAAAAAATTCTTTCTATGCGCTCTCCCGACGAGGTAAGCGTTTACATAGGTATACCGTTTTGCCCGACAAGATGTCTTTACTGCTCGTTTGTTTCAACGGATTTGCGTGTCAGCGGAAAATATATGGACGATTATGTCGAATGTCTTTTAAAGGAGCTTGACAAAACGGCGGAGATACTTAAAAAAACAGGGAAACGTGTTCAGACGGTTTATATAGGCGGTGGAACGCCTACAACGCTTTCGGCTGAAAATATAAAGAGACTGTGCGACAGAGTAAATAAGCTGCCCGGTTGCGAAAACCTGCGTGAGTTCACCCTTGAAGCCGGCAGACCCGACACAATAAGCCTTGAAAAGCTTAGTGCCGCAAAGCTCGGCGGTGTAAACAGAATAAGCATTAATCCGCAGACAATGCTTCAAAAAACGCTCGATAAAATAGGCAGACAGCATACTCCGGAAATGACAAGAGATGCTTTTGAAATTGCGCATACAGTAGGATTTGACGTTATAAACGCCGACCTTATTGCAGGCTTGCCGGGTGAGAAATTTGAGGATTTTAAGTACAGTCTTGATGAGGTTGTATCCCTTGAACCCGAAAATGTTACAGTTCATTCCATGTGTGTAAAACGCTCTGCAAGGCTTAAGAAAACGGAATTTGAGCTTGCCGAAGCTGAAGAAATGAATAAAATGCTTTCATATACGCAAAGAGTTATGAAGGAAAGACAAATGGTGCCGTATTATATGTACCGTCAGAAAAACATTTCGGGGAATCTTGAAAATGTAGGCTACGCAAAGCAAGGGACAATGAGCTTCTACAATGTAAACATCATGGAGGAGGTACAAACCATTATAGCCGCAGGCTGTGGGGGAAGTACAAAAATCGTAATGGGCGACAGGATAGAGAGAATATTCAATTTTAAAGACCCTGTTACATATATTTCAAGATTTAATGATATACTTGATAAAAAAGATGAAATACTTAAGTTTTATAAATGAAAATGTGAGAGGAAGATGTATATGCCGCAAAGCATAACTGAAAAAATCCTGAATGAATACAGCAGTCTGCGCTCAAGAAAGGCAATTGAGCGAAACAGAAGAATGGCTGATGTGCATAAAAAATATCCTCGCCTTGATGAAATAAAGAAAGAGATGACCTCAGAGGGGATGAAGCTTGCAATGGGAGTTGCCAATGCGAGCGAAAGCGAAAACTCTTTGCGTGATAAATATGAAAAGGCAATGAGCAGGCTGACAGAAGAAAAAAATAGGATTATAGCTGAAAATAATATAAGACCCGATTATGATAAAATTATCTACTCATGCGATGTATGCAAAGATACCGGGTTTGCCGACGGTGAAAAATGCAAGTGCTTTTTGGCAAGGCTTACAAAGGAGCTTTACAAGCGTTCAAATCTTTCGGAAAGTATGAAAAATCATACGTTTGACGATTTCTCACTCGATTATTATTCCGATGTGCCGCATGGGAACGGAATTTCTGACAGAATGCGTGCGGAAAAGGCATTGCGTGAGTCAAAGCTGTTTTGCAAAAATCCCGCAGAGTACGAAAAAAATATTTTGTTTTTCGGAAGTTCGGGACTCGGTAAAACATTTTTGTCAAGCTGTATAGCACATGAGCTTATAGAAAAGGGATATTCCGTTGTTTATATACGAAGCAGCAGACTTTTTTCAATGCTCGAAGCAAAAAAATTCGGCAAAAAAACAGATGATACCATGTATGAAATTTTAGAAAGCGTATATGACTGTGATTTACTTGTGGTAGATGATTTGGGGACGGAAATCCCGTCAAAATACAATGCATCGTTTCTTTACGATATAGTAAACGACAGAATACTCACGTCGAAAAAAATGATACTAAACAGCAATCTGAGCATGGAGGAGCTTTCGAGACTGTACACACCTCGGTTTATTTCAAGACTTTTTGAAAGCTTTTTTGCACTTAAGCTCACAGGAACGGATATAAGAAGGCAGAAGCAATATGAATCAGAGAAATAAAACCGTTTGTTTTACAGGTCACAGACAAATTATTCATGCAGACATTGCCGAAAGGCTCGAGGAAGTTATCGAGATTTTAATAGGTGAGGGATTTGAGTATTTCGGCACGGGCGGTGCGCTTGGCTTTGACACGCTTGCGGCGAGAACGGTTATCAAACTTAAAGAAAAATATGAGAATATACGGCTTATTCTTGTACTTCCTTATGCGCAGCAGGCACTTAAGTGGTCAAAGGAAAACAGGGATGAGTTTTACGATATAATGAAGCTTGCGGATAAGGTTACGTATATTTCAATGGAGTATTTCAGGGGCTGCTTTCATCAGAGAAACAGACGCCTTGTCGATAACAGCTCCGTATGTGTTGCGTATCAGTACAAAAATTACGGCGGAACGGCTTATACGGTCGATTATGCCGAAAACCACAATTGCAATGTTGTATTTTTGTAAATAATTCAGGTGTTTTTTGTGTGAAATATAGAAAAACGTGATTTTATGAAAATATATGTTGCAAAAAAGATAAAAGTATAGTAAAATAATAATTACGGAATTTGATATTACGGAGAAAACTATGAGAATAATTTTAGCTACTAAAAATGAGGGAAAGGTGCGCGAGGTTGCACGGATTCTTTCCAAATTCGATATTGAGGTCATATCTCAAAAGGATGCGAACATTGATGTTGATGTTGAAGAAACGGGAATGAGTTTCAGAGAAAATGCGGAAATAAAGGCAAAGGCGGTTGCTATGCTTTGCGACGACGCTGTTTTGGCGGATGATTCGGGACTTTGTATTGACGCAATGGGCGGAAAGCCGGGGATATATTCGGCAAGATACGGCGGAGAAGCATTGCCGTACAGCGAAAAAATAAAAAGCATTCTTCTTGAAATGAAGGACGAAACGGACAGACGTGCACGCTTTGAGTGTGCAATGGTTCTTGTGATGCCAGACGGTCAGGTTTATTCGTCGAGCGGCAGAGTAGACGGCAGAATACTGTATGCGCCGGAGGGAACGGGCGGTTTCGGCTACGACAGCATTTTCTACTCCGAGGATTTGGGTAAATCGTTCGGCACGGCTACGGATGACGAAAAAAATTCCGTAAGTCACAGGGGACGCGCTCTTAAAGAAATGTGCGATATTATATCGAATATAAAATAGAGGAAGGTTTGAGAAACATGGATTTATTTATGGAGTACATTGTTAAACAT
>CAKSPW010000087.1 GCA_934486495.1 uncultured Clostridia bacterium
ATGTACGATGAATTACCGTCGCCAAAACCAAAACGAAAGAACAAAGGAATGCGATAGAAGCTGCATTTTCAAAAAAGGACTTCCAATGCCGCTGTTCTGAACAGGAGGAAAACAAAGAGCAGGCACAGTCTGTTCCGAGCCCATGTACATCTTATGCCTTGTTTAAGGACGGAGAGTTTTTAACCAATGAGCAGCAGAATGATAAGAGATTCTTAAAATTAGTACAAGGTTGATGACATATGGCTGCACCACGAAATCTATTTGTCAGACCCAAGGAAAACGGCACCAAAAAAATGGAAAACGGTTATTATGCATCCTATTAAAAAGCTGTAACCGGACTGACGAGATAGGAGATTGTAATGAACGAATTGAGAACGAGAGTAATTTCACAGGAAAAAGAGATAAAACCTTTTACAGTTCTATCTCTTGCTTCTTGACCTCGCAATGCTCGTTATACTATTTTCGGTAACTGTCCTTAACAGTACACATCATTTCATCCTCGATTTTTGTGACGCTTTTTAAACAGCCTTTTTTGTTATTGCACCTCGCACAAAGGAAGCATTTGGTCAAGTCTGCTCCAAATCATAAAGGATATTTTGTCCGCATCATCGCTGTTTAAGCCGAGTTCGGTAAGAGTTACCGTTGTATCGGCGGTAATATCCTTTGTCTTTACATCAACGAGGGTAGCGCCCTTTCTGCTAACCGCAATGAGTATGCATGATTGCGAAATGTTATAAATCTCTATGTTACCGCCGTCCGCAACTATAAAAGGCTTTTTCTCGTTGCTGTAACCCGTCTTTGAACTGCGGTACACGGTTTTACCTTCAAAATTGGGGTATTCGTCCGTGCCTATTGTCTGTTTCCACAAGCCGTCATACTTGCCGTCATTTAACAGATACGCCGCACGGCCGGTGTTCCACTCAGTCACTGCCTCTGCCGTATGCTTATCGCCATTTGTGCCGCCGAAGGGTGTTGCGCCTTTCTCATACACGCAGTTTCTGACGGTGTCGCTGCACTTTTTGACTGTTCCAATCAGTGCCGCACCGTTTGTGTAGCCTGATGCAAATGAATTCTTAAAACCGCCGAAATCCAAATTGTTGATGTACCCCAGTATACCGCCAACATAGCCGCCTTTTTGACCGGTAACACTGCCGGTAAATCCGCAGTGCGAAATTGTGACAAGATTATTCGCATAGCCGACAACTCCGCCCAGACAGTCCGAAACATTCGGCAGATTGATTGTGCCTTTATATATACATTTTTCAACCGTCAGTTTGCCGCTCAAATTCTCGGAACTTCCCAATACTCCGCCGACGTGCTTTGCCGCACCGGAACCCGAAATATTGACATAGGAAACAATACCCGATATTAAGGCGCCGCCCTTTGCATTGCCGACCGCACCGCCGATATGCGTGTAAGCACTGTTTACGGCAATAGTACCCGAAACGGTGAAATCTCTGACCTCTCCGCCGCTTACCACGCCGAACAGTCCCTGTTTGTTCCCCGAAACGGTCAGGGCGTAATTGGTAATCTTTGCACCTTTGCCGTCAAATATGCCCTTAAAGGGATTTGCCTCAGTGCCGATTATAACGCTTTCGCCGTTTAAGTCAATGTCATTTGCCAAGACAGCATTAAGTGTCTTTCCGCCGTTTATCTGATGTGCAAACCACTGCAACTGCTTTGCCGTGCGGATTTCCACTGCGCCGTCGTTATCGCTGTCAACCGCCTTTTCCTCATATCCGCAGGCACAGGTGCCGATACCGCCGAGATTATGAGTATGTTCAACCACGCTTACCGTCTGCGTGATTTTATCCGTATACATATTAACAAGCGTGCCGTCGGCTCCCTGCAAAGCGTAGCCGTCCAACAAATCCCCGACCGTTTTGCCGTTTAAGACCGTAATATTTTCAAACATTCCGCCCGTAATCTGCGCACTTCCGCCGTTTACGGTAAGATTTTTTACCGTTCCGCCCGACACACTGAGATGTGCCGAATCGGAAAGATTAATCTTGTTTACCGTACCGTCGTTTACACGGAGAGAAGCACCCTCGCCAACCGAAATGCTGCCTAATGTGCCGTACTCGGCTGTAAGCTGTGCTGTGCCGCCAAGCGCAATATCGCCGACAGTTGCCGCATATTCAAGCCCGAGCTTTATTTTTGTATCGCCGCTTAATTCAAAACCGTATTTATCCGCATAATACAGCCTAAGCAGTTTGCCCGCATTTTCCTCATTTTTCGCTTCATTCAAAGCGTCAGAAAAATTAACATAATACTTACCGTCCGAAGTCACCGAGTCATCAGCAAGCACTGCGGAATTGATAACCGCACGTCCGTCGTCCATAGGAATATCCATATACCCGTCATTGCCCTTGATATAGTTTTGGAACGTATATACCCCCGGCTCGGTCGCAGTCGGAATTTCCTCCGTCCATACGTCGTCCTCACCAAACCGATACATCATAACACCGTTGAATATTTGCGGAACCGAATGCACCAGTTGCTGCGGAGAACCCGTGTATGTATATTGTGAATAAATATTCCAAGCCATAACTACATTGCCGTCCGCGTCAACCGAAGGTTCCGGCATTAAATATCCGGGTCTTGATACACCTATACGGATTTCAAACGGATCTGTCTTTGTAACATATTTTTCGACAGGGATAGTGCCGATCACCCCGGCGTAGTCAACCTCCTTTTTATCGAGGTATGCAGACAAAACCGCATACACCTTATAGGCTCCTATTCTCGGAAACATACTGTATTTAAGTATAGCGGTTGTAGTCTTATCTTTAACGGGGTAACGCTCCCAAGACTCCGTCGTCTTGTCCAAATTGGTAAAATTGTCGGACATCCAACCATAATCAAGCTTTGTTTCAATGCCGTCTTCATTTATTAAAATAAAGCCTTCAATATTATATACCGACTTTTCATAATATGGCGTTTCGTGAAAATTAATCGGGACCTTAATTGCTTCGCCGACTTTTGCCTCCACATCGGCAACCGGGTCTGTCTTAAAGGAAACAGAGCGCACAACGGCGTTTGCCATACTCTGTACCGCCGAAAGCTCATACCAGTATTTATTTTCGTCATTTCTGTCATCTTTTTGAATACAGAACGTATCCTCTATCAAATGGTCGCAAATGGTCTTGCCGTCGGTTACGGAAAGGTTGCCGTACGTTCCGCCGCCGACACGTCCGCCTGCGCCGATTTTGCCGACGGGGATATTTCCCTTGCCCCACACGCCTGCGCCGTTTTGCATAACAAGTGCACTGCACGCAATGTCAAAGCCGTTTAAATCCAAAGTAAAATCGCCGTCAAGAGTTATCTCTCCGTCTAACGAAACGGGTGCAAACAGCATAAGAGTGCACCCTGCGTTTTCGGAAAGCTCTGCCGCATTATGCGCATCAGAGAATGTGTCAAAGTATGCGTCAGGCTTGTTTTTGCATATAATCTTTGCAGCATAGCTGCCCACCGACAGCGCCGCTTTCTCAGATACAACTCTCTTTTTGCCCTCGCCGAAAGCCAGTTTAAACGGATAAACTCCTCTCTTTGTTGTTCCGTCTGTTTTAAATATTAATTTTTCATCTGCAAATGATGCCGATATGCCGCCCGGCATATCTTTTGTCCATTCAATCTGCGGAATTTCCTCAGCTTTAATGTTCTTTGTATTGAGTCCGAATGCAGCCGTGCTGTCCTTTTCTGCCGCAAGCTCCGCACCGGAGTCGGTAATTGCAACTTTACGTTCATTGTTGCGCCGTACAACAACCGTTTTTGCCGGTACATTGCCTGTTGTATATTCATAGAAATTCTTAAAATTCCTACTGCTCTCATCATCAGACAGTCTTATAGATGTACAGACTCTCGAAAGCGTTCCGGTAACACTGTTCTCGTCTGCATTAAGCTCCGGTGAGCCGTATGCAATAACTTCCTCGTCAATGGTTTCACAGTCAATTCCGCTCTTTTCGCCGACAGCATATAAAATCCCCTCGCTGTATTGCGGAAATGCCAGCTTGCCGGACGTTCCGTAGTCCTTTCCGCTTGCGGTCACTCTGCCGCCCGCAATGACTAACCCCTCGGTATTTTCGCCCCAGCCTGCACACACGCCGATACATTCATTGTAGTACTTTCTGCCCGTAGTTGTTCCGCCCTTTGCAATCAGTTCTCCGCCGTTTATCCGAATTGTATCAAGTCCGTCACAATATACGCCGTAAGCTGATGAGCTGTTTGCCCAGTCAAATATTCCCGCACTGTTGTCGCACTTCATTGTTCCGCCTATGCCTTCAAGTGTTCCGCTGTTTAACGTGAATGAACCATCAATCGCTGAGCTGTACGGATGAGCATATGTGCTGAAAAGATTTTCAATATCTTCCGGTTCAAGATGCGGGCCGTAAACGGTGAGCTTTCCGTCACCGCTTATCACCAAGTCATTAAACCCCATTGTATGTATAACCTTAGCGGAGCTTGTAAGCACGTTTGTTTCGTTTAAAATAACGCTGCATTCAACTCCTATCCAAAGACCTGTTCCATAATCCTCCCTTTTCGTCGCAATGTCATAATTAAAGCTGTTAAATGTCAGCGTGTTTGCCTCTTTATCCCACACAAGTGTGCCGTCCTTTTGGTCAACCCATACCGTACTCTCCGTATTTTCATCAATATAAATCCACTCACCGGTCAGCTTAACCCTGTTTTCCGCCGCCCAAGCGGGAACGGATCCTAAAATCAGCACCGCCGCAAGCAGTACACAAATCAGTTTTCGCAATTTTGTTCCCTCCTATATTATTTCCAGTTTTTTTGCAATAGTCTTTGCCTCGCTGCGTCGGCTTGCGCCGAGCTTTTGCAGAATATGACTTGTGTGGCTCTTGACCGTTGCAAGCTTTATGTTTAAAATCTCGCCTATTTCCGCATTGCTCTTGTCTGCGCACACAAGGCGCAAAACCTGCATTTCCGCATCTGTCAGCTTTTCGGTCTGTTTTGCCGCCGTCTGCAAAAATTCGGGGTAGTACACCGCCTGTGCTCTTGCAGTCTTTGTGACCTTTTCGGCAAATTCACCCTTAAAACCGCCTTTATCCAAAAGCGGCAAAACCGCAATGCCGTACTCGCCCACCGTGCGCACAAAGCTGTACTTTTCCGCAATTTCCATTGCACGCTCCATATCGGGGCGCCAGTCACCGCCTTTGCGGTACTTTGCAACGGCGGACAGGATTTTTAAGTGTATCATATTTATATGCCTTGAACACGCCGTAAAAAACGGCTCCAACGGTGCAAGGGTTAAGAGTGCGCCGTCGTTGTTTCCGAGCGCTATCTCTGCCGCTGCACGGGTTAAGTATTGGTAGCGTTTTAATATGCTTATCTTTAAAATATCCTTAGGCGCCTTTTCCCTGTACCACGCACCAACATACATCATATCTCCCTGTTTTAAGGCTATTCGGCAAAGGAGTGCGTCAATGTTTGCAAGAAATCTCTCCTTGCCCTGATCGGCAAATCTTATTCTGAGTGCGTTTACGGTTTCCGCCGCCGCATCGGCACAGCCGGACAGCATCTGACTTCTTGTGAGAAGTCCGACAAGTGCAAACTCAATGTCGGGCGTGCCCTTTGCCTGAATTTCGCTCAGCCTTGAAACAAGGGTAATAATCTGCCCGGACGACTCCTCGCCCTTTTCAAACTTGCTCTCGGCAATGGCGCAGTCGGCAAGACCGATGCCGTCTTTTCCGAGGATTATCTCAACGGGTTTCCTCATAGTTTTATACAGCAAATCGTCCTTTTTGCTCCAATCCGAAAAGTCCTTTCCCCCGTTCATAATGCTTGGCAGTGCGCTTGTGACCGAAAACGGCGCAAGGCGTATCTCCTTGTTTGCAAGCAGTCTTGCCGCTACGGTAATTGCCTTGGCAATGCCGTTTATGCTCCGTTGGGGAAGTGCAATGTCGAGGTATGCAAGCCGTCCTCTTGCCTCTTTTGCCGCCTCGTCGAATTTGTTTTTTGATGCGGCAAACTTTTCAAGCTCTGCGTACCACCTCTCCGATCCGTCATAGTCGGCACGCAGGGCGCAGAGCATACTTATTCCCTGCATAAGCGATGGAACGGCGAGGATTTGCTCATCAGAGAGCATTGCAAAATACCTTTCCAGTTCGTCATAATGACCCATACCGGGGTGCAGGGTTGTGCTCTTTATAATCAGCTCGGAAACCTTGTCGCTGTCGCCGCTTTTGGAGTAAAATTCCAGAGCCCTTCCGTAATTTTCTTTAAACTCGTAATACAGACCGCCCCTACCGTAAAGAGTACGTATCTGCTCATCGGAATATTCTCTGTGCATTTCCCACATCAAAAACTTACGGAAAAACGGCCAAAAGCGGAAAACACCCCTGTTTTTTGAGATTATCATACCTGTGTTCTGCATAATATCCGCCAGGTGTTCGCCGGCATGGCTGTCGCCGTTTACGATTTTGGCAAGCTCCACTTCAAAATCTTCAAAGGGCGCAAGGTTCATAAGGAACCTCCTCATCGTAATTTCGAGCCTGCGGAAAACAGCGTCGTCAAAGTAGAAGTATATCTTATCCGCAATCTCCTCGTAAACCGACGTGTCATACGCCGTTTTTCTGCTCATTTCTCTTGCGGTAAGCGTAACCGCCAGCGGATAGCCTAATGTCCTTTTAAATATATCCGTAATCTCCTGCTCTCCCGGCTCTGTGCCAAAATTCTTAAACACCGCCGCCGTTTCACTGCGGCTTAAAAACAGCTCATCATACTCCACCGTCACAAGCAGACCCGAAACCTGGAACGGCATAAGCCATCCCGGTACACGGCTGCGTGACAGGAGCACAAAGCGCTTTTGCGGATTTTCACGGATTGAAAGGAGCAGACACTGCCTTTCTTCCTCGCTGTCCATTCTCTGCATATCGTCAATTAAGACTATGTCGGCTTTTTTTAATGCGTCCGCCGTTATCTCTCCGTTTTCGGGCGAGAGGCGTATGTATTTTTTATTTTTCAAAAGCTCGTTTGCAACCGTGGTTTTCCCGAAACCGCACGGCGCAAAAAAGTACATTATGCGGCCGCTGTTTAAAAACATACGGAATTTTTTCGTTATCTTTTCGCTTACTGCAACGTACTTCAATCAAACACCAACTTTCTTTTTGCCTTTTACTGTATTTTAACACACAAATCAAATTTTGTCATCATACCAAAGTATGACATTTTTTATTTTCCCGATACTCGCTCGGCGATACGCCGGTATACTTTCTGAACGCACCTGGAAACGCAAGCTGGCAGTCGTAACCCACGGAGAGCGCAGCCTCTGCAAATTTTAACTATATAATAAATGTTGGGGTCTAAAAAAATTTACAAAATAAACGAGCATATCAGCTCGAAATCCTGTATAATGGAATTGCAACAAAAAATACGGGAGGAGTTAATATGCTCACTTTAGATTATACACTATCTTTACTTAATTTGCAAGAGGTAATCGTAAAAAAAGTTACAACAAACGATAAATCCGCTGTTATTGATATAGAAATGCCCAAAAAGCAGCATACCTGTCCTCGCTGCTGTGCTGAAACTTCGTATGTTCATGATTACAGAAACCGGCTTATCAAGGATATTCCTGCATTCGGCATGAAGATCATTCTAAATTACAGACAAAGAAGATATGTATGTCCTCATTGCGGGAAACGCTTTGCCGAAGAACATCCGTTTGTGCCGAAATATCATCGAATGACAAGCAGATTAGTGGCTCATATATTTGAAAAACTACGCAGTGAATATTCTTTTACATCTGTTGCCGGGGAGCTTAATTTATCAGTATCTACTATAATACGAGTATTTGATTTTTTGGCTATATCACGTCCTAAGAAGCTCCCGCACGTCTTTGCGATAGATGAATTCAAAGGCAATACCGGCAAAGAAAAATA
>CAKSPW010000088.1 GCA_934486495.1 uncultured Clostridia bacterium
AATAAGAAAAATAACCGATAAAAGCGCAAAAATAATGGCTGTTGTAAAAGCGGACGCCTACGGTCACGGCTATCTTGAAGTGGCGAAAACGCTTGAAAATGAGGGTGTTGACGCATTTGCGGTTGCATTGATTGAGGAGGGGCTTCAAATGCGGAAGTCCGGCTTCAGACAGCCTATACTCGTTTTGGGAGCTGTACCGGAGGAACAATATGCGTCGGCAATACAAAATCATATATCATTAACCGTATTTTCGTATGATGTTGCCGAAAAACTGTCACGTCTTGCGTGTGCACTCGGTATTGATGTGAACATACACATAAAGCTCGATACGGGAATGTCACGAATAGGTTATGTTGTCGGTGACGGTCATGACGAGGACGTTGTTGATGAAATTATGCGTATAAATGCGCTCGACGGCATAGTAATTGAAGGAATTTTCTCGCATTTTTCAACATCCGATGAAAAGCAGAGGGATTATACGCTTTTGCAGTTTAAGCGTTTTACCGATATTTGTGACAGCCTTGAAAAAAAAGGTCTTAAAAGATGTATTCGCCATATTGCAAACAGTGCGGCGATAATGATGTACCCCGAAATGCATCTTGATATGGTGCGCCCAGGTATAATTTTGTATGGTTTGTATCCGTCCGATGAGGTGGACAGAAAAGTTCTTCGTCTTAAACCTGCAATGACGCTTAAGGCGAAAATAACACATATTAAAACCCTTGAGAAGGGTCGTGGCGTCAGCTACGGAAAAGAGTACATAACCGACGGCAGCGTTCGCCTGGCGACAATTCCGATTGGTTATGCTGACGGATATGTAAGAGCCATTGCGAAGGAGGGCAGAGTCCTTGCCGGAGGAGAAAAGGTCAAAATTCTCGGAAGAATTTGCATGGACCAATGTATGATTGACGTTACAAATGTCAATAATATTAATGTAGGTGACGAGGTTGTCCTGTTCTCTGACAGCGGTATAAGTGCCGATGATGTGGCTCGATGGATTGGCAGTATCAACTATGAGGTTTTGTGCCTTGTATCCAAACGTATCCCCAGAATTTATATGAAAGGCGGGGAGGCAGTAAGAGAGCTTAATTTTCTTAAATGTTAAAAGCACCATGAAAATATCAAAATTATAGGGGGCCTGATTGCTTTGTCACAAAAAAAAGACGCCTCAAAGCTTTCTCTTTTGAGGGAAAAGCTAACGGATGGCTATAAGGAAATGGCGGCTCTTAACACCGAATTAGCAAATGAGGGTGTGGAGTCGGATAATGAAGCCTTGGTCAGCTTAGAGGAAAAACTGATGGAGAGTGAGTAGTGGTGATTGTAAAAAGAGGAGATATTTATTATGCCGATTTAAGCCCTGTTGTGGGCTCGGAGCAGGGCGGTGTACGTCCCGTTCTGATTATTCAAAACGATGTCGGCAATAAGTACAGTCCTACGGTAATTGCCGCGGCGATTACGAGTAAAATCAATAAAGCGAAAATGCCAACGCATATTGAACTGTCCGCAAAGGATTACGGACTTAATAAGGACTCGGTTATATTGACCGAACAGATAAGAACTCTTGACAAAAAACGATTGCGCGAAAAAATAGGAAGGCTTGATATGACTTTAATGCAAAGGGTTGACGACGCTTTGCAGATAAGCTTCGGACTCGGTGAAATATAAGGCGGAAAATATCGTTTACATAGCGATATGTTTGTCCGCGGCCGATAATTCGGCGCCAAAACAAAATACTTTATGTGATAAAAGCTCTGAGGATAACAATCTTCAGAGCTTTATTGAATTTCTGTATTCGCTTGGCGACATTTTCATCTGTTGCTTAAAAACACGGTTAAACGTACCCTGATTGTGAAAACCGCATTCGTATGCAATATCCAAAATATCCCTGTCGGTCGATTGCAGCAGATTGCAAACTCTGTGTATTCTGTGCGTATTGATAAATTCATTAAACGACATTCCTATTTTACTTGAAAAGATATGCGATATGTAATGCTTGTTAAGAAACAGAGCGTTTGAAACCGAGTCGAGAGAAATGTCATGCATTGCGTTTTCCGTACAATATTCCAATATTCTTTTTATAGATTTTTCGCCGCTTATACTGCGGCTTTTTTTGTCTATATCCTCAAGTTTAATAACACTTAATATCTCGCCGACAATTGCTTTTAAAAGAGAACCGCTTATTTCACTGTGGCAAGGACCGGGAAAGGTACACATATTGTGGGCACGGATAAACATTTCACGAAAGCCTATCGGAAGCAGGTCGGCAGGTATAATCGGATTTATCGGCAGCTTTGTTATAAGAGTGCTTGAGTATTGTTCAAGGTAATCGGTGTTTATTACCGAGCAAAGATACGTGCTCAGTCCGTCACCCGCGCCGAACTGATGCAGCTGATACGGAAAAATAATGCACGCCGAGCCTTCGGGCATGGTGTACCATGTGTTACCGATTTCGACTGTTTCGTATCCCGAAAAGCAATAGTGAATTTCGGTTTGACGATGGAAATGAAGCGGAAACAGGTGGCAAAACGTGTGACTTGTAGTAAATTGCGAATTTCCGAATTGATTAGCTTCGTAATATAGCATATTTCACCTCGCAACAAATATATTTATATGCGAATAAAACGCAATACTATTGTATCACATTAAATTTAATATGTCAATACAAACATAGTTTTTTTGGATTTTTAAAGATTTGAGCAAAAAACATCAAAAAAGGCGAAAAAAATAGCAATATATCGTTTGTTATATAGTACAATATCGTTTGCTTTATAATTGTGAATGTGTTATAATGAAATCGTAAAAACGTAATATTGATTTGTGAAGTATTATAACGTATCGGCTGTTTTTTCGATTTGAACGAGAAATTTTTGCAGTGCAGTCTGCGGATTTAATACTTGACAAATTCGTATCTTAATAAGCAGATTTTGTTTTGTGCAATATTTAAAACATAATGGAGATGATTTATCTTGACAGAGAAAACAGCCGCGGCATCATATGCTCCGCAAAAAATGAAAAAAACAAACTATAAAAGAAAGAAAACGATTGACCTGACAATCATGGCTCTCGTGCCGCTTTTGCTTTTAATATGCTTCAGATATATACCGCTTGTCGGACTTCAGCTTGCGTTTAAGGATTTTAATTACGGGCTCGGAATTTTCGGCTCGGATTGGGTGGGACTTAAAAACTTCAAATTCCTGTTCGCTTCGGTTGACGCATGGCGGATAACGAAAAACACAATATATCTTAACCTTATGTTTATCTTGACAACAACGGTCGGAGGCATCGTGTTTGCTATTATTCTAAATGAAATCAGGTCGACGATTGCAATAAAGATTTATCAGACGTGTATGTTCCTGCCACACATTTTGTCGGCGGCGATAGTTGCGTACATAGCGTTCGCATTTTTAAATGTGGATTACGGATTTATAAATTCCGTATTGATGAAGCTTGGCGCAGAGAGAGTAATGTGGTATTCCGATCCAAAATATTGGCATACAATTCTTATAATAGTTAATCTGTGGAAGGGACTCGGCTACAGTACGATTATTTACTATGCCAATATAATATCGATTGATGAATCGTATTATGAGGCGGCGGCGGTTGACGGTGCAAGCTGGCTGCAATCGAGAGTAAAAATACTTATTCCGATGATAGTGCCGATGATTATAACAATGTTTATAATGAATATAGGTAAGGTGTTCTATGCCGATTTCGGACTTTTCTACATGGTGCCGAAGGACACGGGAACACTTTATCCGGCAACGGACGTCATTGATACGTATGTATACCGTGCACTTGTAACCGATGCCGATGTCGGTAAATCCGCGGCTACGGGACTTTATCAGTCGATTGTGGGATTTGTGCTTGTAATACTTACAAACGCACTTGCAAAGAGATATGATAAGAATACGGCAATATTCTAAAAGGGAGGAGAAATGCAATTATGATAGAAAACAGTAAAAGCAGAGTTATAGGAAAGCTGTTAGCAAATTTAATTTTTATTCTGTTATCCCTGTCGTGCCTTTTGCCGATTATACTTATAATATCGGTTTCGTTTTCGGATAACGGTGAAATACTTAAAAACGGGTATTCGTTTTTGCCGAGAGGCTTTAACCTTGATGCGTACGAGTATTTGATGAAGGATTCGACAAAGCTTGTAAATGCGTATAAAATAACGCTTATTGCAACAGGTGGCGGAACGCTTGTTTCAATGCTTTCGACAATAATGCTCGCGTATGTAACATCGAGAAAAGATTATAAATACAAAAACATAATTTCGTTTTTGATAGCGTTTACCATGCTTTTTAATGCCGGTCTTGTTCCGTCGTATATATGGATTACGAAATATCTTCACTTGAGAAACAATTTGCTTGTTTTGATATTGCCCGGAGCGATAACGGCGTGGTATGTAATACTTTTAAGATCGTTTTTCCTGGGACTGCCCGATGAGATATTCGAGGCGGCGGAGATTGACGGATCGTCGGAGTGGAGTTCGCTTTTCAGAATTGCAATTCCTCTTTCAAAGCCTGCTCTTGCAACAGTCGGACTGTTTATAATATTAGGCTATTTTAACAGCTGGCAGGATTCAATGCTTTATATGTCGTCTGACAAAATATCGGTTCAGTACTTCCTTTATAAGACTATGAACAATATTCAAGAGGCGCAGTCCGGTAACAGCTTTTTGGATGCAACGCAGGTGTTTCCGCAGGAGCCTGTAAGAATGGCTATGGCGGTTGTGGCAATGATGCCGATAATAATTATTTTCCCGTTTTTGCAGAAATATTTCGTAAAGGGAATAACACTTGGCTCGGTGAAAGGTTGATAATGAAAAATTTTATATAAAGAAAGGAAATGATAAAATGGAAAAGAAAATGAAGAAGTTGATGACAGGTACGCTTGCAATTGCTATTCTTGCCGGGTTTGCCGGGTGCAGCAAGGGCGGAGACGGCGCAAACGGAGATGTACCTACGCTTAATTGGTATCTGAGATACGATGAGCAAAACGATCAGGCAGAGGTTAGCGCAAAGGTTAATGAGATTGTTGAAAAGGAAATAGGCTGTAAGGTAAATATCATGAGAATTGAATCGGGTGATTACAATCAAAAGCTTCAGCTTGCACTTTTCTCGGGCGAGCCTGTTGATATTTGTCACATGGCTCCGAGATACGGCTTTTACAGTCACGTTACAAAAAATGCGTTTTTGCCGCTTGATGATTTAATTGATAAGTATGCAAAGGATACATATAAGGATATTCCGGAAAGGTTCTGGGACGCCGCAAAGATAAACGGTAAAATTTACGGTATACCAAACTATCAGATTGTCGGCAGAGAAAACGGATTTGTTGTTTTGAAGGAGCTTTTGGATAAGTACAATTTTGATTTGTCGAAGGTTGAAAAGCTTGAGGATATGGAGCCGTTTTTCGAGGCTGTAAAAAAAGGTGAAAACAATAATATGAAAATTTTCGGCAATGCGTCGGCTGCATACACATGGGGATTTAATCATCTTATCGGATTTGACTCGATAGGTGATGCGGGATATCCGTGTGTTGTCAGAAACAACGATAAGTCGCTCAAGGTAATAAATCAGTTTGAAACGGAAGAGTTTATGAATTATTGTAAGCTTATGAGGTCGTGGTATCAAAAGGGATATATTCCGGCACAAGGCTCGAATGATAATCTGTCAGATTTGAAGCAGCAGGGACTTTGTGCGTCATGGTGCGATAACATACCGCCCGGATACATCTCAAACTTTGAAAAGCAGTGTAACGGAAGAAAGGTTGAGGCAAAGGTAATCGATCCGCCGTTTGTTAATACGTCAAACGTTATTGCGACAATGAATTGTGTGGGTGCCAACACAAAGCATTCGGATAAGGCTGTACAGTTTATTAATCTTGTGGATCAAAACGTAAGCGATGTTTACAACATTCTTTGCTACGGTATCGAGGGCAAGCACTTTACCAAGGTGGGCGACAACAGAATTCAGAAGATTGAAAATTCCGGCTATGACCCCAACGTATCGTGGGAATTCGGAAATAACTTTAACGCATATTTGTACGGTGAGCAGGCGGATAATGTCTGGGAGGAAACCGCAAAGGTAAATGATGAAGCGATTGTTTCAAATCTTTTGGGATTCTCGCTTAATACAGATGAAATCAAAACGGAAATTTCAACGTGTGAAGCAACAACAAAGGAGTATTTGGAGTCGCTTGCGTCGGGTGCGGTTGATCCTGAAACAACAATTCCGGAATTTTTGTCAAAGCTTAAAGCTGCCGGCGCCGATAAGGTAATTGAAGAAGCTCAAAAGCAGATTGATGCATGGAAGGCTGAAAAGAAGTAATTTATACAACATATGCCTGCGGCAGGACGATTTTTGCCGCAGGCGAGTATAATGAAAGGGATATGACATAATGAAACTGATAGATGCTGAAAAAAAAGGATATAAAAAACGTCTTGAATATATGATAGAGACCTCTCTTACGGAACCGCCCGAGACGGCAACTACCGGTTCGGGAGGAGTTATGCACTTTTTCTTCGGTAAACCCGAAATGAAAGAAAGGGCGGAAAATGTTATAAGACGTACGGCAAAATGGTTTGTCGAATGCCCGTATGTAAACAGCGACGGAACAAAGCGTTCACCACAGGGAGAATGTGATTTTGCGGCAAACAGACTTATCCGTGTTTTGTATGAGGGCGGTGACAAAATTTCCGACGATACAAAGGAGCTTATAAAGAGCTTTTTCCTTGAAAATAATTTTGAAAGCCATTATAAATCCGAAAATCATATGATTATATTCCATGTGTGCAGATATTTAGCGGGACTTGTGTATAAGGACGAATGCTTTAAAGCCTATGGAAAAACAGGCAGTGAGCTTGCAAAAGAGGATAGGGAGTATATTAAAGAATTCATTCGTTACAGAGGAAGAGAAAGCTTTGGAGAATTCAATTCTGTCGGATATTTGGCAGAGGACTACGGCGCATTGCTTACGCTGTATGATTATACTCCGGATGAGGAGCTTAAAACGCTTGCGAGAATGTCGCTTGAACAAATTCTTCTTGAAATGATTGCAAACGAAAAGGAAGGAATGTACTGCGGAGCGCACGGCAGAATTTATACGTATTCGGCTCTTGATTATGCCAACGGTGCATTGTTCTCGTTTTACGGATTAATTTTCGGAAGCCCGTATTACTATGAAGTGCCGGGGGCGTTTTCAAACGTTGCAACCGATTTGGCTTTGTCAAAATTTATGCCGAGTGATTATGTTTTTGCAGCAGCGATTGAAAAACCGGTAAATTACGAAAACTATGAGGCAAAGAATCTTCATTCTGTAACGGAAAAACCACCGGTAGGCAGTATGGAGGAGCTGCCCCATGAAAAAGGCCATATTTCAAAATACACGTATATAAGCGAAAACTATGCCATGGGCGGCGTATGTATGCAG
The DNA here is from genome assembly GCA_934486495.1 of uncultured Clostridia bacterium. Lineage (GTDB taxonomy): Bacteria > Bacillota > Clostridia > UBA1381 > UBA1381 > RGIG9115. The sequence continues at coordinate 7,438 of CAKSPW010000088.1, forward strand.
GATGAATATGAAAATCCGCTTGCGGCATGGTATGC
>CAKSPW010000089.1 GCA_934486495.1 uncultured Clostridia bacterium
TTCGCAGGTGACATCATATAATCTTGATGAGTATTATCCGATAAAGCGTACAAACGATCAGAGCTATTACTATTTTATGAATGAACACCTTTTCTCAAAGGTTAATATTTCTCTTGAAAATACGCATATCCCGAACGGTGAAGCTGAAAATCCCACTGCCGAATGTGAAAGCTACGAAAAAATGATTGAAAAGAGCGGCGGTATTGATTTGCAAATTCTCGGAATAGGTCAAAACGGTCATATCGGATTTAACGAGCCGGACGTAAACCTTAATTCCGTTACTCACCTCACTGATCTTACCGAAAGCACGATTGAAGCAAATTCAAGATTTTTTGCGTCTGATGAGGAAGTGCCGCGTCAGGCTCTTACAATGGGTATTTCAACAATACTCAAGTCAAAAAAGATTATTCTTCTTGCAAGCGGCGCAAATAAGAGCAGAGTTGTAGGTGAACTGTTAACAGGCGGAATAAATACAAATATTCCTGCAAGTCTCCTTAAGGTTCATCCCGATGTCGTTCTTATTTGTGATAAGGACGCATACTCGGGCACGAGATTGGGCGTTGATATAGGCGGCTCAAGCGTTAAGTTTGCCGTTGTTGAGGGAGAAAAGGTTGTACATAAAACAAGTATTCCGTCAAAATGTGATGACGCTGAAAGCTTTATAGATGCCATTGCGGATGAATGCAATAAAATAAGAAAAGAGTATTCGATTAAGACAATAGGTGTCGGAACTCCCGGAATTATCAAAAACGGCAAGGTGTCTGCGGCAAATCTCCCGTTTGATAAGACACCGCTTGCAAAAATCTTAAAAGACAAATTAAATATGCCTGTAAGCGTTGATAATGACGCTAACTGCGCCGCACTCGGAGAGTCGGAGCTCGGTGCCGGCAAAAAGTATGATAATATTGTGCTTGTAACGCTTGGTACGGGTATAGGCGGCGGAATTATCCTCGGTAAGCAGATTTGTCACGGTGGCTGCGGCATGGGTGAGATAGGTCATTTGATTGTCCAGGCAAAGGGCGGAAGAAAGTGCCCCTGCGGTCTTTCAGGCTGTTGGGAACAGTATGCGTCTGCTGCTGCACTTGCAAGAGATGCGTCTGAAGCCGCAAAGGAAAATCAGGACAGTATCTTATACAAGCTTTACAAGGAAAACGGTGACAAGCTCGACGGCAAGCTTGTGTTTGAAGCTCTTGACAAAGGCTGCCCTGTTGCACAAAAAGTATTTTCAGAGTACATAGATTGGCTTTGCGTTGGAATTGTCAGCCTTATAAACGTATTTGGACCGGAGGCAATTATTCTTGCCGGCGGAATTACAAATCACGGTGATTTAATAGTTTCAGAAATAAAGAAACGTGTTAATACGGAGGTTGCAATAGAAATTTCAAGTCTCCAAAGCGATGCGGGTTCAATAGGTGCCGCACTTCTTTAAGAATAATATGTGGTATACGGGCGGCGTCAGTCGCCCGTATGTTGCATGGAGGGATTTAATATATCCCACAGAGGATTTGAATGTCTGTGAATTTATACACGGGCGCAATAATCTCTTATCATTTTTTGCCCTGCCGATAAGAGATTTTCATTATTATTTGTGTCGGTGCAGGACGGCGAAAGGGGAGATTATTATGATTTATAAAAATGCTCTTGTCAACGGTAAAAAGGTTGATATTAAGGTTGAAAACGGTGTATTTACCGAGATAGGCAGTATAGACGGTGACGGTATTGATTTAAACGGTAAAAAAGTATATCCGGGTCTTATAGATATACATATTCACGGCTGTATGGGCAGTGATGCATCCGATATCGGAAAGCTTCCGGAAATGTCTGAATATTTGGCTAAAAACGGTGTAACATCATGGCTTCCGACAACGATGACGATTGATATTGAAACGATTAAGAAAATCACCTCATCCGATATGTCATGCCCGAACGGTGCGCAGGTACTCGGATTTCATATGGAGGGCCCGTACATTTCAGCAAATCATAAGGGTGCGCAGAATGAAAAGTATATAAAAAATCCCGATATTGACGAATTCATGAGTATAGAAAATGTGAAAATGATTACTCTTGCGCCCGAAAAGGACGGCAGTATGGAATTTATCAAAAAGTGTCCTGCCGTTGTTTCAATAGGTCATACAGATGCAGACTACGAATGTACCGAAAAGGCAATTGACTGCGGCGCAAAATGCCTGACTCATACGTTTAATGCAATGCCTCCGCTTCATCACAGAAATCCCGGAGTTATCGGTGCAGGTATTGACAGGGAGATTTACGCACAGGTTATATGTGACGGACTTCACATTCATAAAAGTGTAATTAAAATGCTTTATAAAACGTTCGGCAAGGAGCGTTTGGTGCTTATAAGCGATGCGTTGCGTGCGGCGGGGCTTGCAGACGGCGAATATGAGCTTGGTAAGCAAAATATTGTTGTTAAAAACTCTGTGGCAAGAACTCTTGACGGTGCGCTTGCCGGCGGCACAACAATGCTTTTGGGTTGCGTGAAGAAAGCTGTTGAATTCGGTATTCCCGAGGAGGACGCATTTTGTATGGCATCGAGAACACCGGCTGAGCTTATGGGGATTAATAAAGGTAGAATTGAAGTCGGATATGATGCGGATTTCGGAGTGTATGACAGCGATTTAAATCTTAAAATGTGTGTTGTGGGCGGAAAGAATGTTTATGAAAATTAACCGGTGATACGGTTTAATTGTGAGTGGATATTTGCGAAAAAAACGGTGATACGGTTGCGTGCCAGCCGTATATGCATGATAAATGCTGTGAAAACACTCATTAGAATTTGATATATGAGTGATGGCGGATTTGAAGCTCAAATGCGGAAAATCCGCTTTTATATTACAAAGAAAATGCTATTGATTAGCGAATAGCTTACTGCGTTTATGCATAGTGCGACAAGAGGGCGAATATAATATATTATTATGTTCGAAAACGGGGGGATTGATGTGCTTGTGATAAAAAGGTCAACGGCAATTGCCGCAATATTCGCCGTGTTTATGATAATTGTCGGCAGTGCGTACTTTTTTGGCGAAGCATCTGTCGGCAGTGAAAAAACAAAGGTGATAATTGATGCCGGGCACGGTAATCCCGACGGCGGAGCGGTAGGCGTCGGAGGTACGGTGGAAAAGGATATTAATCTTGCTATTGCGCTGAAATTATCGGAGGTGCTTGACGGCAAGGGGTATACCGTAATAATGACACGAACGGGCGATAACGGAATATATGACGGTGACTGCAAAACAATTCGTGAGATGAAACGAAGCGATATGAATAATCGTCTTTCAATTATGAAACGCAGCGGTGCGGATCTGTTTGTGAGTATACATATGAATTCGTTTGAAAATACGTCTGCCGAGGGACTGCATGTTTTTTATTCGGAAAATCACGATGAAATAAAGCAGCTTGCAGAGAGTATTCAGCGACGTGTTTCCGAGGTCACCGGCGCAAAAGCGCATACTGTTAAAACGGCTGATAAGCGTTTGTTCCTTATGAAAAATCCGCCGCTTCCGTCAATTCTTGTCGAATGTGGATTTTTATCAAATGTAAACGAAGAAAAAAAGCTTTGTACCGATGAATATCAGTCAAAGCTTGCGTGGGCAATAGCGGATGCGATTGATGATGAATATCAATGATTACAAGCGTTTAAAAAGCCTCTGCAGCCTTCTTCAATATCGTTCCATGCAGTAGTGAAATCCCTTGTATACCAGGGGTCTGCAACGTTGCCGGGACGGCTTGTGTAGTCCATTAAAAGAGATAGCTTGTTTTTATCATCATTACCGACAATTCTTTTAATGTCGCGGAGATTTTGATTGTCCATAGCAATTATGTAATCGTAATAATCATAATCGGATTTTGTTATTTGAACCGCAGTTTTTCCGTCGTCGGATATTCCGTGTTCAGCCAAAACGGCTTTTGCCGGAGGATATACACCGTTGCCTGTTTCTTCGCTGCTTGTTGCGGCTGAGCGAATTTGAAACTCATTTTCAAGTCCCTCTTTTTTTACCATGTCTTTTAAAATAAATTCAGCCATAGGACTTCTGCAAATGTTTCCGAGGCATACAAACAAAACCTTAATCATTTCACTCACCCTTTTTGCTGTTCTCCTTATCGAAGAAAATCACATACACTATCAAAAGAACGGCACCGACGGTTATTGCTATATCGGCTATATTAAACACAGGAAAGCTTATAAAAGCCGTTTCGATAAAGTCTATTACATATCCGCGGAAAATTCTGTCTATAGCATTGCCGAGAGCACCTGAGAAAATAAGCATAAGCGATATTCTCTGAAGTGTGTGTCCGGGCTTTTTAACAATTACATAAGCGGCAAGACCTATACAGAATACTACCGATACTATTCCGAGTATTGACACACGTCCTGTAAGTATACTGAATGCGGCACCCGTGTTTTTTAAAAATACAAGATTGATTATATTCGGAATGAGTTTAATTTGCGTTGTTGGTGTGAATTGAGATGATACCAATATTTTTGTTATTTGGTCGGCTATTATAATCAGCAGTGCGGCTATACTGTATAAAATCATTTTAAATTCCTTTCGTGTCTGAATATTTTTAAAGCTTAAGAGCAGGTGCGGCATTTAGTGACAAATTGGAAACATTTCCTTTGAGATATTCAAAATATCCGCAGCAGGCAATCATTGCGGCATTATCGGTACAGAGAACGGGGGAGGGGTATAAAACCTCAATTCCGTGCTTTGCGGCACGTGACTTCATTTGTGTTCTCAGTGATGAGTTCGCGGCAACTCCGCCGGCAATCGCTATTATATCCGAGTTTTGACGCATTGCGGCTTTTATCGTATGCTCGCATAAAACATCAACAACGGCTGCCTGGAATGAGGCGGCAACATCGGCATTGTTTATTTCTCTGCCTTTTTGCTGTTCATTATGGATATAGTTTATAACGGCTGTTTTGACTCCGCTGAAAGAAAAATCAAGATTTCCGTCCTTAAAGCTGACTCTCGGAAATTCAATTGCGTTCTCGTTCCCCTGTTTGGCAAGTGCGTCGATTTTCGGACCGCCGGGATAGCCTAAGCCTATAACTCTTGCTATTTTATCAAATGCTTCACCTGCGGCGTCGTCACGTGTTCCGGCAATAATATCAAAGTCGGTATAATCCTTCATGCTTACGATATGGCTGTGACCGCCGGAAGCTACAAGACATACAAACGGCGGCTTTAAATCCTTATGCTCTATAAGATTGGCGCATATGTGACCCTTTATATGATGAACGCCTATGAGCGGTTTTTTTGCGGCATATGCAAGAGCTTTTGCCTCCGACAAACCGACAAGCAGTGCGCCTACAAGCCCCGGACCGTATGTTACCGCCACGGCATCAATATCGTCAAGTGTAACGTTTGCCTTTTCAAGTGCTTCATCAATAACGCTGTCTATTGCAAGTATATGATTCCTTGACGCTATTTCGGGTACAACACCGCCGTAGCGCTTGTGAATATCAATTTGTGTGTTAATAACGCTCGAAAGCACTTCTCTGCCGTTTAGTGTTACTGCGGCGGCTGTTTCATCACATGAGCTTTCAATACCGAGTATAAGAGTATCATTCATCTGTGTTTTCCCTTTCATGTAAATCAAGAGCCATAATCAGAGCGTCCTCATGATTATCGGCATAATAGGATTTTCTGAAGCCTATCTCCTTAAATCCGTATTTTGAGTAGAGCTGTTTTGCGGCGGTGTTTGATTTCCTGACTTCAAGAGTAAGTTTTGAAATACCGTTTTGCCTGCAATACTTAATAAGACTTTCCATAATGCGGCTTGCAACTCCGCATCGGCGAAATTCGGGGAGTACGGCAATATTTGTTATGTCGCCTTCGTCAAGAACCCTCCAAAATCCGCCATATCCGACAACCGCTCCGTCCGATACGGCAATTCGGTATACGGCATTTTCGTTTTTTAGCTCCGCCTCAAACGATTTTTTGCTCCAGGCAATTGCAAAGCTTTTGTTTTCAACCTCGCAAATACCGTCTATATATTCCTGCTTTATATTATCAATTATAATCATTTTTCATGCATTTCGTCCCATATACGTTCGGCTATATCCGTAAGACAGTCGTAAATTTCCTCCGCACATTCACGGTAATCGTTTAAATCTCCGCCGTACGGATCGCTTATATCGCCTTCATAGCCTGCATATTCGCATATGGTAAATGTTTTTTCGGGAGCAAGACCTGCAATTAAAGCCTTGTGTCCCTCTGTCATTGTAAGAATTAAATCGGAGCTGAGTACGAGCTCATCGGTTATCGGCTGTGATTTGTGATTTGATATATCAATTCCTTTCTCCTGCATTGCAAGAACAGCGTTTTTGGATGCACTCTGTCCGCTTTGTGCAAAAAGACCTGCCGAGCAGGAGGTAACGTCCATATCGTTTTCATCTGCTATTTTATTCATAAGCGCCGCAGCCATAGGACTTCGGCAAGTGTTTCCCGTACAAACAAATAATATTTTCATTTACTTCACCTACACAAGTATTATTTTGCCGCCCGCCGATTTGTAGAGTCTGTTTTTTACCGAAACAGAGTATTTGTCAAAAATGCAAAATTCCGCAAAAACCATATCGCATTTATTTTCGTCAAACTCACGCAGATACGTAAAAAGCGAGTGTGCATAGCCACGGTTTCCGTTTTCGGTGTTAAGTGTGAACGCATTTTCGTATTTTCGTCCGCTGCATGACAGAACACCGATCTTTTTGTCTTTGTTTTCTTTTATAAGCGCATTTATTTTTTTAAATACATTCTCCGCCTCTCCCTCAACAACGGTTACCTCCGCATTTGGAGCATAGTGCTTGTATTTCATGCCGGGGCATTTGGGAGTTTCGTTTGCGTCAACGGATTTTAAAACGTGCTTGTCCGTTTGCACTTCGGGGATATATTGAGAAATATCGTCCTGCGTAATTATACCGGGCCGCAGAATAACGGGAACTCTGCCTGTACAGTCAACAACCGTTGACTCAACACCCGCATCACATTCTCCGCCATCGATAATTGCGTCTATTCTGCCGGTCATATCGTCTATTACATGACGTGCTATTGTCGGGCTTGGTTTTCCCGAAAGGTTTGCACTCGGTGCGGCAATCGGAACACCCGACATTTTTATCAGCGCATTGGCGGTCGGATGTGACGGAAACCTGACTGCAACGGTATCAAGACCGGCGGTTACGTATTTGCTTATTTTCTCGCATTTTGGAAGAATAACGGTAATCGGGCCGGGCATAAATGCGTCCATCAGTATTCTTGCACTGTCGCTTACTTCTCTTACGATTCCGCCGAGCATATCAAAATCGCTAATATGAACGATTAAAGGATTGTCGGCAGGACGGCCTTTTGCACGGAATATGTTTTTAACGGCTTCTTCGTCATACGTGTTCGCACCGAGACCGTACAC
>CAKSPW010000090.1 GCA_934486495.1 uncultured Clostridia bacterium
GGATTCGAACCCACGAGCCGCTTGCGCGACTACCTGATTTCGAGTCAGGGCCGTTATGACCACTTCGATACCTGTCCATATTAAGTTTTAGGATTTCGGATAGCTACATCACAGCCGATTTACCGTCAATCCGCAGTCGTATGCGATTTTGACAAGTCATATGCAATACCAACCAATCAAAACAGCTTACTCATAAAATTATATCACAATAATCCGGATTTGTCAAGTATCTAACGACAAATTTTAATGTAATATAAAATATTAACAAATACAAAACGTCAACACGTTGCTATTTTGGTACAATACGTGCAAAAACGGCAGCATTACAATTGTTTTTATTCATGCAAGGCAAGCTTTGGCTGTCTGAGCATAAAGTTTTATTCCGGATAAAAATCCGCAGCGTTTATATGCCGAGATGCTAAGCATAGCTTTTTTTACAGCCAAGCCTGCCGATACATAAAATTTGCCGTATTGCGTTTGTTATTTAACCTTCTTTTCCAGATAATCCGCAGCGTCTTTAAGCGTTACAAGCTTTTTTATATCTTTTTCGGGTATTTCTATATCAAATTCGTCCTCAAACGCAACTATAATATTAATAATGTCAAACGAATTAAGACCGAGGTCGGCAATAAGCTTTGAGTCGGGAGTTACATCACCTATATCGACCACACTTTTTAAAATTGAAACAACTTTATCATACATTTTTTTCATATCCTCTCATTAATGATTTTGACGTTTAATTTTCTTTGTTGTTGTTTTTTCAAATTCTTCGTTTCTGAATTTAACCTTTGCTATTTGCTTATAAAGCGGAAGTGTTTTATTAAGCTCTGTAATTTTATCTTCAATTCCGCTTCTGTTTTCCGCATAGATTTCGGCTGTTATAAATCCGTTTTCTTCAAAAACAATAACCTCGTCAACGTTTTCGATAAGCACAATAAGAGCCTCAAGCTCCTCAGGGCTAACGTTTTTGCCGTTTGGAAGAATGATAAGATTTTTCTTTCTGCCGGTGATGTAAAGAAAGTTTTGCTCATCAAAATATCCCAAGTCGCCGGTTTTGAACCAATCGCCGTCAAATGCGCGTGACGTTTCCACATCGTCTTTGAAATAACCTTTTGTTACGATTGCGCCTTTTATATAAATTTCACCTATTCCGTTTTCGTCTTTATCGGCTATTTTAACCTCACATTCGGGAACTACGCAGCCGACGCTCGGAAAGTTTTCGTGCTTGTTTCTTGTTGTCGCAACGATAGGCGAGCATTCGGTAATTCCGTATCCGTTTATCATTTTTATTCCGAAAGCGCCTATACCGTCTATTAATTCGCTGCTTATTGCCGCACCGCCCGATATAAGCATTTCAAGGTTTCCGCCGAGACCGTCAATGACTGATTTAAACAGTTTTTTTCTAAGGTCGATACCTAATTTAAGCAAAATGTTGCTGAATTTTACAAGTGTGCGCAGGGCTTTGTCTTTGTTTTGCTTTTTGGCGCTTTCCCATATATTTTTATAAAGCACCTCAATAATCAGCGGAACAACCGAAAGATGTCTCGGCTTTGCTATCTCAATATCACGTTTTAGATATTTAAGGCTTTGGTTTATAAAAACAGGATACCCCAAAAGCAGCTGACACAGCACTCCTGCCATCATGCCGAATGTGTGATGAAGCGGCAGAAGTAAAATTGTACCGTTCGGAACAAATAAATTACTGCAGCTGTCCGCAGCGTCACGAGCCAAATTTCCGTGAGTGAGCATAACGCCCTTGCTTATGCCTGTTGTCCCTGAAGTATACACAATTGCCGCCAAGTCGTCGGGATTAATTTCCGTATCGCCGAATTCTTCAAACGGCAAATCCGAAAACTCGCTCATGCACACGGTTTTTATTTCAGCAGGGAGGTCAGCCTCTTTTATTTCATCGCTGTAATTTTCAGAATAAAAAACAACCTTGCACTCCGCTCTTTTTATAAGCGCTCCGGCTTCTGTGCCGCCAAGCTCCTTATCAATCGGGACAATGACATTTGCGCTGCATACCGCTGCAAAATACGACAGAATCCATTCATAGCTGTTTTCGCCGTAAACGGCAATATTATTTCCTTTGCAGCCGATTGACTGAAGATATGACGACAGCTTTTTCGTATCTTTTGCGAAATCCGCATATGTTATCTCGGTTATCACTGCCTTTCTGTCAGCAAACCAAAATGCCTTGTTTTTAGCGTATTTCCCCTCGGAAAGCGTAATTAAATCCTTAAGCGTTTTAATGTTTTCCACTTTATAAAGCGGATAATCGACGTTTTTCAATATAACACCACATTTCTTATAGCTTTTTCTGTAATTATACCAAATAATCGGTTCAATGTCAACAAATTTATGAGTTTTTATTAATATTTTAGATGCATCAGTCATCATGAAGGAGGATAAGTTAAATTTATATTTTAATTAAAGTTTTTATGAACATTATAAAAATTCTATTGTAGTTTTTAGATGAATATGATATAATGAATCTAATTTATTACGGTTTGGGAGGAAAGTGTTTTGGATAATCTCGAAGAAAAAGTGCTTGAAGTCACTAATTTGTGTAAAAATTACGGCGGAAAAAAAGCGCTTGATAATGTAACTTTTTCTGTAAACAAAGGCGATGTTGTCGGATTTTTGGGGCCTAACGGCGCAGGTAAATCGACAGCGATGAATATTATAACGGGCTATTTGTCGCCGAGCGGCGGAAGTGTAAAGGTTTGCGGTGCGGATACGCTTGAAAATCCTGTCGAAGCGAAGAAAAAAATCGGATATTTACCCGAAATCCCTCCGCTTTATCAGGATATGACCGTGCTTGAATATCTTGAATTTGTATATGAACTGAAAAAATGCAGACTTGACAAAAAGCAGCACATTTTAGAGTGCATGGCGCTTGTTAAAATAACTCATGTTGCAAACAGACTGATTAAAAATCTTTCAAAGGGGTATAAGCAAAGAGTCGGCATGGCGCAGGCGCTTATCGGCAATCCGGAAATACTTATACTCGACGAGCCGACTGTCGGACTTGATCCAAAGCAGATAAATGAAATGCGTGAGGTTATAAGAATAGTCGGCAGGGAGCATACGGTTATAATAAGCACGCATATTCTCCAGGAGGTTACGGCGGTATGCAATAAGGTTGTTATAATCAGCGGCGGAAAGGTCAGAGTGTGCGATTTTATAGATAATCTTGAGAAAAACGATGAAAATAAAATTAAAATTGTCACATCGGGCGGTGCGGACGCATCATTTATTTTTGATGAGCTCGACTGTGAGTATGAAGCAAAACCGAACGGGGAGTATACGGTTGTTTCAAAAAGTGATATAAGAGCGGATATATTCGGTGCGTTTGCAAGAAACAACATTGCCATAATCGAGCTTACTCCGCTTACGAGAACGATAGAGGATGTGTTTAGAGATTATACGGACGAATCGTTTGTATCTAAAACGCAAGAGAATGATGAAGCGGCTGAAAAAGATGTGATTGACAGCGAAGAACATATTACGGAAGAAAACGAAAAGGAGATTGATTAAAGTGAAGGCAATACTAAAAAAAGAATTAAGAAGCTATTTTCTGTCCCCTATCGGATATGTTTTCATGGGAGTGTACATATTTCTAAGTGCATTTTTCTTTATAAACGGCTCGGTGGCGTACGGCTCGGCAAATGTAAAGGCACTTTTTTCTAACGTCAACGTGATATTCCTTTTCTTGATTTCCATGCTTACGATGAAGTCGTTTTCAGAGGAAAAGAACAAGAAAACGGAACAGCTTTTGCTTACCGCTCCTGTTAAGCTTTGGGAAATAGTACTCGGTAAATATTTTGCGGCTCTTTGCGTATTTTTGATAACGCTTGCGGTGTCGCTCGTAATGCCTGCCGTTTTGTTTATATTCGGCGACCCTCCGATAGGTGAGTGCATAGGCGGATATATAGGTTTTATTTTGCTGTGGGCGTCGCTTATAGCGGTTGGCGTATTTATCTCGGCACTTACCGAAAGTCAGGTAATATCGGCAATTTATACGTTTGCCGTTTTGCTGATACTAAACTATTTCGGCTTGATAGCAACTAAAATATCAAACGGCGTAATAAGCAAGATTTTCTCCTCGCTTGCGGTGTTTGACCGCTTTAATGATTTCTCCGCCGGTCTTTTGAACATTACAAATATAGTTTTCTATTTAAGCTTTATATTTGTTTTTCTGTTTTTGACCGTAAAGGTTATCGAGAGAAAAAGATACGCTTGACAGGAGGAGAAAGTGATGAAGAATAAACTCAAAATAAATGCCGCAATAACGACGGCGGCGGTGCTTATATGCGTTGTGCTTATAAATCTTGTTCTCGGTGTTATATCGAGCAAAAAGCCGCTGAAGATTGACCTTACCCGTGAAAGGGTTTACGAATTTTCAAATCAGACAAAGGATCTGATGAAAAATCTTAAAACGGATGTTGATGTATATGCGCTGATTCCCGAGGACGCATCCGGCGATTACGTTAATATGATTAGGGAGTATCTTTCAAAATACAAGTCACTTTCGGATAAATTTCATGTTACGTATATCGACCCGTACAGCGATCCGAGCTTTGTCAAAAAGTATGAAACGGGCGGACAGGCTGTTGATATGGGCAGCGTTATCGCAACGTGCGGTGATAATTATAAGGTAATATCGTTTGACAGCTTGTATTCGCAAAACAGTTATACAAATTCCGTTTCGATTGATATGGAGAAAAAGCTGACAGCTGCACTTTTAAATATTACGGGAAGCGGAAAGAGCGTTAAAATATACTTTACAGAGGGTCACGATGAGTATTCATGTCCGAATATGAGAGAGCAGTTTGAGGAAGAGGGCTACAAATGCGATGACATTAATTTGATGACGAGTGATATTCCGGACGATGCGTCCGTATTGGTTATTGCAGCTCCGTCAAGAGATTTTGAAAGTGCGGAGATTGAAAGACTTGACGCTTTTTCGGATAACGGCGGTCAAATGATGATAATTGCCCAGCCGGGTAAGGATATTCCGTCTGCACTTTCGGGGTATATGGCAGATTGGGGAATAACAGTCAATAATGACTACGTGATTGAAACCGACAACGACTATATTATAAAATCATCCTTCGGTGCAATTCAAACGTCGGTTTTGGTTGAAAACGATATAACAAACAGCCTTATTTCGCAAAAGCTCAGCTATGTGACACCGGCATCACGCAGTATAACGGTTAAGGAAAATAACGTGTATCATACAACAATAATGCCGCTTTTGGAGTCATCAAAAAAATCGTTTGCAAGGGTTGACCTTACAAATAAATCCTCCGAAAAAACAGACGGCGATACGGACGGACCGTTTACGGTTTCCGCTATTGCCACAAAGAGCAATGAAAACAACAGATCAAGAATGTTTGTGCTCGGCTCGCTTTATTCGGTTGAGATGGACGGTATTTTAAAATCGAGCAGCTACGCAAACGGCGATTTCCTGCTAAATACCGTATCATACATGACCGATAATGCAGGCTCACTCGATATTCACGCAAAACAGATTACCCCCGATATGCTTAAGATTTCGCAGTCGGGTGCAACACTCGTTACAATACTTATTCTCTTTGTGCTTCCGATTGTGATAATCGGTATAGGAATATTTGTATGGTGGCGCAGGAGGTACTTATAATGGATAAAAAGCTGCTAAGAAATATTTTAATAGCCGTTGCTGCAATTGCAATTCTCGGCGGCGGATACTATATGGCTGTAAAATGGGAGCCCGATAAAGAGACCCCGTCAGAAACGCAGTCTGCTGAGATGATAACTGCTTTTGAAATGAGCGAGGACGATTTTAAATCGCTTAAGACCGATAACAAAAATGGCGGATTTTCAATCGAGAAAACAAGCGACGGATATGTGCTTTGCGGGATTGACGGCGCAAGTGTAAAAAGCGGGACTGTAAGCTCCGCCGTAACAACTCTTAAAAAGCTTACCGCAAAGAAAAAGCTTGATTTCAATGAGAGCAAGCTCCCCGAATACGGATTTTCCGAACCGAGCGCAACTATAACCGTTTCAAAAAATGACGGCAGCAATTCGGTTATCAAAATAGGTGATAAAACTCCGACAGCGGACGGATATTATGTTTTATGCAATGACAATATTTACGTTGTGGCAAATTATTATTGCGATATGTATTTTGAGGGTGTAGATTATTTCAAGGATAAAAGTATAGCGTCGATAGATATAACTCAGGATTTGCAGTCGCTTGAAATTGATAAAAACGGTGAGAAAATTGTGCAGATAAGACAGAAAAACGATGATGATGTTTTGGCAGGTGCCGTAGGCGAGAGCCTTGTTATGACATATCCTTTTTATGAGTATGTCGCAAGCGATAAGCTCCTTAAAGCTTTTGAAGGCTTCACGGGAATAACGGCTGAGAAAATAGTTGAGGATAAGGCTCAAAATCCCGAAAAATACGGTATAGGGAAATATACGTTTAAAATACGCTTTTCAGATGCGGAGCATATTATAAAGCTCGGTAACAGAGATGCGGACGGTAAGGTTTATGTGATGTATGACGGCAAGCCGTCGCTGTTTACGACAGATGATACTCTTCTTAAAATAGCAGAGGGCTTTGTGCCGTTTGATTATATAAATAAGTTCGTACATATTTATTCGATTGATGACGTGTGCGATGTTGAGTATAATGTGCTCGGAAAATCTTACAGCCTGCATTTGGAAGGTGAAAAGGATAACCGCAAATATTCCGTAAACGGGAAAGAAACGGAGGAGGATGAGTTTAAGAAGATTTATCAGTCCGTAATAGGCGTTCTGTTTACATCGGAAACGAACGGTCAAAAGCTTGGCTCGCCGATAGGCACCGTTTCGTTTAAGTTTAATGACGGTCATACGGAAACGACTGAGTATTTTGAATTTGACGACAGAAATTATGCCGTTAAAACAAGCGGAGGAAATACGTATTTACTCCTTAAGAAAAATATTACCGATGTGCCGGTACAAATTGAAAAATTGCTTTCGGAAAATTAAATATGTCATGTCTGCCGCTCAATATGCTTTGTGCATTTTCGGGCGGCAGTTCCGATTTTTATTGCAAAATACCGAATAGTATGCTGTTATTTAAGCTTTTTATGGCTATATTGTATTGAAAAAAATTTTTTTTAAAATTTGTGTTGACAAATACAATGCAATATGCTATAATAAAATAGTTGCAAGAAACAAATACATCGCGGGGTAGAGCAGTTGGTAGCTCGTTGGGCTCATAACCCAAAGGTCGCAGGTTCAAGTCCTGCCTCCGCAACCACGTCGGAGCAAGCTTTATATCGCTTGCTCTGATTTTTTATGCAAAAAATCAGAGTTCGCTCATGCCGCTGCTCCTCCTCTTTCGCAAAAAGTCACGTTCACGTCGGC
>CAKSPW010000091.1 GCA_934486495.1 uncultured Clostridia bacterium
ACTAATTTTACCTTAATATCCGTGATCTCCAAAGTAGCTTTTCCCCTTTCAAATTTTCTACAATTTTCTGTATTAATTTAATATAAATATTGTACACAATTTATGGCAGTTTGTCAAGGTGTTTGTATAATGTTTTATAATATTGCACAAATAATGTATCGGTTTTTGGGCAATGTGTTAAAATTAAAAATAAGTGTTTTCAATTGACACAAAACGGTATATAATTATAGTTAGGATAAATTGAAATTTCTTGAGGTGGATTTATGAACAGATTTGAATTGACAAGCCTTAAAAAAGGCGCACATATACATTTTATAGGTATAGGCGGAATAAGCATGAGCGGAATTGCACACATACTTCTTGACGAGGGATTTGTGATTTCGGGATCGGACAGATGCGAAAGTGCTATTACCGATGAGCTTAAGTGTCTCGGCGCACGCATTTACATAGGGCATAGCGCCGAAAATGTACACGGTTCGGATTTGGTTGTTCATACTGCGGCGGTGCATGATGACAATCCCGAAATGCAGGAGGCGAAAAAGCTCGGCATTTGTCTTATAGACAGAGCGGAATGCCTCGGTGCTATAATGAAAGGTTATACGCACAGAATAGGCATTTCCGGAACACACGGAAAAACGACAACAACCGGAATGCTTGCCCATGCGCTCGTTGCCGCAGAGCTTGACCCGACAATAAGCATCGGAGGAGAGCTTGACTTAATAGGAGGTAACATAAGAGTCGGTGCAAGAGATTATTTTGTTACGGAGTCGTGCGAGTATACAAACAGCTTTTTGAAGTTTTATCCGACTGTGTCGGTAATAACGAACGTTGAGGAGGATCACCTTGACTTTTTCAAGGATATAAACGATATAAAAAGCAGCTTCAGAAAATTTGCCGAGCTTGCACTGCCTGACGGATATGTCATAGTGTGTGCCGATAACAAAAACGCACTCGATTCCGTGTCCGGTCTTGCGGGAGGTATTATAACATACGGAATAAAAGGCGGAGACTATACGGCGGAGAATATAAGACATATAGAAAAAACAACGATATTTGACTGTAAAACGCCAAACGGAACAATTAAGGATGTAACGCTGAACGTTGTCGGAGACCACAATATACAAAATGCGCTTGCCGTCATAGCGGTATGCAGCGTTGTAGGCGCGGATATAAAAAAGGCGCTTGAGGGAATTAAATCATACACGGGAACACACAGACGGTTTGAAAAAAAAGGTACGTGCCGAGGAGCGGAGGTTATAGACGATTATGCGCATCATCCGACCGAGATAAAGGCAACACTTTCGGCTGCAAAGAATATATGCAAGGGCAGAATAAGATGTATTTTCCAGCCGCATACCTATTCGAGAACGAGAACGCTTTGGAGTGATTTTTTAACGGCTTTTGATAATGCCGATGAGCTTATTTTAACGGATATATATGCAGCCCGTGAACTTCCTGACGGCGTTACAACCTCAAAAGCGCTTGCGGAGGCAATATCACAGAGAAAGAAAAATGTCAGATATATAAAGGAGTTTTCGGATATTGCGGATTATATAAAGCAAACCGCCTCTCCGACGGATATGATTTTTACAATGGGTGCCGGGACTGTTACGGAGATAGGGCCGATGATTGTTGATGAAAAGTAGTATTTTATCTTTTTTCGACCGCAGTGCGTACGGAGAATGCATAATATGTTCAAGACGTGTTAAAAAGAATGTGCTTGCGGCGTGCTGCGATAATGTCGGGATATGCCGGAAATGTTTTGATAAATTACCGTTTATACCTGTCGGTAAAACATTTTCGGGAAATAAAGCAATAGAGTATTATATGGCGGTGTTTTATTACAAGGGCGATGTGCCGTCAGTCGTGTCGGATTATAAATTTCGGGGCTGTTTGAAAAACGGTGAGGTTTTTGCACGCCTTATGTGCGATTTGCTTGCCGTGTATGAGGAGGATTACGATTTTGACTTAATTGTTCCCGTTCCGCTGTCAAAGGAGCATTTAAAGATGCGCGGATATAATCAGGCGGCTGTTTTGGCGGAATATATAGCAGAAGAAATCAATGTCGATTATACGGAGTGCGCTCTTTTGAAAACAAGAAATACGCAAAAGCAAACCGAGCTTTCACCTCTTGAACGTTCGGAAAATGTTATAGGAGCGTTTTGGGCGGATAGAAAATATGTAGAGGGCAGGCATATTCTTTTAATTGACGATGTGGTAACAACGGGGAGTACGGTAAAAGCGTGTGCAGGTGCATTGATTGAAAGCGGTGCTTTATCCGTCAAAGTATTTTCGTTTGCAAGAAAATATTCGTCCGATAAATCAAAGGCTTATAAAGAGCTTTTCAACCAAAAATAAAAGGTAGGGAAACTGTATGGAAAAGTATACTGAGTTTAGAAGTAAATATCCTGTATTTAACTATAATTCGTTCGATATTGAAAAGTCGGAAACGGAAACGAGGATTACATATCACTTTGAAATAGAAGGGCTTTCGGAATTTTCGCCTGTTTGGACTTTCCCGGGGGAATGCAATGACGAGCTTCTTGATGTCATGGCGTTTAATCTCGGCATGGTGGAGCTTGTGAGCTACTGGAAAATAACCTGCTCGCCGAACGTTTCCGTAAAGTGCGGTACGCTTTCGAATGAGCAGATTGAGTGGTGGAAAAAGCTTTATTTTCACGGTTTGGGCGAATTTTTCTATGTAAATGAAATAGAACCCGATATAAACGGATTTATGAATATTGAATCAAGCGGAGAAAAATACACAATCGGAAACGGCATAAAAACGAGTGATGACGCACTTGTTCCTGTCGGCGGCGGAAAAGACTCGTCGGTTACAATAGAGCTTTTAAATAAATATCCGCATAAAAAGACGGCTTATATAATAAATTCAAGAGGGGCAACGGAGGAAACGGTCAGAGTATCCGGACTCGATGCGTACAGAGTAAAAAGAACGCTTGATAAAAATATGCTGGAGCTTAATAAAAAAGGATTTTTGAACGGTCACACGCCGTTTTCCGCTCTCGTTGCGTTCTCGTCGCTTATTTCGGCAAAAATATGCGGCTGCGGATATGTTGTTTTATCAAACGAATCGAGTGCAAATGAGTCTACCGTCAGCGGCAGCACGGTAAATCATCAGTATTCAAAAAGCTTTGAATTTGAAAGTGATTTTAACGAATACGAAAGCAAATTCATTAAAAGCGGCGTTAAGTATTTCAGCCTTTTAAGACCTATAAGCGAGTATCAGATTGCCATGCTTTTTTCACGCTTTGAAAAATATCACGATGTTTTCAGAAGCTGTAATAAGGGCAGCAAAACGGATATTTGGTGCGCTCACTGTCCTAAATGCCTGTTTGTATTTCTCATAATGTCACCGTTTATAGCGCATGAGCGGCTTTCGGAAATTTTCGGAGATGATATGACCGATAATCCCGAAATGCTTGAGGATTTTAAAAAGCTTACGGGTTTGCTGCCCGAGAAGCCGTTTGAGTGCGTCGGAAGCCGTGACGAAATCAATTTTGCGATTTGTGAGACGATAAAGTCTTTTAAAGGCAGAGAGCTTCCGTACCTTTTTGAGTTTTACAAAAACAGCGATTTGTTTGCTGAATATTCGGGAATGGAAAATCCGTTTTTGACGTATTACAACGACAATAATTTGTTAGAGGATAAGTTCGGCTCGATACTTAAAAATGCGCTTTTGGGAGAGTAATTATATGTTAGATGAATGTATTAAAAATCTTATAGCAGGGAAAAAAGTTCTTATTATGGGATTTGGCAGAGAGGGGAAGTCAACTTACAGAGTTGTAAAAAAGGTTGGCGGATATTCCGCTCTTGCCATTGCGGATTTGATGAGTCAGGATACTCCCGAGCAGTGCTTTTCGGGTGAAAACTATCAAAAATCGGCGCAGGGATATGATATTATATTTAAAAGCCCCGGTGTTGTTCTGGAGGATAAATCCATTGCCGATAAGATTACATCACAAACCGATGTTGTAATGAAATGCATGAGAGAACGAATGATAGGAATAACGGGCACAAAGGGAAAAAGCACGACAACATCGCTTATTTACCACGCTCTTAAGGATAACGGCTTTAACGCTTATCTTATGGGCAATATCGGCATACCGGCGTTTGAGGCGGCGGAGGACTTGGAAAGTGACGCAATTCTTGTTTATGAGCTTTCGTGTCACCAGCTTGAATTTGCAAAATACTCACCGCATATAGGTGTTTTGCTGAATATTTATCCGGAACATCTCGATCACTACGGAACGTTTGAGGCATACGAGAGGGCAAAACGAAACATATACGCCAAAATGGGCAGCGGGGATTATCTGTTTTGTGCAAAAGAAGTACAGCCTCTCGGCGGAAATTTTAAAAAGATTACATTTTCTCTTGAGGATAAAACGGCAGATTTTTATATTGACAACGATGACGAGTTATCCGGCAGTACGCTTATCGGAATACACAATATGTATAATGCGTGTATTGCCCGAGAGGTGTGTGCGACGGCAGGACTTGACAGAGATAAATTCAATAAGTCGCTCAAAACGTTTAAAACATTGCCGCACAGGCTTGAGCTGTTTGCACAAATAGACGGTGTGCGTTATTATGACGATTCAATTTCCACTATTCCCGAAACAACAGTTTCCGCACTTTCGAGTATAAAAAATGTGGGAACACTCTTGCTCGGCGGAATGGACAGGCATATAGACCTCAGCGTTATATGCAATTATCTTATAAAAAATCCCGTTCCGAGAGTAATACTAATGCCCGATACGGGAAAGAGAATTTTTGCCATGCTTGACGGTAAAACAAAGTCGGAGCTTATAGAAGCGCCTACGCTTAAGGAGGCGGCAAAGATTGCAAAGAAGCTTACAAAGCAGGGGGAGGCGTGCGTTTTATCACCCGCTGCGGCAAGCTACGGATTTTTTGAGAACTTTGAACAGAGGGGCGAAAAGTTTAAAAAATACATTCTCGGCTGATGTTAATTAATTATATTGATTTGTTTAAAAAGTGTTCACAAACTTTTCCTTAGATGTTTACTTTTTATTCATACGGATGTCAAAATCATGTTGTATGATATAACTATAAAAAGGATAAATGAATATTTCGGGACTTTACCGAGATATATTTAAGAGGAGGAATTATTATGAAGACGTACCCTTACACAGAATCGACTGATATGGTATTATATGAGGACAAGACAAAGAAAAAGAAAAAATCAAAGCTTTGGCTTGCGTGCTTAAGCTCAGCTCTTGTTGCAAGTATTTTTACGGGCGGAATTGTCGGTTCGGGAATGTATATCATGAATAAGAACTCTCAGTCAAATCAGATTAATTGGAGCTCTCAGACAGACAATACAAAAACAGGAGAAACGCTTTCCCAAATCACCGCAACGGCGGATAACGGAAAGAAGGTTCTTACTACTCCCGAAATCGCAAAGAAAGTCGGACCGAGTGTTGTTGGAGTTATAAATAAAACAAAGGTTCAGCCGCAGAAGTTTTACGATCCGTTCAGCGGAAGATATTATTACTATAATAATCAGCAGGGTGAAAACGGCAGCGACGTAGTTGAACAGGGAAGCGGCTCGGGCGTTATCATAACAACGAGCGGATATATAGTAACAAATCAGCACGTTATAGATAATGCAACCGAAATAAGCGTAATACTTAACTCGGGTGAGGAATACTCCGCAAAGCTTGTCGGTCAGGATACAAAAACCGATATAGCTGTTTTGAAGATAGATACCGACAAAGAACTTACGGCAGCAACTCTCGGTGATTCATCGGCGGTTGAGGTTGGTGAGCTTGCGGTTGCAATAGGTAATCCGCTCGGTCAGGAATTTGCCGGCACGACAACGCAGGGTATCATCAGTGCCGTAAACAGAACAATGACAATCGAAAACAGAACGTATAATCTTTTGCAGACAGATGCCGCAATCAACAGCGGTAACTCGGGCGGTGCTCTTATAAATCAATACGGTGAGGTTATCGGTATCAATTCCGTTAAGCTTTCGCAGACAGGTGTTGAGGGACTCGGTTTTGCAATTGCAATTTCAGAGGTTAAGCCGATTATTGATGACCTTATTTCAAACGGCTATGTAAAGGGACGTCCGCTTGTCGGAATAACAGTTGCGGAGACGAGATATGGCTTGTTTGTATCGGGAGTATCGGCAGGAACAGGCGCCGAAGCTGCCGGCCTTAAGGAAGGCGATATGATTTCAAAGGTTGACGGTCAGGCTGTTAAATCGTCTGAGGAGCTTAATAAAATAAGAGATACAAAGAAACCCGGCGACACACTTAAGTTTACTATTATGCGTGACGGCGAGCTCAAGGATGTTGACGTTAAGCTTTCGGAAAGCAAGGACGAAACAAAGAGCAATGAAAACTCATCGGCCGATACGGGCAGATAAAAATGATATACAGTTTTATTTGATATAGGTGCATTTGCACCAAACCATCCTTTTTTTCATAACGCGGCAGCGTATATATACGCTGCCGCACCCTACCCCCCTTTTTTAATATTAAATAAATTAAAGGCAATTTGCCCATAGGGCTGAATTGTCTTTTTTTAGGTTTACAAAAAAGAGAAGCTTAAATTATTTATTATGACGAAATATATAAGAAAGTGTTGCTATGTAAAAGAATAAATGATATAATGTTTATATATCATGGGATAATTAGGCGCAACAAAACAATTCTGGAAGTTATTAAAGGAGGACAATGCAATGAAAAAGATATTATTAGTTCTGTTAACTGCTGCAATATCGGCAGCATCGGTAATGTCCGCTCTTGCTTACGACAAGACGAATATAACCGTTTACAATACGGAAAAGCATGGCGTATATATAACTGTCGGCGGAGTTAAAATATATTGCGATAAAACCGAACTGCCGTTTATTGACGAAAACGACAGGACGCAAATTCCCGTCCGTGCCGTCAGCAATGCGCTGGGCAAAAAGGTAGATTGGAACGACGCCGACAAAACAGTCACAATTTCAGATTATAACGATGACAAAAATACTGTTGTTTTTACTATTGATTCCAAATCAATGCTTAAAAATAATAACGCAGTCAATATGGATACAGAACCTAAAATATTCAACAATCATACATATGTGCCGCTTAAGTTTTTGGGTGAAGCTTTTGAATGTGAGGTGGAATATACAACCGCAGACAGATTTTCGGATATAACCGTAAGCCGCATATCTGATTTTGCAGGATTCAATCAGGC
>CAKSPW010000092.1 GCA_934486495.1 uncultured Clostridia bacterium
TACGCAAGGGTTAGGGGATGCCGAATGGCATCCTTTTTTGGTTCGAACATTTACAGTGTGTATCATTTGACGCTTACGGATTAAACCGCACTCAAGAGGTTATAATACATTACAAGTTCATCGGTGAGCTTGATATGCCGGAGAATTTCGACAAGATAAAAGTAAACACAAGAAAAGGTGTTGAGGTTGAGTACTTAAGAACAACTAAAATGGCATAAAAACAAAAAATCGAGTGTTCATAACTTCATACACGTTATGAACACTCGATATGGTCGGAGTGACAGGACTTGAACCTGTTTTTTTTAACGTTCTTAAGCCATATTATAGCCTTTGACTAAAATATGACTAACATTTTTCACAGATTGCTTAAAAATGAAAGCTATTAAGTTTTTTTGCTGTTTCATTAGTTCTTGTTTCACGAATATGTGTATATATTGCACGTGTAAGATTTATGTCTGAATGCCCCATTAAAACCTGTGTATCCTTTATATCTACATTCGCTTCAAACAACATTGTTGCATACCCGTGCCGGAGCTGATGCGCAGTTATATGCAGATTATACTTTTCGCAATATTTTTTCCAACGTTTATCAAATTCTCCTTTGCTTAATGGTTTTTCACGCGTTTCCGATGCACTAAATAAAAAACCGGAAAATTTTTTTGGTAAAACCTTATATAAGTTATTCGTTAAAATAATATCGCGGTATGCTGCTTCCGTTTTTAATACCGGTTCATAAATTGCCTTGTTGCCGTCATGAATAACATGATTACGAATTTTTATAACTTTGTTTTTAAAATCTATATCTTCTCGTCTGATTGCAAGCGCTTCTGATTTTCTGCAACCAGTCCAAAGCAGAAAAAAAGGTAAAAGGTCAAAACCTTCCCAATGAGACGATACTATTTTCAATTCCTTTGTTGTCGGGATTTCTCTGCGTTTACGTTCAAGATTTTTCGGAACTTTTACAACTGACACAGGATTATACTGTGTATAACCTTGTAAAACGGCATAGCAAAAAATCATATTTAAAATGCACCTATAACCTGCAACCGTTTTATATCCATAATTAAGGTTATGTAAGAATACGTCTATATCCTTTGAAGTTATTTCATTTAACTTATTTTTACTAAAAAAATCCAAAATGTTTTCATATCGCGCTTTTATTCCCTTTTTGTATGTAATTTCTGGAATTGTAGTTCTATATTCTGTGTTCCACATATCCGCCAATGTCGCAAAAGATATATTGTCCTTTTCCTCTTGCTTTTTTTGATATTCCATCATTTGACGTGCAATATCCCGTTCGGCTTTCCGCTCCGTACTTTCCGAACTGTAAAAATAAACTTTTTCGCCGTTAAGTGTAACAACCTTTAAAAATCTGCCGTCTTTTCTTTTTTTCATTAAAAAAACACTCCTTTTTCTCGAACATAATTTTGTGTTTGACAAATCAGAGTGTATATGATACAATATGTTTGCGATATGTTGTGTATCTATATACACTCTTTCCCTCGGCTGTTGGTAGCGGTCGGGGGCTTTTTTTATAGTTCGCTGATCTTATCTAAATTAGCATTGTATAGCACAGGTCGTGATTTCTTTTTAAGTAAAAATCCATCATCACAAAGCCGATTTACTATTTTACGAGTTGTCGAAACACTTTTTTTAATAGCAATAGATAACTCGTTTACATCGATGCCGTCATCACCGAAAACAGTTGCTTGAACAGCTATAAATAATGCCTTTCTATGATCTATGGGTTGATTTAGATGTTCATTAATTTTCTCATCATAAAATTCCAGCTTTTTGATTTGGTCGCTAAAATAGTTAATTAGATCCATAAGTGACATCTCAATCAATTCGAGAAAATATATTGTAAACGGTGTCAAATCACCTTTATTAAGCTTATCATTTGTCAAGTCGAACATTTTATAATATTTTTTTATATCTTTTTTTATTGTATAGGCAAGGCGAAAACCTACCAGCCGATCAATTTGTTTGGATAACAGATAGCTGCTGATGAAGCGGCTCATCCGTCCGTTCCCGTCATAAAACGGATGTACATATCCAAACATATAGTGCATAACAGCGATGTTGATGAGCGGGTTGTATTCGGAATTATTTAGCATAGAAAGCAATGATGACATTACTTCTATGATTTTAGTCTCAGGATATAATCCGGTGTGAATAGTCTTACCTGTCGATTTGTTTTTTACATACACGTTATCCTTTCTGAAAATATCACCATCCGGTATGTTTTTCTCATCTGTATTCGTGACTTCCGTCAATACAAAATCATCATATAAATTGCGTATGTCCCGGCAATTATTTAAAGGCACTTTGTCCGATGTTATAAGAAGCGCATATTTTTGTACTATACCATGAAGGCGGTTGCTTTTATCCGACATATTATATAAAACTTCTTTAATTTCTTTTCTTGTGCTTGCTACGCCTTCTAATTCATTTGTCAGCTTAACCTCATCTATAAGGCTCTTTTGTGTAAATTGGCTCAAAGCCACAGAGGGAAGATGAGTTTTTAAAACAAACAATCGTTTGTCAAGTGATTGTATATTCGTAATTAATTGTAAAATTTCGGGGGTTATAACAACAAAAGCGGGATTTATGCCTACGTTAAAATCATAACGATATGTTGAGATATTATTATAACGCTCCTTATATTCTTGTTCATAATGGTTGTAATCAGAATATTTTACTTTATAAAGATATTGATATTTCATTTTTCTACACCTCACGATAAATTTAATTATAATACATTTTTAATAAAATGTAAACGCAAATTAAAAATAATTTATTAAAAAACGTCATTTTTGATAAATTAAATCAAAAAAATGTTCATAATATTATCATTATACAATATTTTATAAAATATTATATTCAATTTATCTTCCGGTTCCTCGGCTGTTGGCGCAGTCGGAGGATTTTTATTGTTAAATTAAGTTGCGGTATTTGTATAGTCAATAACAGTTACAGTCAAAGAACTTGAAATCATTTTTATACTGTCGAGAATTTGCTCGATTTTTCCGGCAACTTCATCTGTGAAATACGCTTCACCACATTGCATACATTTCTCACAGGGAATATTTTCAATAACAACAATAAAGTTATCCGTTTTTTCCATAAATTCAGTGGTTGATTTTTCTAAATTACCTCTGCAAAAATGACATCTCATTACTCATTCACTCTCCTTGTTTTAAAATCTTTATCCCATTCATCAAGGCTGGGATAATATGCAGTTACTGCATAAATAATACCGCCGTCATAGCCTGAAACGGTATGTAAAGGTTTGTTAGCAACACTTACGCCCGATACCAGACAACTGGGGGTCCTGTAATCCTCCGGATAGTATTCTATAATAGCACCCGAAAAAATACATCTTTTAAAATCTGTTCGTGTTATATGCCGCTCTCTTAATCTTTTCATTGCGTGTATAGACCATCTTATTCTATCTTCGTTACACGCATTTCTTAAATCGTTTATAGTATACGGAAAATTGTTAATTGTTATCAGTCCTTTCAGAAGTTATTTGCTCAATTTTCAATAAATACTGATAATTCATGTAATTCATGCGGCGCAATGTCTTGACCGTCTTTCCATTCGATAGTATTTCCGCAGGGATGCACTGTATTAAAGATGCTTTTATCTTTTAATTCCCCAAACCATTCACCTGATATATATGGTTTTACATCAAATTTTTTGATAATGCCATTTTCAAGCGTTAAAATAACGTTATAATCGCTTGTTGGTCTGACTGATATAATATTAGGATATTTCATGATAACACCTCCTATTTTAATGGGTCAATTCTAAAATAACCATCACCGTTTGAAAGAAGCTTCCAGTTTGCAATTAAATCTTCTCTGTGTATTTCAATCCATGCAAGCAATAATTTTTGTTTTCCTTTTGGCAAACTTCCCTCTAATATATTCCCCTCAAAATCCACAACAACTTCATCGTCTTGATATTCGGCGTGTAAGTGGGGAATATTATGCTTGCCGCTTTTTTCATTATACATTTTTACAATAATTCCAAAGAATATGCTTAGTGTTGGCATCTTGTATCATCCTTTCTTAAATGTATATTATAATATGTTACATAAGTTTTATTTTGTATCTTTAAGCTATAATTATATGCTAATAATTAATCCAAAGTTAGCGTTATCATATATGAATTTTTTGATTTTATTCGACTTATAGCATCGTAACTTTCCCATTCTTCTAATATTTTGATAATGTTCTTTTTAAGCTTAGAATCAAAAAATTTAAATAAATCACACTGTAACATGGGTGAGTTTTGCTGTAAAACATCAAAAACATCTTGTTGCAGATTTTGTGATAATACGGCTAACCTTTCTGCTTCTTTTTCTTTTTGCTCTTGCAAACGCTCCTTTCGTTTTTCAGCTTCTTTTTTCTTTTTTTGCCTTTCGCATGCTCTTTCTAATTTTTCTTTATGCGCATTTATATTTTCATCAAATGAAAAACACTCACTTTTTGAATTGTGGCAATATTCCCACATGTTTTGAAAGTATATTGTTCCTTCATATGAATTATAACAAAATTCTTTAAATTCATAAAACGCTTCAAGAGACCTATCACAAGCATTAATTTGTGCTTTTAATGTTTTAGATTTGTTACAAGAAGCAAAACAATTGCATATTTTCTTTTCATATGATTTTATGATAGAGCTATTATTCGATGAAAAATGAAAGCTTGCATTTGATTCTTCGGAAGTTCTATGAAATTTTGGATTTGAAGTTCGAGAAGCATATTCTTCATATACTTTTAACGCTTTTTTTCCAGCAGAAGACAAATGCAATTCAGACGTTACATTTATTTTCATAATAAAATCCCCCTTAATCATTTGTAAATTAAAATTATGTATACAATTCCGAATAACGGAATTATAAATTTTATTTTGTATTTATAGTAAAATTTTTTGCATCGTGTTTTATTTCAGATATAATATCCTGTTCAACACTGTTATTACAATCAATGTCAAGCATTTTGTTAATTGCCGGTTGCATTTCGACGTGTTCTCGATAGGCATTTAATAACTTTTTCTCAACAGCACTCACATGAAAATTATTAATTTGATTTAGTCCTAATAATTCGTTGGCATCAGCATTGAGAACTTGAACGATCTTAGAAAACATAAAGAAGTCTGGTTCTCGTTTGTCTTTTTCCCAGTAGTTTAAGCGCGTTGGAGTAATATTAAGTATTTCTGCTAACTGTCTTTGGTTAAGTCCCTTTTTTTCACGAAGTTTTACAAGCCTACTTCCAAAACCATCCATTAAAAATCACTTCCTTAACACTAATATACACCATAAAAAAGAAAAAGTCAATAAAAAATTATCAAAATGATAACTTTTTTCGAAAAAAGTATTGACAAATTATCAAAAAGGTAATATAATACAAATAAATTAGCAAAATGCTAACACAAAAGAAAGGAGAAATACATATGTTTAAGAATTTAGAAGCAGAACAAGCAAGAATAGGTATGACAAATAAACAAGTTGCCGAATATTTAGGGATTTCGCGTGTTTCCTATGAAAACAAGAAAAAAACAGGAAAGTTCTATATTAAAGAAATCTCAAGGTTGTGTGCTTTGTTTAAAGGAGACTATGAATATTTATTTGCTACTGATAGTAACAAGTCAGCATAGAAAGGAGTGGTGAAGATAAAATGTTTACAAATGAAAACAGCGGACATCGTTGTCTCATAAAAAAACACACAAAGCCGAGTGCAAAAGCAAAGCAGCTTTGTGTGGTAGAGTTGATAGAGCCTTATAAAAAAATCGACATTCTTATAAGAAAAAGAAATCGTCTTCCTCTGATTCATCATCTAAAATATAAAGCTCAATGTTGTTTTGAGAACAGGAAGATTTCAGAAATCGAATTAAAGCATTAATTGATTTGCGAGTAACAATAATTTCTGCTTTGGTCTCCGGTGATTCTGTTTCATACAATAATACAAAATTAACCAAAGACTTATAGCTCAAAACAATGTTGTAAATATAATTAATGCAGCTGTCAGATATATTATGATTTCCATTTGACAACTGTTCAATCAATGCTTTTGCATCGTTGGTTGAAAAGCCGGTATGAAATTCTTCAAATTCGGTAGAAGTATATATATCATATGGGATATTATATTCTTCGGGTTGAAGCGTAAAACTTTCCAAAGCATCAGAGAGTATAGGTATGTATTCTTTTTCAATAATCATTATAATCACCTCCGTTCTACGGTGATTATATCACAGAAAAAGGAAAAACGCAAGAAAGGAGTGGGTGAAGATGGAAGAAACAAAAGTAACTGTAACTCTTGATACGTCGCAGTTTGAAGAAGCAATATACAAGGCTAATGAACTGGTAGATACTATAAAAAGAGCTAAGACATTATCAAATGACTTAGCTTGTATGGTAGAAAATCTTAATTTTAAGCCTTGTGTGAACGAGAAACGGGAGGGTGACTTATAAGAAGTTTTGTCCGGATAAGACCAATAAATATATCCATATAAGTATCAAGAATGCTAAAATCAAAATCCGGATATTTTCTGTCATAATGAGTATAATCATTGCCTATATAACGAATAACATCGGCACTGTTCATGAAATCAGAACCGGGCAAATATTCAGAAATAGCGTCATGCAGCTTTTTCTTAGAGACTTCGTTTTCATCTTTGTTTAATTCATTTATAGCATAGTCTTTTATAAGAACTTCAATAGCTGAACGATAACCAATGGCGGCTAAATCAAAATCATTGTTATCTCTTGACCTAAGCGCTTGATTATATAGTGATATAAAGCGAGGAGAAATGCCCGAAATGAGTTCATCGGAATAAGAGGAAATAACATTCGGAGTAATACCGCAAATTTCGGAACGCTGTTCTTTAACTCGGTATGTAGCTGTAAACATTTTATTGCAAGCAGTACACTGAAAAATAAGGAAAACAAATTGAAAATCCTTTTTATCAAAGTGAGCCTTGTCTATAACGTGAGCATCGCAGTGAATACCGCAATGCGGGCAAATAGCCGGTTGCTGATAAGAAGCACTCAATTCCGATATATTGGGGAAAAGCTCCTTAAGGCTTTTTTCTAAATATTTCATATACATATAATCATCTCCTCGTATAATAAATATAGTAGTTTTTAGAGTTCCTCTCCAAGAACTATGGTATAATTGTTTAGATGCTGTG
>CAKSPW010000093.1 GCA_934486495.1 uncultured Clostridia bacterium
GATTAAAATCAATTCTGCCACGTTTCACAATTCGTTGTATATGCCCTGTGTAACGGTGTTTATTGTTTTTATACCATGTATCCAGCGACTCTCTATCCTTAAATATATAGTCGTTGTCGGTATAAAAGTCTGAAGTTATGCCGTCATAATATGTGCGTATTGTTGCAAAATATAACACCGGCTCACCTCCTCTCAAAATTCCGCCTTTTATCCTCTTATGAAATTATATTTGTTATCAGGTGTTACCCAGCCGATCCCCGGTTTTTTACCCATTAATCCATAGTAATATACGCTGTAATGTTCTTCCGCTGCGGCTGTTAATTCAATTCCATTCCGGCTTATATATGTTTTAATAAACTTTACAATAGGGTTATTTTTTGCAAGCTGTTTGCGGTAGAATGGTATATTTGTATTACTTTTTAAATGCCTTTTTGTGCCTGTAAGAATATACACCGGAACGCGCTCCAGCCCTTTTTTAATTGCCGTATAACCTCCGCGGTCAATATAATAATATGTTACCGTATTATTATTGTTGTAGCGTATACCATAAATGGTATTTGTCGGAATTGGTCTTTGGAGTATTTGTGTATTGTGATTCGTGTTTGTATTAATTAATTTCATGGTTTTTATTCCCCTTTTCAACTGATTTTTTGGCGCAATAAAAAAGAGGGTTGAGTCCCTCTCTTTTATGCGGTTTTTGTTTCTTGGGTTACTTCCTCCGGCTGAAGTGTTTCAGCGTTTGCAAGTTGCTGTTTGTATTCCAGTATACCTAACAAAATTTCATTTTTTGCAGCCTTATCGCTAAAAGTCTGTTCAGTGTTACCATTTTTATTTAATTTACGTCCGGTATAATATCTTGATATAACATTATTTAATAATCCCGCGTTACTTTTCAAGCGTGCAAATAACGGACTCTCGGCTGTTTCCATACCAACATTGAAGTATTTGTATATAAAATATGATAAGTCCTTCTTTAATGCCTTTTTTTCAATGTTGCGGGCTGATTCAGTTTCAGCATCAAAAGATTTTTTTAATTCTTTAATAACTTTGTCTATCTCGTGCGACTTGTGCCAAAATTCCGGCAATGCATACCCTGACAAATAGCAAGCAATTGAAGTCGTTAAATTATCAAGTTTATTTAGTTCGTCACTTTGTAAAATGTATGCTTTACAAGTTTTTTCAAAATCTTGCAAAAAGTTTTCTAAATTCTGAAGTGTTGCAGCGTCGACTTGATCTAAACCGTTGTTTTTCGTCCGTTTATCTTCAAGCTTTTTCTTTTCAGCTTTTAAAGTATAATGTTGGTAAGTTGTAACCGCTTTTAACAAAGTTTCTTTAAAAGTTTTTATATCGGTTATTCCGTCAAGCTTGCAATTAATTACTTTTGTTTTGTAATCGTTCTTTTTAGCATTGTATAGCGGAATAGACAATATAAAGTTGTCTGACTCCAGAATACTCCGCAACGCTGCGGCGTAGTCAACTTCGTTTGCTCTTACTTCCGTAACTGTTACTTTTTTCATTTTGTACTCCTTCCGCGCTGATATTTTCAGCGACTTAACATTGTTTTTATAGTTTCTTAAAGTGTATTATAACACTTTTTAAAATATATCAATGTATAATGTATTGATACACTTTAAAAAGCATACAATACATTGACAGAGTGACAAATTAAAAACTTGTGTTTTAATGAAGAATCTTATTCGTAGATTCGAAAAGTATTTATTTTTCAATGTTCAATCACTACTTTCGGCGGACTTATCGGCGCTACACTTGTAACGCAATTTTTTGATATTTCCCACACTTGCAGGAAGTCCGCTGGTTTCGTGATATGTAAAGGCTGTTAACCTTTATTTCATGTACTATTATACACTACTTTGCAGTTGTTGTCTATTGGCATATGTACTAAAATATGGTGTATGTTTTAGTGCATATTATATACTACTTTTTAGTGCATATTGACAACTACAAAAAATAATGATATAATGTACATTATTATTTAAGAGGTGTATTATATGATTAGATATAAAATTAATATACTTGCAGCATTACGCGAGAAGGGTTATACTTCTTACAAGTTAATTAATAATAAACTTATGGGAAATGCTACTATCCAAAAACTCCGCAAAAGTGAAGTTGTTTACGGTAGTAACCTTAATCTTCTCTGTACCCTCTTAAATTGTCAGCCCGGAGACATACTGGAGTATGTACCAGATAACCAAGATAACATTTAAGTTTGTTATTGATTGATTATGTTATTATTGTACACTAAAATAATGAACTTGTCCATTGATATAATACACAAAAATAATGAATTATTTTAGATACTTTGTACATTATTTTGATATATTGAGGTGATTTAATGATATACAACGGAGATAATGCGGAAATCAAAAAGGAATTACGAAAACTACTTCTTGATGAAGGATTGACCCTTTCCGAAATTGCTAACCGTTTAAATATTGGTAGAAATCAATTAAACCACCTATTTAATAAAGTTAATTTCAGCTTTACAGATTTATATAAAATGCTGCAAAGTATCGGTTATGATTTAGAAATTGACTTTATCAAAAAAGACAAGTAGTATATAATTATCAATGTACAGATGATAACATTTAAACGTGTTATTTGTTATCATGGTTACATTATATCACTTAATTTAGTGATATTCAATTCGCACAATCACCAAATTAAGAGATATTTTATTATACATTATCACTAAATTAAGTGAGGTATTATATTATGTTAAAATATGACCGTCTTTTTAAAAAGTTTCAGCAAAACGGCTATACCGTTAGCAGAATCAAACAAGAAAAAATAATCGGTCAAGCTACCTACTACGGACTAAAAGCAGGAACAAAAGGACTTGATGCAAAAAGCATTGATAAATTGTGCAGACTTTTTGACTGTCAACCTAATGACATTATGGAATATATTCCGGATAATGCAGTTAGTCCTAATAAGTGATACTATATAATTATCAATGTACAATTGTAAATATATTATAATGCGGTAGCCGTAACGTTGGTAAGTGGGTTACTGTTTGATTATTGTTTATTCATTCCGCAAATTGTCGCTGTCGGAATAATAATCAAAATAATCGTCTAATGAATAAAATGTTATACCATTGTATGTAACTGTAGCATCGGTATTAATTATTACATTATCTGGTAACATGGTATCACCTCCTTCCTATAAGGAAGTAACTACCGCATTATTTTATATATTTAGTCAATGAAGGGAATATTTAAGTTTGTTATGTTGTTGTGCTGCTATTGTTGTATTCCCTGTTGACAATTAGTATTATAATACGGTCAACCGTATATGTCAATACTTTTTTTGAAATTTATTTTTTTGTTGTAACTGTTGTATGACTTATGCGGTCAACCGTGTGTGAAAATATACAACTTGTACAAAGTGAAAGGTGTGGATTGTTAAATTATGGCAGTGAGTAAAGCACAGCAAAAAGCAAATCAAAAATACGACAGTACACATTATATTCGTTGTGGGTTTAAATTCAAGCCCGAAGAAATAGAATTAATTAATAGTTTTAGTCAAGAACTGGAATTAACGCGGACGCGCTGCATTGTTCGTGCGGTTAGATACTGTATGGAAAATGGGATTAACTTGAATAATGTTAGAGATGTTAAATAAAAATAGTGCTGCGAAGATAAAGGCAAGTAACAAATATAATGCCAAAACATACAAACATATTACTTTAAATGTCAAACTTAACGAGTTCGAAAAGATACAAGCGGAAGTACAAAAACAAGGTGTTAGCATGAATAGCTTTATATTAGAATGTATTCGAGATAGAATTAATAAGGGTTGATATAAATAAAAAAAGAGTGTATATATTTTAATGTTTTAAATTAGGCTTTACACTCTTTTATATTATATAGTTTGTCATGGTGGTTATGCTGTTTTATTTGTTAATTCAGCTTTTAACCGCTCTATTTTTTCATCAATCCGGTTATCAATATAATTTATTATATCAATTTCGGATTTACGGTTAAACCGTACATTAGATTTAATATCTTTGACATCTGACTTGATAATAGTTACATCGTCTTGAAGTGCTGATACATCGGTTTTCAAGGATTGTACATCGTCTTGAAGTATTAAAACACTATCTTTTAAATCTAATACATCAGCTTTTAACTCTGATACATCTTTTTGAAGTGTTGATACGTTGGTTTTCAACTCTGATACATCTTTTTGTAATTCTGATACATCAGCTTTCAAGGATTGTATATCTTGCCGCAATGGTTCAATAGTTGATTGAATCAACTGTTGAATAGCTTGTAAATCTTGCTTTTCTAACATATTGTTTACCTCTTTTCTATATGCTATATTTGTTATCTGTCTATTACTGTTATAACTATTATAACATATTTCAAAGAAAATGTAAAGTCTTATTCAATTATCAAAGTACAACTTTTTATAACTCTTGACTTTTTCAAGTCGGTATGTTATAATTGTTTTATGGTTGAAGTCGTAACCGCTGCTGTTATTCGGTGTTGGTTCTGTCGTTCAACTTAATTATAGTATAACACATTGTACAACGTTTTTCAATATTCACATTGTACAACGTTTTAAATTATTTTTATACACATTGTACAATATTCTTATATGGGGTGGTATAATATGGATATTACACCGGAAGAAAAAGAAAAATATAATAAAACCAAATACAATAACGAATACAATAAAAATAAATATGATTCGTTGAGAATCGTTATCCCCAAAGGCAAGAAAAGCAAACTTCAAGATTATTGCAAGTCGCAAGGCATAAGCCTAAACAAGCTTATCAATAATTATATTGAGTCTTTGCCGTTGGGTGATTGATTGATATGCTGCAATGTGTATTTTGTTGTTAAGGTGCAATTATCAATGAAGGGAATATTTAAGCTTGTTATGTTGTTTGTGCTTGGGTTGTTGTGTTCCCTGTTGACAATTAGTATTATACCATGATAGTATGGTATTTGTCTATTGACATTATACATAAATATGTAATACTATTATGGTATGTTGTTTGTGTATTCTGTATAGTTTGGTGGTATTATGGAAAATAGTGTAAATAAAAAAGCAAGTGCTGCACGTATTAGAGCAAATGCGAAGTACAACGCAAAAACATATAAACAGCTTAATGCAAATGTACGGATTGAAGATTATAATATAATAGATACTTTCTGCAAAGATAATAATATCAGTAAAGCAAGCTTGATTGTTACCGCTTGTAAAAGATATATTGAAGATTATGTTGCTGGTGATAATGATTGATTTTGTTTTTGTTGACTTTTAGATTGTTTGTTGTTATAATGTGTATATGACAAGAGGGATTACGGCTATTCTAACACCTTTTTTTGATAGAATGGAGGTGTTAACATGGAATATATACAAATGATATTATTAATAGTTTTTACAGCTTTATTAATTGAATTGTTGAAGAACATAAAAAAGTAGCCGTCCATTTCCTACAAGATACGACTACTTTAATATAAAATCTTTGTAGAATAACCGTGTTGTTATTCCTCTTGTCTACATTCTATCATATATTAATGAAGTTGTCAAGATGATAGCTTTATTTTTTTTGTTTGTTTGGTATGGGTGTATGTAGTATTGAATACTATGTGTTGTGTTTTGGGTTATTATATGGTGTAGTATTAACTGTTATATATTATGGTTTTGATTATCTGATTAATTTTTAAAAATTGTCATTTTTTCGATATAAAAAATTTTTATAGCAAATGGAAAAAATTTCAATTTCGTTTATACCGCTTTTGTTTTTTACAAAAATTTACAATTTACTTATTATTTTACATTTATTGTCAAATTTGATACTTTTATCCCCTTAACACGCTTAAATACTTATTTAAACAAATTATCTTTTGCTAATTTCAGCCCGGAAAAAGTTCGGAATTAAACCTCATTGAGGAATAAAATTCAATGACCGGGGGGTGGCAAAAACCGCAGAACCAAGCCATTTTTTATAAATCCGTATGAGCAGGTTTATCCACACACCAACTCAAAAATCCACCTCCCACCACAACAAAACACCCACAACCCCCTCAATCGCAAAACACATCGAACTCCCCTACTACTCACCTAACAAATCACAACTCTCTCAGCTACAAAAATCTCAGCTCCACACCACACCTCATTCCCTACTACTCAACAAATCTCCAAATAACTACCTGCAAAATACTCGACTGCATAAAAAACATATAAATTCAAAGCAAAAAAACTCGGTATAAATCAAAAACCTATACCGAGTTCATCATGAAAATATTTTAAGAGTTGTATATTTAAATTTTTTCATCGAATAATAATTTCTTTTACCATTCCATAAAAGAATAAAACCCTTGCGTAATACACAAGGGTCAATCTTCTATTAGGATTTCTTTTTTAAAGGTGTTACCTTCGCACCCAGTCTTTGATTGGAATTTCTTTATAACGGTGTTATCCTCACACCTAATCTTCATTTATATTATATCATTTATTTTTATTTTTGTCAACATAAATTTATTACATTCACAAAAAAAGAATATATTAATTATAGTTGACATTTACAGCTCCTTATGATATAATATAATTGTAAACTATTGTAAATAAATCGCAGGATTGTACTTGTATAGACATCCCCTGCATATAGTGGGAGTTATGTGTTTCACATAGCTCCTTCACTCTTTTACAAACGAGGTATATTTTATGAGGACAATGGTTTTTATAGATTATCAAAATTTTAATATAAGTATGAGAAATTACATATATTCCGTACAAGAAAAACCATTTAATATAGATTACTTAAATTTGGCTCAAAAATTAAATAATAAGAATATGAAACCTCAGTTGATGTTGGAAATGCGTTTATGAGATTTTTAAAGGACAGGGATATAAGTGGGTGCAACAAAAATAATATAGGTAAATATCTCGAAGAATCGGGAGTGGAGAAAATTCGCAAACGTATAGACAGCGAACATCCTCAGAGGATATTTCTCGGGATACGGCTAAT
>CAKSPW010000094.1 GCA_934486495.1 uncultured Clostridia bacterium
CCCCGAGCGGCTGGGTCCGGGGGATTGCCGAACCCCCGGCGGCTTTGGTTCTTTCGCCGCCGAAAGAACGAAAAGGTTAGAATTTTGGAATGTGAAATAGAATGGATATAGGGTAGTTTTTTACAACATATTTTTTACTCCTGGTTATTCTTTCTTACCTGCTGTGAAATCATACTAATCAGCTGATTAATATCAATAGGTTTTCCGACATATCCGCTCATTCCGGCATCTATGCACGCTTTTTTATCGTCATCGAACAGATTTGCGGTCATGGCGATAATGGGTATTGTTTTTGCGTCGGGTCGGTCGAGATCACGTATACATCTTGCCTCTTCAAGTCCGTCCATAACGGGCATGGAAACATCGGTGACTATTGCGTCAAAATCGCCCGATTTAGAGTACTTAAACATTCCAAGCACTTCTTTTCCGTTATACGCCTTACTAACTTTAGCGCCGGCATCGGTTAAGAGGTACTCGGCAATCTCCATATTAATCTCGTTATCCTCCGCCAAAATGATATTAAGACCTTTAACGGACGCTTTTTCCGGTGCAGGACTGCTCTTTTCGGCACAAGTGTCCGAATACTTGTAAGGGACTGTTATTTCAAAGAGAGTACCCTTATTTTTTTCACTTTTAACGTTTATTGTGCCGCCGAGTTTTTCGACAAGCTTTTTAACAATCGGCAGTCCGAGACCGACGCCGCTTTTTCTGCTCACAACAAAATCATTTTCCTGTGCAAACGGCTCGAACATCTTTTTCTGAAATTCCTCGCTCATACCGATACCGTTGTCTTTGCAGACAAATATAATCTCCGCCGTGTTATCCGATATGCTCTTTTCGGAAACGGAAACGAGAACCTCGCCGTTTTCTTTATTATACTTTATCGCATTAGTTATAATATTCATCATAATCTGCCGCAAATACAGCGGATTGCCGACAAGTGCCCTGCCGCTTACGGTAATTTTCGGCTTATCAAAACTGATACCCCTTGTTTTTGCACGCTCGCTTACTATTAAATAAAGATTTTCAACTTCGTCTTCAAGGTCAAATACAGAGTGTGTATCAACTCCCGTATCACCTACTTTATTAAGCATCAAATCTTCATTTACAATGTCGAGAAGGTATTCCGCCGCCGCACGCATTTTACGTCTGCACTCGGTTAAAACCTCATCATTACCTCTGTTTCTGTCGGCAATTTCAAGCATACCGAGGATAACGTTTATAGGAGTGCGGACATCGTGGCTTATACTGCGCAAAAATTCCGTTTTACTCTTGTTTGCCGCCTGTTCGTTTTTAATTGCATTTTCAAGCTTTTGCTGATATTCAAGCTCTTTCCTTTTTTGCAAGCTTATATTTCTGCGTGCGTAAATAAACGTTGCAACAAGACCGTCCTCATCGTAGCTTTGCGGAATTATTTTATCGTTAATCCACTCGTTTGAAATATCCTTATAATCGTATTCGACACAGTCGGCGGACTTAAGACGCTGTTTAAATGTAAGCGGGTTCAAAAACTCTCTGAACCCCTTGCGGTAATCCTCGCCGACACGGCCCGAGAACATTTGTCTTGCATCTGTATCAATATCGCCGATATCGGGAGATTTTTCATCATGCCCCGTCTTTTTAAGTACTGTGAATTTATCTTTTTTTAAGTCCACAAAAACAACCAGGTTATAAATATGGCTGATTGATTTTATAATTTCATATTGTTTTTCAATTTCTTTGCTATGCTTGCTTTTTTGGCGCATATGAGAATAAATCAGCATACCCGAAAACACCAAATATATGCAAAGTGCCACAAGCATGGAAAAAAGACAAAACGCAAAAACGTTTTTAGCCGGGTAAAATGCATAAATGTCATAGCTCTTATACATTGCCTTTCCGCCGTAATAAAGCCTGTCCTTGTACAAAAACGGTGTAAGATGAGTTCCGTTTTGGAGAGCGTCTATTTCGGCAAGCTCGGGTACGCGTATTTTGTTTTGAATGTTGTCGTCTTTGTTTGACGCAATTATGGTATTGCCTTCGGCTATGTAAAGTGAGCCTTTAAGGCTTGTTTCGTTTCTTGCCAAAAGGCTGCGGACGGACGAGTAGTGAAATTTTAGCTTATCACTCTCCTGCATCGTTGCGCAAAAAACAACGCCTTTTTTATCATATCTTGCGGCTGCGGCAATGTCGAAAATCTTGCCGTTATGCTTAACACGTGCCGAATAAATCATTTTTGGATTTTTAAGCACAGATGTTACAGCGGACGTTTTAATTTCATTTACCCATTTTTCATAGCTCATACCTATCTGCGAATAATTCTTGTCGGGTGTGAGATTTTCATCAAGCATTAAAATACAGTCAACTCTTTGAGTATCGGAATATTTTCCAAGAGCGTTGTTTCTCTCGTTTTCCGGAATATACGTTGTTATTGAGCCTATACTGTCGGCGTACTCGGTTATGCGGATAAGACTCTTTGCCTCGTCGGCAGCAATAAAATCAACATAATACGAGCACTGCTTTTTAATGTCGTTTATATTTCTTTCCATCGCTCCGCGAACGTTGTTTAAACAGTATGTCACACTAAGGTACAGTGTTCCGGGCAAGAGTATTATTGCGGCCAAAATTAGTATCAAAACAAGCTTTTCATTCTGGTTTTTAAGGAGGGATTTTATCTTATTCATTGTCCTCATCCTCCCCGAGCGCATATTCTTTATCCAAATCATATTTTTCCAAAATG
The DNA here is from genome assembly GCA_934486495.1 of uncultured Clostridia bacterium. Classification (GTDB taxonomy): domain Bacteria; phylum Bacillota; class Clostridia; order UBA1381; family UBA1381; genus RGIG9115. The sequence goes on from CAKSPW010000094.1 coordinate 2,720, forward strand.
GTGCGCATAGTGCCGTCGGAGCGCATTTGCGAAAGAACGTCGGAAAGCTTTTTTACCGTTTCGCTGTTCTTGCCCTTTTCAAAAGCAACGCCAAGCTTTGACGAAAGAATAAGTTCGTCAATTATTCTGAATTCACCGCTTATGTTTTTTATATAGTCACGGCAAGCCGTTTCGTGACCTGCCGCCGCATCGACATACCCCTTTTTAAGTGCTGCAAACACATTGCTCATTGTGGGAAAGCTGTACACTTTTTTCACCGACACACCGTCAATCGCTTCATCGAGAAAAATCTGTTCGGGTTTTGACCCTGTTTGGACGGAAACCGTTTTTCCGTTTAAGTCGGGAAGAGTATAAATATTACTTGACGCATTAACAACCACTACCTGTTTGCTCCTTAAATACGGACCTGCCCACGAATAATCATCTTCCCTGCCGTTCATCGAAAAGCTTCCCCAAAGGCAATCAACCGTTTTGTCTGCTAAATAACTGTCCCTTTCCGACCATATAATTTGCTTAAATTCAGGCTCTATACCGAGCCTTTTGCATGCCTCGGTTGCAATTTCCACATCAATACCGGTAAACTGTCCATTATCATCGAGAAAAAAATACGGCGGATATATGTCACTGCCGATGTTCAGCTTCGGCATATTTTTATCTTTTTTTGTAACAAATGCCGTACAGCCGAAAAGGGTCATCATAATCGGCACAAAAATAAGTACAGCAAGCTTTTTAAGTTTCATCATACATGCTCTCCCTCTTTTTTTAAATACACGGCGGAAAAGCTCAAAAGCTGTTTTTTCGAGGAAACACCGAGCTTACTGTAAATGTTGCCGTTATGATATTTAAGCGTGGACTGCTTTATTTTCGTAATCTGCATTATTTCCGGAACCGTTTTTCCGTCAAGATACAAATCAAATATTTTTTTCTCGGTCGGCGTCAGACGCCGGATTCCCGAGCAGAAATAATCGTAATCGTCCTGAACGATAGCGTTTTTGTTCTTTTGTATCAGCCGTTCGTTTTCCGACTGCACCTGTTCAAGCTTGCTTTGTGCGCTTTCGTTTTTCTTTGAAAGCTCATCAAACGATTTCTGATACTCATTATCACGCCCGGCAAGAAATGCGAAAAGGTCGTCTATTTCAAAAAATGTGCTGTCGCTATCATCGTGATTTAAGCTTTCCGACTGCTTTATTTTCTCGAGTGCCTTTAGTATCGGCGTTATAAAACGTTTTGAAAAATAAAGGCATAGACTTAAAATTGTAAGCGCCGACAATACGACTATAACTATCAGCTGGAGCGTGTTTTGCGCTTCTCTGTGCGAATAGTCGGAATACGGCATCATTACCGTTACCGCATACGGATTCCCCTTTGCGTAAAGCGAGGTTTTTCTCGTCATTCCGACATAGGAGCCGTATTCGTTTTTAAGCGTTACAAGCTCTTTTGTAAGTTTTTTTATCTTAAGCGGCCCTTTCGGCGCAAGAAAATATCCTTTTTTCGTTCCGCAGCTGAGACTTTCGGAAATATTTATTTCATCGGCATTATATCTTGAAAAAATACAGGTTATATATGGAAGCGTAGTCGGCTGTGCATGAACATCTTTAAAAACGCTCTCGTTTACTTCAAAGCCGCATATTCCGTAGGCTCTGCCGTCTTTACCCCTCATTGGCATGGCAACGAGCATTACCCTCTCCGACGTACCCGGAAGAACGATTATATCGCAAATACGTGTTGAGTTTTCAATCGCTTCATCGCTCGGTGCAACCAATTCCTCAAAATTCGGAAAATTTGACGAGTCATATTCAAGCCGCCATTTTCTGTGCGGCATAATACCTCTTTCCTTTGCTGCCTTGACATTTCCTCTGAAAAGAAGCATTGTTTCCTTATTCGTTGTACCGAACAGATCCTGATTTAAATACACTCCCGACTTTGAGTCGCCGACTCCCGTTCTTGACGCATTAAGCACGACAAAAGCACCCGAACAGTCAACCTTCAAAAGCTCACTGCGGAGCAAATCTATGTAGCGGCTTTCAAGCTCATTTATATGCTCGGGCGAGTTTTGAATACTTTTAAAGGTGATTCCCTCGGATGTGAAATATTTGTCGGTAAGCTGTGACGCTGCCTCGGAGAGCTGAACTCCCCGAAGCGTAATATCGTTGTAATATGCCGTCATTTCACGGTCGAAAAATTCCGTCTGCAAGCTTAAAATATCGGATATTTTCTCCTTTGTCGTTGTAAACTGTCCGAAAAGAAAGAGAAAAATCGCAAATATAAGCAAAAGCACCGTTGCCAAAACAAACATATATCCAAACAGCTTTCTGCGCATGGATTGTTTTTTGTTAATTAGGGATAATTGCATTTAGTACCTCCGGTTTACTTTGCACCGAGCTTATTCCAAAGCTCCTCCGAAATTACCTCGGACGGCGCACTTTTAATGCTGAAATACTTTTGCTCGTTTCTTAAATAATCGTAAAATGCATAAACCCTGCCGTAGTATTCGGGGCTTTGCTGTTCAGACACAACATCGGAGTTTTCCTTAACCTTCTTGAGTGCGTCATAGAGTTTTTTGTAATCGGCATTTTTAAATTTATAACCATCTATCTTGTCAAAAGCGCCGTTTGTGACGGGCATATATCCCGTTTCGCATACAAAATTGAGATTTCTCTGAGGCTCGGTAAGCCATTTTGCAAATACTGCCGCCGCCTCCGCCTTTTGAGATGTTGTCTTATATGAGCAAAGACCGACTCCCGCCTGCGTAACGCACGGCTTTTTACCCTTAACGGACGGCAAAGGAAGAACCTCCAAATTCATAGGCTCGCTTTTTCCGTCATCATAAGTTACCGTGTCGTTATAGTACAAAACGGCTGCCGACGAGCTTATACCCGATAAAACCTCTCCCGTCATAACCTGTGTGTTTGAGTAAAGATTTGAAAGCATAATATGACCTTTTGCCATTGCGTTTGCGAATTTTAAAAACGTCTGCTTCAAAATACTGTTTGAAAAATCGTAAAATCCGTCATCGGCAAAAATATCTCCCGCACCGCTTTCTTCCGCGGCAAGCTCGATTGTGCGAAGCGGATAGTCCAAAGCGCAAAACGGCTTGCCTCCCGACCATTTGTAATACTTTTCTGCCGCTTCAAAAAATCCGTCCCAATCCGAAAGCGAATCGTATGTAACACCGGTATCCTTTGAAAAACGCTCAAACTGACCGCCCGAAACAAAAAGCAGATGCGTCGATTTTGAAACCGGGAATACACAAAGCTTATCGTCAACCTCGCCGTCCGCTAAAAATTCCGGAACAAATGCCGACAACTCCTTTTCACCGAAATATTCTCTCCAATTTAAAATATTTTCCGTACCAAGCTCAAGAACATTGCTCTTGTGCGCAAAGAAAAGGTCGGGCATTTCCGCACTTCCCGGAACTTTATTATATGCGTCAAGAAGCTTTTCGCCTATTTTTGATGCGTTTGACATTGCGGTAACGTTTATTATAATACCCTTTTCCATTCCTACCGTGCTGTTAAACTCGTTAATGAGTCTGTTCATCGGAGAATCCGACTGCTCACCGTAAACGTGCCAAAGCGACAGAGTTACCGGGTCGTGTTTATCAAGCTCCGACTTTTTACACCCGCAAAGAGTTAAAGACAAAATCATAAAAATGATTAAAACGGAAAATATTTTTTTGTTACCTCGCATTTAAATTCCTCCTGAAAATTCCGAAACAGATATTTACCTTTTGATAAATCAAATGTTAAACTCTGTAAAGAACCTATACTTTTTCCCCTACTTTTTTAAAAAAATTTCGGTTTTTTTTAAAATTTATCCCCTACTTTTGGCAAAAAGTATGGTGACAAATTCGGTTTTTCATATATAATATTAATATAATTATAGCACATATTTTTAGTTCAGTCAATGAATATGTGCAATTTTGTAAAAAAAATTTTTTACGAGTTTTCGGGAAAGGAGGGTAAACCTATGACAAACAATCCGCACAAAACGGCGGCATATAAAATTATACCGGGTCGCGGCGGAAACAGATACAGCTTTTTCTGCGAGCTGTCGAAAATGCTTGTATGCACAACGGGAACATATTATTCCGAAAACCCGGAAACAGAGCTTTCTCTTGCATGGCAATCGGAAGGGAAAGAAAATTTTAACGTTTGTCATAAATGCGGACGATGGGTCGATTCGGTCGTGTTTAACCCCGACGTGCTTATGTGTGTTGACTGCGCACCTCTTGAGGAGGAGGCAAAATACTGTAAGC
>CAKSPW010000095.1 GCA_934486495.1 uncultured Clostridia bacterium
TGTCCCCGAGCGGCTGGGTCCGGGGGATTGCCGAACCCCCGGCGGCTTTGGTTCTTTCGCCGCCGAAAGAACGAAAAAGTCAGAATTTTGGAATATAAATTAAATAGGTACAAAGTGGTTTTTTATAATTGCAAATTATATTCTTTTGTTGTATATAAATAATAATCAAGATTCTCCGCACCGATTTTGTATTGGTGCGGAGAGTGTCTGTGTCCAAATGTGTCCAATAAATTACCGTAAACACCTTGACTTTCTAACAAAAATATGATATTATAATATAAACGAAATGGAGGTATTACGGTATGCCCGATAGTTTGATGACAATAGCGCAGGCGGCGGAATATTTAAAGGTGTGTGACAAAACCGTAAGGCGCTTGATTACAAAACAAGAGCTGACAGCTTCAAAGGTTGGTAAATCTTGGAGAATACAAAAGACGGATATAGACAAGTATTTGAGCGAAACACGGAACAAGTAGCTATGGGTACGAGAATTTTTTATAAAGACGAAAACTCGGTTATATTGCAGGGTGATATGCTGACCGATGAAAAAATACCTGAAAATCATATAGATTTGGTCGTTACTTCTCCGCCGTACAATGTAAATAAAGATTACGGACAGGCAAATGATAATTTGAGCTATGAAGAATATCTTGATTTTACATATAAATGGTTGGAAAAATGCCTGTATTGGGCGAAGTCGGACGGTAGATTGTGCATGAACATCCCGGTCGATACGGGAAAAGGTACGCAAAGAAGTCTGGGAGCCGATATTACTTATATAGCAAAGCAAGTCGGTTGGCAATACAGAACAACAATTATATGGAACGAGGGCAATATTTCAAAAAGCAGTGCAAGAGGCAGCTTTATGAGCGCAAGCTCTCCGCATATAATAGCGCCCGTTGAGCTTATTGTCGTAATGTATAAAAATGAGTGGAAAAAAGCAAAACGAGGTAAATCAGACACCACAAAAAATGAATTTATGCAATGGACAAACGGGATGTGGACTTTTTCGGGTGAAAGCAAAAAGAAAATAGGACACCCCGCACCTTTTCCCGTTGAACTTCCGAAAAGATGTATTAAATTGTTCAGTTATGTCGGAGATATAGTTTTGGATCCGTTTATGGGCAGCGGAACAACGATTGTTGCGTCAAAAACACTTGACAGAAAATCAATGGGCATAGAAATATCAAGAGAGTATTGCGAGCTTGCGTTCAACAGAATTTTGAAATATTAAAAAATGAGGTTATAACTATATGAAAAAGAATGATAGTCAAAAGAAAATTCCTTCATATGCAACACTTGTAGAGTATACTTTCGTTGCACTTAAAGAGTTGGGAGGATCAGGCAAAAACAATGAAATAAATGATAAAGTTGCAACGATTATGAATTTATCGGAAGATATTTTGGAAATTCCGCATACAAATACAAATATATCAGAGGTAAATTATAGATTGGCTTGGGCAAGAACCTTATTAAAAAATTACGGCGCCATAGAAAACAGTTCTCGTGCAGTGTGGTCTATAACATCAGAGTTTTCGCAAAAAGATACAGTTGATGGTGATTATATAGAAAAACATTGTAAAAAAGCGATTGGTAATAATGATGGGAACGATACAAATGGCAATGATAATTCCGAGGAAATGTGGCTGGATATTCCTGAAGAAATAAAACCATGGAGAAAAAAACTGCATGATGTTATAGTGAAGATGAATCCATACTCATTTGAAAAACTATCACAAAGATTGTTAAGAGAAAGTGGATTTGAAGATGTCAAGGTAACAAAAAAATCAGGAGATGGAGGCATAGATGGTACAGGAAAGCTGAAAATCAATGGAATTATCAGTTTTAATATAGCTTTTCAATGCAAACGTTATCAAGGAATAGTTGGTTCGTCAGAAATAAGAGATTTCCGAGGTTCTTTAACAACCGATATAGAAAAAGGTGTTTTTATTACTACAGGAACTTTTTCTAAATTCGCATTGGAAGAGGCGTGTACTCCGGGTAAAAAGCAGATAGATCTGATAGATGGCGAAGATTTTGTATCAATGCTTGCAGAATTAGGGATAGGTGTTAAAGAAGTAAAGGATTACGAAATAAATGAGGAATATTTCTTAACACTTTAGCTTGATAAAAAGAGGTTAAAAGAATGGATAATCATACAGTGGAACAACGGCGCAGGAATATGCAAGCTGTAAAGAATAAGGATTCCAAAATCGAAATTGCTTTAAGAAAAGAACTTTGGAGCAGAGGATTAAGGTATCAAAAAAATGTAACAAGTATATTCGGTAAACCGGATTTGGTTTTCAAGGGCAAAAAAGTTGCTGTATTTTGCGACAGCGAATTTTGGCACGGATATAATTGGGAAGAAAGAAAAAAAGACTTTAAATCTCACCAAGAATTTTGGATACCGAAAATAGAACGCAATATGGAGCGTGACAAAGAAGTTACGGAAGAATTGAAAAAACAAGGTTGGACGGTTTTAAGGTTTTGGGGTAAAGAAATCAAGAAAAACGCCGGCGGTTGTGCCGATATAATCGAAAAAGCAGTAAGAGGAGAATTACAATGATGTATAAAATGATAGATTTATGTGCCGGTATCGGCGGAATACGGCGAGGATATGAGCTTGCCGGAGGCTTTAAAAATGTTTTGTCGGCTGAAATAGATAAGTATGCATGTATGACATACGAGCATTTATACGGTGATAACCCTCAAAATGATATAACCTCGGAAGAATTTAAGCAAAAAGTTGATAATACGAATTATGATATATTATTGGCGGGTTTTCCTTGCCAGGCATTCAGCAGAGCCGGGAAGCAGTTGGGCTTTCACGATAAGACAAGAGGTACTTTGTTCTTTGATATTGCCGATATGATTAAAAGGACAAGACCGAAAGCGTTTATGCTTGAAAATGTTGATAATTTGATTACACACAACAAAGGCGAAACATTTGACACTATAATAAGAACGCTCACGGAGGAATTGAATTATAAAGTTATCGGTGTGCAATCGGAAAACGGTAAAATCAAATACAATGCCAAAACCTTTGTAAGAAATTCGAGAAATTTCGGTGTTCCGCAAAACAGACCTCGTGTTTATATTATGGGATTTGACAGAGAATTTTGGGGCAATGAAGTAGACAATTTACCGAATACCCTGCCGGAAAAACGTACGAAGAAAATTTATGACGATTTGAATGATTTGCTTGAAATGAATGCCGAGCCGGAGTTTTTCCTGGCTTCCGGATATGTCGAAACATTGGAACGTCATAAAGCAAGACACGAATCGAAAGGAAACGGTTTCGGATATAAAATAGTTAATTTACCCGAAATAGAAAGTCCGGTATCAAATGCATTGCTTGCAACAGGAGGTTCCGGAAAAGAAAGAAATCTTGTAATCGATATGCGTGAGGGAATTGCAGGAATGAAACTTCCGTTGCGAAAAACTCCTCTCAACGATAAGGGTATAAGGGTTATGACACCTCGTGAATGGGGAAAACTGCAAGGGTTTATCAATTACGGATTTATGAATAAGGACGGCGAAGATACATTTTCATTTCCGGACGGAGTTGGAAAAGCACAGCAATATAAGCAGTTCGGAAATGCAGTTACAATCCCTGTGGTCGAGGAAATGGCAAAGTTTATGAAAAAATGTTTAAAGCAGTTGGAGGAACATAAAGATGAAAGGCAATAAAGGTGAATGGAGCGAATTATATACATTGTTTAAGTTGGCAGCCGACGGTAGATTATATGCCGCCGATGCTGATACAAATAAAATACCCACGATTTATTATGATATTTTGCAGATTATCAGAAAGCAAAAAGACGATAAGCAAAAATATATAAGAAACGGAAGTATTAAAGTAATTTCCGAAAGTACGGGTGCCGAAATCGCAACGATTCCGATTTCAGAGTTTAAGGATAATGCGGAATTATTGCTTAATTCAATCAAAGCGGTAAAAACAAAAGACGGAGCGTTTGAAATCCCCGCACTTGACGGATTTATCAGCAAACTTAAATGTAATACCCCAAAAGCGAAATCGTCAGATAAAACAGATATAATACTTGTGGTACACGATGCTCAAACAGGAAGTGAGCCTACACTCGGTTTCAGTATAAAATCACAGCTTGGAAGTCCCTCAACATTGTTTAATGCCTCGGGCGCAACAAACTTTATTTATGAATTGAGTGGGCACACTTTGACAGAGTCGGAAAAAGATATATTCCACGGTTTCAAAAAATTTAAAGATAAGTTTGAATATTTGGACTCTTTGGATGTTAATGTTTCGTTTGTAAAAGCCGATAACGATATATTCAATTCAAATATGATGTTGGTTGATACAAATATGTCATTGATAATCGGTGAAATGCTTGAGAATTTTTATAGAGGCAAAGCAAACAAAGTTAAAGAGTTAACAGGCTTATGCGTTGCCAATAACAGTTGTAAAGTCAGTGATGAAAACAAAGATGTTTTCTATGCTTATAAAATAAAAGAACTTATGACGAATATTGCTCTCGGTATGATGCCCGCAAGCCCGTGGAGCGGAAAATATGAAGCAACGGGCGGTTACATAATCGTTAAAGAGGACGGAGATGTTCTCTGCTACCACATATATAACAGAAATGAGTTTAGAGAATATTTGTATAATAACACAAAGTTTGATACACCGAGCAAATCCAAACATCATTTTGGTGTAATTGAAGAAGTTGACGGTAAGCAGATTTTGAAATTGAATTTGCAGATAAGATTTGTAAAATAGGATGGGAGGTTTACAATGGAGTTTGACGAAAAAAGAATATCATATTTGCAAATGATAGAAAGTATAATTGACCGTATGTCGAATAAATCAGGAAACATTAAGGGATTTGCGGTATCAATAGTTGCGGGTGTCACTGCAATGTCATTCAAGGAAACAAGTCCGTATGTTTTAGTTTTAAGTTTTCTTACTGTATTTATGTTTTTGTGGTTAGACCTATATTATTTGGGAATGGAAAGAAAATATAAATACTATTATAAGCAGGTGTGTGCCGGTAAAGATGTGGATTTTTCGCTTTCATTAGATTTACGAGAAAGTGAGATAAAAGAAGCAAAGGCTTCAAAATGGCAATGCTTAACTTCAAAATCCATATACTATTTTTATATACCGTTATCTACAATTATGGTAATTGTACTAATTTTTAAATTTAAAGGAGTAATATAAAATGGCACATAAAACTTTTATATCATATAAATGGTCCGAAGCACAAGATTTAAGAGATAGGATTATCGAATCTCTTGGAGATGATGCTACATATTATAAAGGTGAAACAAGTGATTCTCCGGATTTGACGGATACGTCAACCGAAAATATAAAAAAGAATCTAAAAGATATGATGTATGATACATCTGTGACAATAGTAATAATATCTCCCAATATTAAAAAAAGCAAATGGATAGATTGGGAAATTGAGTATTGTCTGAAAAATATAATAAGAAAAAACAGAAAATCTCATACAAACGGCGTAGTAGGTGTTATAATGGAAGTGAACGGTAGTTATGATTGGTTTAAATATTTACAAACAAATAGTGACGGTTGTTCTACATTAAATTACCATACAGAAAAAGTATATAATATAATAAATAATAATCGGTTTAATCAAAATCCTAAAAAATATAGTTGTGATGTATGTAAATCGGTTGATTCCTTAAATGGTTCATATATCGCTTATGTGGAAGAAGAAATATTTTTGAACAATCCAACAAAATATATCGATAATGCTTACGAGAAAAGTGAAAACGATGCATCAGGTTATACATTGGTTAAACAACGATAGTAATTATATGTGATACTATTTTGATACTAAAAATTCTGCAAGCGAGAAATAGTTGAGAGACTACAAAGAAAATACGCAAATAAAAAGATAATGCACTAAACAAACAAATTTAATATTAAGAAAACTTTGCCGACAGGGATTAATTATTGCATCATATGCAATTTTAATCACTGTTAATTGTTACGTTTCTTTCGTACTTTTGCAAACAAAAGTACCAAAATTTCCGGGGTTCGGTATTCCCCGGGCACTAAAACCGCTCGGGGACACCCCGAGACCCCGTTGCAATTGAAATTTTCTCAGTTAAGCAAGGTTTTTTGAGAGTAGTCGCTAACAGGGTTTTCGGTTTTATGTTTTATTTTGAGTGGTGTTATTTGGTTGCACCTATGAGCGAAGCCGATATGGTTTCGGCATGGGTGAGGTTTAGCAAACAGAGTATTTAGACGAATTTAAAATGATTTGAAGATGTTTGTTTTTTAAGCCAAAACTATGGCAAGTTACAATAATAGCAAGAAATTTATTATCTCTTAAATAATCTTTATGTTGAAAAACTGATTAGCGACGGGGTCTCGGGGTGTCCCCGAGCGGCTGGGTCCGGGGGATTGCCGAACCCCCGGCGGCTT
>CAKSPW010000096.1 GCA_934486495.1 uncultured Clostridia bacterium
GGCTGGGTCCGGGGGATTGCCGAACCCCCGGCGGCTTTGGTTCTTTCGCCGCCGAAAGAACGAAAAGGTCAGAATTTGGGAATGTGAAACAAATTGGTACAGGCTTGTTTCATACTCCTTACGCAAGTACAAAAACCACACGTTAAAAGCGGCGGAGAACGCTGATTCTCCGCCGCTTTTAAAGAAAACTATTTAACCTTTACAGTAAACTTATACGAGTAATCTCTCTTACCCACTCTATACTTATCTATCAAAACAGGTCCACAGCTATTAGAGCCTATACCGCTTACGGCACAGTCAATTCTAAGATTCACAACACCGTTTTTGCAAAGCTCATTGGTATGTGTTGCACGGCACAGCTCCTCAATTGAGTATTCAAGTGCGGAGAACTCAAAATCATCGTCCGAAACGAACGAAATATCGTTAAATTCAACGCTTCTCACTTTCGTATGATTACCGTGCTCCTGAGGCATTACATAGTTGACATATTCATCCTCCGGAGTACTTTCATAAAATCCGACAGGCGCATAGCGGTGCATATCGCAGTAGTTTTCAAGCTTTCCTCTGCCGTAATATTTAAAGCTGTTTTGAGATTTATCAAGCTTAAATTCAAAGCCGAGTCTTGGGAAATACGGAGCTTTTACGTCCTTTTCGGCAATAAGCTCAATATCAATATCACCGTTTGCAAAGAACGAATACACCTGCGTAAACCACAAATACGGCGGACGTGAAATGCTTACAAGTCTGCCCTTAACGGTTATAACATTACCGTCTATATTAACGCTTTCAATCTTCGAGTGCGCACGGTGATATTTAATTCCGCAATCGTCCTCCCAGCTTTTTCTTGCATATCTGTCATTATCGGTCGGCGCTCTGAACACGCTGAGCTTTGCCTTTTCCTTTAAAAGACCGTTAATATCGGTAAGCACACCGTAATGAAGGTCAAACTTATGACAGAAATTATCTCCGCTGATTGTGGCTTCATATCCGTCTGCAACGATTTTAGCCGGCTCTCTTGACGGAATTTCCGTTACTATTCTGACACCTGCGTCAAGCTGAACGAATGCGACCTCGTATCCGTCCTTGTCGAGCATTGAAAGATTTATATACGTGCCGAGCTCACAATCTGTCGGGAATGTATAATCAATACAAACCTTGCTTTCACACTGCGGCTTTGTATCGAGCTTAAACGACTTTTCAAACACTGTTTTTCCGTCCGTTTCGATTGTATATTTAAAATCAAAACCAGAAAAATCAGTAAAGAAATGCTTATTTTTAATTACAAGCTTGCCGTTTTCATACTCTGCGCTCATCGGCTGATAAACAGCCTTAACCTCAAGAGTTCCTGCCTTAAAGCTTCTGTCGGCAAATGTCATACCGTCACAGCAGAAGTTACTGTCGTGCGTTTCCTCACCAAAATCACCGCCGTATTTTTGAGTGTTATCCTCATAAACGGTATGGTCTGTCCACTCCCAGATACAGCCGCCGAGAAGATTGTCATACTTATCTATAACTCCCCAATAATCCGCAACATCACCCGGTCCGTTACCCATTGCGTGACAGTATTCGCAAAGGAAAATAGGTCTTTTTTCGTTGCTGTTCGCCTTTTCCTCAAGCTCACTGACGCCGGTGTACATTGTGCTTGCAATATCGCACGCAAACCACGGATCGGATTCAACACAGGCTCTCTCGTAATGGACGGGAAGCTTTGTATCGCACGAGTCGATATAGTTTTTCATAAGTCTGAAGTTGTTGCCGTAATTGCTTTCGTTTCCGAGTGACCACATAATAACCGAAGCATGATTTTTATCCCTTTGTACCATGCGTGCGGCTCTGTCTATGAAAGCTTCTTCCCAATCGGGATTATTACTCGGCCATAACGCCGTTCTGTCGTATTCCCAATTGTTTGCAGCTTGAATAAAGCCGTGCGTTTCCAAATCCGCCTCATCTATTACGAACATACCTGCCTCATCGCAGTATTCGAGAAAATACGGACTCGGCGGATAATGCGACGTTCTAACGGCGTTTATATTCAGCTTTTTCATAAGGTCGATATCTTTTCTTATATCTTCCTCGCTCATGGTATAGCCTTTCTCGGGGTGCGTGTCGTGATGATTTACACCTCTGATTTTAATAGCCGTTCCGTTTACCAAAAGCTGTCCCTTATCGTTTGTTTCAACCTCTCTTAAGCCTATTTTCTGCGGAATAAACTCATCTCCGGATTTAACTATAACGGTGTAGAGATTCGGGCTTTCGCAGTTCCACAAAACAGGCTTTGACATATCCGCAACTTCACCGCCGAAATATATCGTATGCTCCTCGTCGCAGTAAATACCCTTTGTATCAAACGATATTTTAAGGTCTTTTATATGACCCTTGCACCTTGAAAGCAGATATACGTCACGGAAAATTCCGTTTAATCTGAAAAAGTCCTGATCCTCAAGATAGCTTGTTGCGCACCATTTGTAAACAAGAACACGAATAGTGTTTGTACCTTTTTTAACGAACGCTTTAATATCAAACTCTGACGGAATGTGCGAACCGCTCGAATATCCGACATATTCTCCGTTTATGTAAAGCTCAAGACACGGTGCAACGCCCTCAAACATTATGTACGTTTCTCTTTGCGCCCACAAATCGTCAATTTCAAACTCCCTTTCGTAAACTCCGAGCGGATTGTCATCGGGTACGAACGGCGGGTCAACAGGGTACGGATACTGAACGTTTGTATAGTACGGCTTTTCATATCCGTTTAACTGCCAGCATGACGGAACGGTGGTTTTATCCCAATCGCTGATATTTTTCGTGTAATCAATATCACGCGAATAGTACTTAAAATTCCACTCACCGTTTAACAGCTTATAAAATTTAGACTTGTTTTTGTCACCCTCCAATGCGCCTTCAAGCGTATCGTAAGGTATGTAATGTGTTCTTTCCTTTTCGACATTGATTTTGAATTTCTGCAAATCCTCATATTGTCTCATTAATCAGTTCTCCTTTACGGCAAAATTATACTGTTCCCCACAGTAAAAATCATATCCTCTTTCTTTAATAAATCGGCAATATCGTAAGAGTCCTTCGCAAGACTCGGAAGACGTACTGACGTTAAATCCGTCTGAAACTGATGATGATAATCAAGACCGCCCGAAACAAGCAAGCCGTTTTCCTGCGCATAATGACCTGCAACGGCAATACGTGCATTATGAGCGGGATGAAGATTAAACACCTCAATACCGTCAATGCTTTTCGGGTTACAGCGAGTCATATCGTCACGGAACGGATGAGCCTGCAAAATTATGTTTTTGTCATTTTTAAATTCCTTGTAAAAAGTGTCGATATCCTTGTCAAGATAATACCAGCATTTTTCAACATCGTCCTCGTTGATTCCGTAAACAAGATAATCGTTTATGCTCCCCTTAAATCTTATCTCCATACCCAGGCAAACCGACAGCTTGTCGCCTGCCTCTTTTTTTACGGCATGATAGTCGCTAAGATAAAATTCCGCACATTCCTTTGCCGTAAAATCGTCTTTCATCGAAGGCAGAAAATGGTTTGTAATTACCACTCCGTCATAGCCGTTTTCAATAAAATTTCGTGTAAAAACATCAACCGGAAGTTCAGAGCAGGCGCTTACAGGGCTTGTGTGAGCGTGAAACTCGAATTTATATTTGTACTTGTCTAAAATTTGTGCTTTTAAGTCTTTCATAATAATCTCAATCTCCATTCTGCCCCGCATCGGTATAACCGTTAATAAAATCTCTTATCGGCAGGGCATAAAAATGATAAGAGATTACTGCGCCCATATATAGAGCAATAAAACTTTGCCCGGCTAACGTGAAAGTCTCCGACACGTTAGTACTTCCTTTCGTTATGCATTATACCATAATAAAAATTTAAAATCAACTTATTATAAAAAAAAGAATTTATTTATGCACATTTCACAAAAAAACGGTAAAATAAAAGGCGTTGAGGTATGTTTTGCTGTCTGTCCGACAAACATTTACATCATCTTTGAAAAGAAGAAAACAATATGTCGCAATATGATTTACGGTATCGAAAACTTATCACGTTTTGACAACAGGATTTGACAGAAAATCCGCTCGTTATGTGGTAAAATATTCCTGATTGATAAAATGAGGAGAGATTGCAAATGCCAAAGCTTGAAAATGTACAAAAACAAAACTACACACCCTTTTTAAGACTTCCCCGCTTAAGCGACAGCGTGCCGTGCATACTGATAATGCTTGCGTCAAGATGCTCGTTTCTTGAGATAAGTCCGTTTGCGTGCGCAATGTTTTTTTCGGTGTTCGACCTGAAAATAGGGTATCTGGGCATAATATTTTCGTCGCTCGGATTTTTTTCGCGAGGAGTTTTAATGCAAAAATCGGACAGCATTCTGGCAATGCTTCTTTTGATGATTTATGCGCTCGTGCGGCCCGACTACAAATCAAAACGTGTGCAATCATCGGCAGTATGCGGCACAGCGGTGCTGATTTGCGGAATAATACGGTTTTTATACATGGATTTTACAACCTACGATATTTTAACGCTTATAATTGAAGCGGTAACGGCTTCATTTTCATACATAATATTTCTCAATGCATCGGCGCTTACAGGGTATCTGCGCCGAAATCCGAAAGAGGACGAGCTTATCTCCGCCGCTGTGTGTGCAGGGATATTTATATCGGGATTATCGGGACTTACACCGAGCGGAACGATTGAAATATCGAGAATAATAAGCGCATATATGATAATGTCCGTATCGCTTGCACTTCCGCTTGCGGTTTCGGGCAGCTGCGGAGTTGCGGCAGGACTTATATGCTGTATGAACGACACAAGCTCCGTCACGCTCATGGGACTTTACGGACTTTCTGCGATATTCGGAAATCTTTTAAAAAGCTTCGGCAAATACGGTGTGGCGCTCGGATTTTTGGGAAGCACGGCAGTCACAGCGCTTTATATAGGCAACAGCATTTCCGTATCGGTGGCGGAGATTTTAGCGGCAAGCCTTCTTTTTATAATCACACCGAACAAGCTGCTTAGCCGTTTTTCAGAGTATATTCTGCGCACAACACAGGCAAATTCGGCGGTTTCCGGCGACCGTATGCGCACATATCTGTCATCAAGGCTAAAAGCGTCGGCACACGCATTTGCACGTCTTGCAAGCGTTTACAGAGCCGCAACGGAGAAAAGCGTCAGAATGTATAATCGTGATATTTGCACCGTTATCGACAAAACAATAAAAAAAGTTTGCACCTTTTGTCCCGACCGTGCAAAATGCATTGAAAAGAACTGCGCCGAGATGTACAGAAAAATATTTTTAACGCTCGAAACACTTGAAAAAAGCGGATTTTTGGACAGTACAAACGTACCTAAAGAGTTTTCGCACGAATGTTCGAGATGTGATATTTTCTTATGCGAAACGGTTAATTCATATGAAAATTACAGACGTGAGCTTTTTAAAATGGGCGAGTTTGAGCAAAACAGAGATAATATAATAAATCAGTATGAAGAAATTTCAAACATATTTTCCGATACATCGGACGAGATAGGAAGCGGATTTTGCTTTTTAACGGAGCTTGAAGAAAAATTGGCGGACAGGCTGACGAGTGAAAATTGCCCGATAAGAAAGATAACCGCTATTGAGAGCGGAAACGGTGAAACGGAGATATATCTGTCGCTTTCAAGGCCCTTTGACAAGTCAAGGCTTGAAGAAATTATATCCGACTGCACTGACGCTGATTTTCAGTGCCGCGGCGGAGGTTACACACGCTTAAAATTCGTGCAAAGGACAAAATATTCTGTCGAATACGGCGAAAAGCAAATTGCGGAGGGCAGCGAAATAATATCGGGCGATACGGTAAGCTGTTTTAGGCTCGACAGCGGAAAGTTTTATTGTATTTTATGCGACGGTATGGGCAGCGGACGTGCGGCAGGCATAGAATCACGCACGTGCGGCAGACTTCTTGAGGAGATGATTAAGGATGGATTTAAGGCGCAAACCGCCGTTTCGTTCGTTAATTCGTCACTTTCCGTTATGTGTCCCGGCGAAAGCTTCAGCTCAGTTGATTTGCTTGAAATTGACCTTTTTACGGGTATAGGTGATTTTTACAAAATTGGCTCATGCCGCAGTTTTATAA
>CAKSPW010000097.1 GCA_934486495.1 uncultured Clostridia bacterium
CGGTGATGTTGTTTGCAGCGTATGCGGAAAGAGATTGCTTTATAAAGAAACCCAATAAAGCATTAGTACGGAAAAGGATTCGCTTTGCAAAATCCGATTAAATAAAGCACGGCAAGCAAATTTTGCACGCAAAGCCGGCTTATTTGTACGGATAACCATTACACAAGGAGCTGATTGAAATGGCAAGATATGTGCCGACAAGAAAAGAGGTGCTTGAGCATTTCGGATTTGGTACGGAAAATATGAAAAGAATTAAAATTTGTCCCGTTTGCATGAGTGCACAGGACGAAAAAAACGTATTTTGCGGTATTTGCCATGCGCTTTTGCCCAAAAAAACGGTGTTTGATTTTTACAGGGAATTACACAGCTGCTGTAAAAATTGCGGGAACGTACTCCCCAACGACGCTGAGTTCTGCCCTATGTGCGGAGCAAAACAAAACGAAGAAAGAGAGGCGATATAATAATGAAGAAATTTTTATCGTTATTCCTGGCGCTTATAATGCTGTTTATACCGCTTTCGGCGCTTGCAGACTACTCCGACGGCTTTAACTGTGAGGACTGCGGTCACTATCACTGGGACAGCTATGCATGCGGAGTGTGCGGACGGTGTTCTGATGACTGTACAAACAACGACTGTCATCTCAGAAATCACTGTTCAAGCTGCGGAGAATGTTTCATGGATATGGAAGAAAACAACTACTGTACCGAATGCGGAGAGTGCAGAGAATGTTATGACGAATCGTCACATTGTAAGTTCTGCGGCGAATGCGGTGCAGATGTTTGCGATTGCGGAATATGCGCCGAATGTCTTGAATACAGCGGTGCGGTTTGTACCGAATGTAACAAGTGCTTAAACTGTGAGGGTAAATCATGGGAAAACATATGTCAGGCGTGCGGTACATGTGATGACTGCGCACTTATATGCCCGTTCTGTCACAACACATGTACGGTATGCGCCGATGAGCTTCAATGTCAGGAATGCGGCGCGTGCGGAGTATGTGCACCTGATACGACTCTTTGCGATGACTGCGGACATTGTATACTTCACTTTGAAGAACCGCATTGCGAAGCCTGCCGCAGCTGTATTGACGAAATACACGACTGCGGTTACTGTGTGGATTGTCTTTCATTCAGCGGCTATCTGTGCGACAGCTGCGGAGCCTGTACAAAGTGCGGCGACGGCGTTGACCCTGCCAAGTACTGCCCCGAATGCGGAATTTGTAATGTGGAATACGGTGATTTGTGCGCCGACAGAAAGCATTGCGACCAGGATTATGACATACTGTGCGATGGCTGCGGTGCGTGTAACATCTGCTTTGAGGATATAATATGCGAAAACTGCAATGCATCGTGTAAGGAATGTTCCGAATTCTGTTCAATATGTACGCTTTGTGTTGAATGTTGTCTGCAAAACAGTATTGATGAGGGCTGTTCACACGGAATTTGCGTTGAGGATTCGTTGTTTGACGACCCGACTCATCGCTGTTCGGAGTGTTTGGACTGCTTTGAAGAAGACGAATTTTGCGAAGACTGCGGACTTTGCGGCGAATGCTGTCTGAGCGTGAGCATATCCGCCGGCTGCGAACACGGAATATGCGTTGAAAGCCCCGAATTTTCCGATACAAATCACATTTGTCAGGAATGCGGAGATTGTTTTGACAGTGACTATTTCTGCGAAGACTGCGATACTTGTCTTAACTGCTGTCTTACAAACAGTGAAAACGCCGGCTGTGAACACGGTGTATGTGCAAACAGCTCCGATTGGGACGATCATTTCTGTACGGAATGTGAAACGTGTATAGAAGAAGAATGCCCTATTTGCGGCGGCTGTTCAAACTGCTGTCAAATAGCACGTGACGCCGAGAGCTGTACACACGAATGGACGTGTCCGTCAGATTCATCGTGGGATGAGCATATGTGCAGCGGAAGCTGCGGCAGCTGTTATGAACCCGATGAAATGTGTACCGACTGCGGATATTGCATAGCTTGCTGCCGTGAGAATACACTTTGTACCTGCGGAAATTATATTTGCGCTGAAAGCTCGGATTTTTCGGATCACTACTGCTATGTTCATAAAATGTGCTTTGTAAACTGTCCCCACGGAACGCATACGCACACACCGAACGGAACATTTGAAAGCGATGCTGTTTCGCACTGGCAGACTTGCAGCGACTGCGGCAATAAAACGGCAATATCATCTCATGCGCCTACCGATTGGATAGTTGAAAGAACTCCGACACAGTCCCAAGACGGATTGCAGGTGAAAAAATGCTCGATTTGCTGGCGAGTACTCGAATCAAGATCTGTTAAATACGTAAACCTCTGCGCCGGAGGATTTCATATACCGAGCGGATGGGAATACGACGAAAACTCGCACTGGGCGCACTGCTCAATATGTCAGTGTCTTATCGACTGGACCTGGGAATCACACTCTGTAGATCCCGAAACAAAGACGTGCTCCGGATGCGACTATACAACAGTTGCAAAGCCGGTGATAGGCACTGTCGGAGGCTTGCCGACAATAGATAACGGAAGTTACAGAAAAGCGCAAAAGGATTTTACGGTCAACGGTCAAAATAATCTGACAATTCCGTTTACGATTGAACAGGGCGAGAATATAAAAATATCCCTGCTTGACCCGAAAACCTATAAACCGATCTTCATCGAAAGCCTGCCGAAAAAACCTACTGCCGAACAAATAAAAATGTATAAAAGCACAAGACCTCTTGTAAGCGCACAAGGCGTAACGCTTCAGTTCAATAACAGCCTGTTCCGTCAGTATTTCAATGTCAAACTCGGAAAATGCGGTACATACGAATTTATTCTGCGTGCGTACAACGAAACGGAATGCCCGTCCGATGTACATATTAATGTCGTACGTCCGCACAAAATAAGCGATTGGCACACAAATACGGCACAGCACTGGAAAGTCTGCGAATACGACAACTGCCAAAATCCTGACGGCACATACGACAAGGGTACTCACGATTGGAGAAACGGTGACTCATGTGCGGTTTGCTCAATGATGCGCCCGACAAGAATAACATTTCAGCCGAGCGTTCTTAAGCCTACATACAGATACGGCCGTAACAACAAAGTACCTATTTCTATAAAGGCAAGAGGTTTGAATCTTAAATATCAGTGGCATTATGCATATATGAGAGACGGGCAAATAAAGCTCGGAAGTGCCATAAAAGAAAATACAACCGACACTACCACAATTTATTATGAAGGAACAACAACCGATACTCTCACTTTTGAGATGTACAGCGATATGTGCGGAGAAGTTATTTATGATGAATACGAATTTACGTTTGTATGTGTCGTTACAGGTGACGGCGGAGTTGTCGAGTCAAAGCCTATACAGGTAATGCCTCAGCACGACACCTCAAGCTATTCATACGATAACGCCATAACCGTTCTTAACAAAGACCCGAGTATGCACGCTGTTTTCTGCAAAAACTGTAACACGCACTTTTTCAATAAACCGCATACTCCCGGATATTGGAAAACGTCAAAAGAGCCGACAGTCGATGCCGAAGGCGTACAGACGTTCTACTGCGCCGACTGCGGACTGACAAATCAAACCAAACCTATCCCGAAGCTTGCCGCACCGCATGAGCATGACTTTTCGGTTGTTGCACATGACCTTGAGGCGCACTGGAAGATTTGCTCGGACGAAAAGTGCAAGCTTGCCGACGGAAATTATGAGAAGCATATTTACAGCGATTGGTCCGTGGTTCAGGCACCGACATCAAGTGCAAGAGGACTTAGAAAAAGAATTTGCAGCGTGGAGGGCTGCTGGTGCGAACAGACAGCACCCATCGCACCGCTTGCCCATATCTGCTCGTTTGAAAACAGCTCGTACACTAATGATGATAAAAACCACTGGATTAAATGCGAAAACGCCGACTGCTCAAAAACAACACGTCTTGCACCGCACCGCTTTGAGTCGATTAACATAGTCAGAAAGCCGACAACAACAGAAGAAGGCTACGGTTATCACAACTGCTCGGTATGTATGTTCAGCGAATATATTACACTGCCGAAAATCCCCGAAAAGCCTGTTATGAGATTATACAGTGCGGAAAGCGGCGAAACAAGAATTCATGCGGCAAACGGAGGAATGCCGGCGTCGGTTATGATTGCAAGCTACAAAGGCGGCCGTCTTGTTGATGTTAAAAGGCGAACAATCGGCTCAATCAACCCGATGTTTGACGCACCGCTTGACGACTTCGGTGTTGTAAAGGACGGTGCGGATGAGGTACGTGTATTTATGCTCAGCAGTTATAAAACGCTTATTCCGACCATGCCTGCGGTTGTGCAAAAGATTCTGCCTTCTCCGACCCAAAAATCGCTTAAGCTTTACAGCGAAAACGGTGTTAATAAGATTTACGCATCGGGCGGCGGAGAAACTGCACACGTTTATATCGGAAGCTATAAAAACAAAAAGCTTATCGACCTGAAGGAAGAACGCTTAACAACCGAAAAACCCGCTCTTGACGCGGCTGTAAGCGAGCTTGGTCTTAACGTTTCGGATGCGGAATACATAAAAGCGTATATATTCAAAAATCCGACCGATATTGTGCCTATGCTTCCCTTTGAAAAGCTTAATTTAAAGGCTGAGTAAAATCCGCAAAAACAGTTTTTGCAGCTAAAAAATATTATTCTTGCAATTTAAATGCTTTTGTGGTATAATAAGGATAACATATATTCCTGCCGTCAAACTGCGGCGGCAGGAATATAAAATAAAAGGAAGTGAAATTAATGGACACAATTCAAGACTACAAATGCCCATGCTGCGGTGCTTCGCTGATTTTCAAAAATGAAGCTCTCCACTGCGATTCATGCGGAAACGATTTCGATTTGGATGGCTTACGGCAAATTAATGAAGCCGACTCACAGTTAAAGGGCGAGTCAAAATACGATTGGGAGCATTACGAGCCGAGAACATACGAAAGCGATGACAATATTGAGCTTGCCTCCTACACCTGCCCGTCATGCGGTGCGGAAATAACGGGTGATGAAACAATGGGCTCGACCGTATGCCCATACTGCGGCAGTGCCGCCGTTGTAAAGGGACAATTTGACGGCGCTCTCCGTCCCGACTACATAATTCCGTTTAAAACCGATAAAAAAGCCGCCGTTTCTGCATTTGAAAACGATTTTAAAAATGCACCGTTTTTGCCGGACGCATTTAAGGTTAAGAAAAAAATAGAGGAAATGGCAGGCGTTTACGTTCCGTTTTGGATGTTCGACTGCGACTGTAATGCGGCTATAACATACTCTGCCAGCAAAATTATGACGTGGAGCGATTCGGAATACAATTATACGAAAACCGACCATTACAAAATTTTCAGAAGCGGAAGCGTCGGATTTGCAAATATCCCCGTTGACGGCTCGAAAAAAGCTGACGATGCATATATGGAAGCGGTAGAGCCGTTTGATTACAATGCAGCAGTTGATTTCAGCGGTGCGTATCTTTCGGGATATTTGGCGGATAAATACGACGTTTCGGCAGAGGACAGCATAGAACGTGCAAACGAGCGTGTTAAAAATTCGACTGTTTCGGTGTTTAGGGATACCATAAGCGGATATGCAAGCGTAACCCCCGACAATACAACAATAAACTTCTCGGGCGGTAAAATAAGATATTCCCTCCTCCCTGTCTGGATGCTCAACATCAAGTACATGAACAAAATATATAAATTCGCTATCAACGGTCAAACGGGCAAGGTTGTCGGCGAATATCCGGTTGACAAGGGTAAAAAGTGGCGGTATTTTGCAAAGGTAGCCGGAATTTCATATATTGCGGCAATAATAATTGCATATTTTTTGCTGCAATAGGAGGTAAGTTTGATGAAAAGATTTGTTATGATGATGATAACCGCCGTTTGTATTTTATCCGCACTGACCGTAAGCGCAGAATTTAAAGCTCCCGCCGTTTATGAC
>CAKSPW010000098.1 GCA_934486495.1 uncultured Clostridia bacterium
AGCATCAAAGTCGATTTGGATAATGACCGTGTTGTTTCAGTAACCGGAAATACCTGCCCGAGAGGTAAAATGTATGCCGAAAAGGAATGCGTAAACCCCGAAAGAATAATTACAACAACAATGCGTACAGATACCGGAACCGTCATACCGGTAAAAACGGATAAGCCCGTTCCGAAAAGCAAAATGTTTGAGATTATGGAGCTTATAAATGGAAAAACGGCGTATTTACCGATTAATATCGGGGATATTCTTATAGAAAATGTGTTTGGAAGCAACGTTGTTTCGGTAAAAAATGAAAGTAAATAGTTATTGAGGGAGGCCGCAACTATGCTGTGGCGGTGTGTGCTTCCGCGTTGATGTGGTTATATCAAAATGGGGACTTTTTCGATACTTCCGCCAATATTGTGGGAATTAGAGGAGCGGACGATGTTCATATTTAAAGTTCTGACTTTCCGTGCTGAACAGCGTAAAAGAACGGAAAGCGCAAGGACCGGGAACAAATTCATTCTCAGCTTGAAATGTTTTTTTACCGACAAACTGCATATGTAGCACAAAATCACCGATAAGTCAAGGTTAAATACACGCCCTCTTACAAGGAGGGCGCTCTTGGCATGCCGGCAATTTCATGCTATACTGTAATTACGGACTGAAAGCTAAATTTTGCTTCAGCCCACTAAAATTAATTGGATTATATCATCATTTTGGAGCGGGATTTGAGATTTACACAAAATGAGAGATTGTTCCGAATTATCATTGTTTTATGTATTTATACAATGCAAGTTAAAATGCTTTTGTCAAATTTAATTAATACAACCGTTCATAATTGCATAAAAATTTGCAATATGTTAAAAAAATCCATGAAATCCTCAAAAAGTATTGACAGCCAATTTTCAGAGTGATAAAATATTTGTGTAATCTTGATGTATTCCTCAGGAAAAATTCCGGACATACATTATATAAATGTTTCGGAAAATAAAAAGAAAAAGGAAGGGAAAAGTTATGCAAAAAAGTAGAAAACCTATCAGCATTTTCGCAGCGGTTGCAATGATTCTTTTAATGCTTGTAATGACAGTAAATGCTGAAACAACATCCTTAACCGGCAGCGGTACGGAAACTGACCCGTATCTTATTACATCTGTTGACGATTTGATTTTTTTCAGAGATAATGTAAGCAGCGGTAATAGTTATAGAGGCGAATATGTTCAACTTAAAAATGATATTAACTTAAAAGATATTGCGTGGGAGCCGATCGGTAAAAGTTCATCAAAATCATTTGAAGGTACATTCGACGGAAACAACAAGACAATTTCAAACCTCACCGTCAAGCCAAACGCTAATTACGGGGAGTATGGTTATGGATTTTTCGGGAGCATTGCGTCTGCTAAAATAAAAAATCTCAATATGCTCAATGCTAATATTGATACGCTTAGTGCAGGCAATGTAGTAGGTGCTATAACAGGATATGCATTTGGGAATCCTGTTTTTGAGAATGTTCATGTCAGAAAATCCACCATTAACGGTTATGGTAAGATTGGTGGTATAATAGGTATGAATGATGAAAGTCAAAACACAACAACATTCATAAACTGTTCCGTTGAAAACAGCACTATTAACGGTGGTTATGATGCTGCGGGCATAATGGGTCTTGTTATGGGTAAAGTAATTCTTACAGATACATCATCAATAAACAATACCTTTAAGCCGACTGAACCATCTGATCAATATATCGAATTAGACACAACTGTTGCCGGATGCAATGAAAGCGCAGCTACGTGTGTTAAAAACGGCACAAAGGTTAAAGGTCTATATTATGCAAAAAAATACGACAATATTTTGTACGCATATGCGGCATACGCTGATTTGTACGTTAAATACGGCGACAGCAATCATGACTGCAAACTTGACGGAGCATCAACCATACTTCTTGCAAACAGTGAGTTAGCACATAATATTCCTTCTTTGGAAAATGGCAGCGGTACGGAAACTGATCCGTATATTATTAACAATGCGGATGACTTAAAAGCGTTCCGTGACAGTGTAAATTTCGGCAACAACTATGCAGGTAAATTCGTTAAGCTTGCGGCGGACATTGATTTGCAAAACGAAATTTGGGATCCGATAGGTAAGGGAAACAACGGTAATATCACATTTAAAGGAACATTTGACGGAAACGGTAAGACAATTTCAAACTATCGGTCAACATATACGCTTATAGCAGAAAGTAACAACACAAATTATGAGAAAATATATACATATTTCGGTAGTGCATTATTCGGACGTATTAATTCGGCTATAATAAAAAATCTTAGTGTTACAAACGCTTCCAATTATGTAAACGGAGAAAAAACAATAGCGAATATCACATCAGCTGTGTGCGGTTACAGCTTTGGAAATTCAACATTTGAAAAGGTTAACGTTACAAATTGTACAATATCCGGTAGCGGTAAGGTTGGTGCAATTGTCGGAATGTCATCCGGAAAGGACTCAAACATCACGCTCACCGATTGTACTGTGGATAATGTAACACTAAAAGGTATGTACAATGTTGCGGGTCTTGTTGCCAATATGCAGGGTAATATAACTTTAAGCGGCTGTAAGGTTTCCGGCATAACGTTTAAAAAAACAGAGTCTGAAAGTAAATACATAGAGCTTGATACAACTGTTGCCGGATGCAATGAAAGCGCAGCTACGTGTGCTAAAAACGGCACAAAGGTTAAAGGTCTGTATTTTGCAAATAAGTATGGCAAAATTTCGTACGCATATGCGGCATACGCTGATTTGTACATTAAATACGGCGACAGCAATCATGACTGCAAACTTGACGGAACATCAACCATACTTCTTGCAAACAGCGAAATCACAAACAATCTTCCGTCTGTGGAAATCTCGGATGCAGACGCATATATCGATAAAAACGGAAACGGAAATCTGCGTTTTATATCAAAAGTTTCTGTTCCGGCAAATACAACCGTTACAACTTTCGGAACATGGCTTATTCCTGAGAATATTTTTGATTCGGCGGATAGTAAAAAGCTGACCATCGAAAAAAATAACGATCTCAGCGGGGATTCATTTGCTGCCGACCTTATGGAAATTCCATCAACTGAACTTGACAGAAAAATTCTCGGAGTATCTTATATAGAAACGGAATACGGTTCAACTTCATCGGCATCAAAAACAGCTACGGTAAACGATTACGCTGCCAAACAATAAATCGGAGGTGACTAAACATGAAAAACTATATAAAACCCTCGGCTGAATTTATAAAACTTGACGTTGAAGATATTATCCAGACGAGCGGCGAAACGCCTGTTTCGGGATTCACAAAACCGGAAGGCATAAGTGCTGCTTCCGCAGGAACTGCAAATTGGAATTCGGATTGGGATATCACACAATAAACTACTTTGCGGGGCGGGATTTTCCGCCCCGCTCTTTATAATGGAGAAAACGATGAAAAAAATAATATATATGATGATATGTGCTGTTATGTTTATGTTTTCTTGTAACGCTTTGGCAGAAGAAAACATATTTGTAACTTTAAACGGAAAGCAAATTGAATTTGATGTACCGCCCCAGACGGTAAATGACAGAACCATGGTTCCTATGCGAAAAATATTTGAAGAACTTGGCGCAAAGGTTGAATGGATTGAAGATACACAAATGATTCTTGCTTCCAAAGATGCAAAATTTGTATTAATGCAAATAGGAAAGCCTGCAATGATTATAAAAGATTTCAAAATCGGCAGTGAAGAAAGAATCGAGCTTGACAGCGAACCTTTCATAACAGACGGAAGAACCCTTGTTCCGGTTCGTGCGGTTTCCGAGGCATTTAACATGCAGGTTGACTGGGACGGTGCCAAAAAAGAAGTTTTAATAAATAGCGCTAATTGATTTTATTAGTGCCAAAGGCTTTTTTGAAAAAGAGAGAGCCAAAGGCGTTACAAAGCATCGATTTATATATACATACATATCTAAATTTTCAGCATATGGGAGAATCGAAACCCCAACAATTGACAAAGAGCCAAAGAAAAGACGGATCGAAAGCGTCAGGATTGATAAAAAATCCTGACGCTTTTTTTTATTTCAGAGGAAAGGAGATTTTTTCGCAATGTCTATCATTGCAAGGTAAAGCATCTTTAAAAGGCTGTCATCTGTAGGAAATACGCTTTTATTTTTGTAGCCTTACGAAGCTGGCGATTAAATCCCTATATTGCATTTGTAAACCATATCGGGCTGCCAATACGGCTGTCGGCATATCTTCTGCCCGCGTGCTTTTATTCTGTTCAGCGCTGAAAGTCAGAGCTTTAAAAATGAGAAATTTTTTAAAAGTTATTCAGTGTCGACAAAACAATACTCACAAGATGCACTGTCTTCAAGCACTTCCTCAAGCGTCAACAGCGTAACTTTAAAATCGATGAGCATATCAATGATTTTCTTTGCTTCTTCAAAGGAATTTGCAACGTTAAGCGCTGTTTTTCTGCTGCATTTTTGGTTACCGTCAGCAAAAGATGCCGTCTTTTTACCTTCAATTCCGTACTTCCCGTTTTCACCTTTAACAACGGCATACTCAAGCGTCATACAGTAATCAGTATTCTCTCCGGCATTTTCAATAAATTTTTTTGAATACAATTCGTTCATGTCCATTCTTCTTTCTTTTTTTATTATTAACAGCCGCAATCACATCAATAAGAAATATATGTATAAATTATGTAGCCGTATATAATTAATACAGTAATTTCAATATATTGATGTCTTTTGACAATTATGTAATATATTATACACCATAAAAACTCTTTTGTCCAGAGTTAGATTTCGACATTTTTCGACATTTAACGTTATAATTCACAATTATTATTAAAAAATGATAGTCAATTTGTAAATAATCAATAAATAATTTACAAATATTACACATTGTAACAAAA
This sequence comes from uncultured Clostridia bacterium, assembly GCA_934486495.1. Taxonomy (GTDB): domain Bacteria; phylum Bacillota; class Clostridia; order UBA1381; family UBA1381; genus RGIG9115. The sequence continues at coordinate 4,923 of CAKSPW010000098.1, forward strand.
AAGATAGATTTCTGACATAATACGACAATATTTATTTGGATGAAATTCTGTATATTTATATGTTTTTTTAAAAAAAACAGCCTGTTTTTCTTTAAACAGACTGCGAAAATTCGTAGAGTACCTAACTATACGAAATATAAATCTGTTATAATTATAGCATAATATCACCTATCTGTCAAGATGTAGCAGAAATTTTGATTGTTTTAATAAGATTTTTTTCTTCACACAGCTATTTTTATTCTATGATATAATTATTTAAGGATAGAAAAGTGAAAATGACGGTTATAAGCCGTCAGAAAAATTGTCATTTGTAAGGAGGATTTTAATATGGCAAGACGAGGCGAAAATATTTACAAAAGAAAAGACGGTCGCTGGGAGGGGCGTTACATAAAAGGAAAGAATATAAACGGCAAAAATAAATACGGTTATTTATATGCAAAAAGCTATACCGAAGTTAAAGAAAAACTGAATGAAATAAAATCACAGCCGAGCGTGTTTTATCAAATGCAGACCGCAACGAAAACACTTGCTCAAATGTGCACGCTCTGGCTTGATGAAAGCAAACCGCAAATAAAACATTCCACTTATGTAAAGTATTATAATATTATTTATAATCATATTATCCCGTCAATCGGAAAACATAAAATCAATTTTCTTGATACTGCTTTAATTCGCCGATTTGCGGACGAAAAACTCACTGCCGGAAAATTAAACGGTTGCGGTGGTTTATCCCCTAAAACCGTAAAGGATATTTT
>CAKSPW010000099.1 GCA_934486495.1 uncultured Clostridia bacterium
GGACAGTGGTTCGTGTATTCATGCATGGTCTGATGACGGAAAACTTTTGTATTATTCGGATATGACCAACAAAATCAAATGTCTTGACACTTTGGCAAATGAGATAACTGAGATTGGGACAGGGAGAAGTCCTGTTGTTCGTAATTCTTTTATTGCTTATAAGGACAAGGATAGGCTGATAGTTGAAAATCTTAAAACAGGCAAGAAATACAGTTATTCGGGAGCTGCATATACATATTGTTTTTCTCCGGACGGCAGTGAATTGTTGATTGAAACCGAAATGACCTTGAATACCGGAATAAAAAACCTTTTTCAAAATGGCACTGTTTTGGGGCATAAGCTTATTGCTTGGAATTATGAGAAAAATAAAAAAAGTACAGTAGTTGATTCCGGTATCAAGCCATCAAGCTTGATATTTGATTGGCGCAGATAGGAGATAAATAATGAACAACATAGTAGATAAAATAAAAAATAAAAGCGATTTGGTTGCGATATATGCTAACAAGAGTGATGGTGATAAATTTGCCGTCGGATATATTCTAAATAACACGGATGAAGAAATTATAATGCTAAACATAAATCCATACGGTAAATATGACGGAATGTCTGCGTTTTTAGTAGATGATATATTTCGTGTGGAATATGAAAGTTTATATTTAAATAAAATAGATAGGCTTATAGAAAAAAATTTTGATTTCCCTGTAATTGAATATAATGAAGGTATTTTTGATGGACTTTTAAAATATTCAAAGAACAACAATAAGATTGTTATGATAAAAATCGGTAATAGTTATGAATATATTACAGGAATTATTTCTGAAATAGAAAAAGAATTTATATCATTAAAACAAGTTGATCAATATGGTATATATGACGGGAGCGTGATTATAAAAAAAAGCGAAATATCTTGTGTAGTTTCTGATGATGAAGATTGTAGAAGCATAAGAAAGATTTTAGAACAACAAATTATATAGCAATATTGTAGATTTATGATGTTGGAATGTCAAAATCGTTATTAGACTTTAAAATATATTGAATATTAAATGGGACAGGAAATCCCTGCCCTATGACAAACAAAAGGAGGCACGGAACGTATTTGCGATTACCATGATTATAGCCATGTTTTTAGCTTTTTAAATGTGAGCGCATATTCAGACGGTTTAATACAATTCAATGCTGTGGCGAGCGGACAGAGTAATCGCTTGAAAAAGTTGATTAGCCATATGAGTGAACTTTGGATTTGTGTGAAAATATATAATATTTATTTGGAATATAATTAGTTATTTGTGATTTTTTACAGACGAAATCGATATCTGTTTATTATTTACTTGACATGATATATGTAACGTGATATTATATAGATGTAACAGAAATACGGAGGTGATTTTTATGGCTGTTGCGGGATATTGTTTTGAAAAAGATTATACGGATATTGACGATGCTGTAAAAAAGGTATGTCGGAAAAACGGAGTGAAAAAGATTGTTTCGGATAGAAATACATCAATAGGACGCGGCGTTGATACTGTGATTTTTTGGGGTTTTACCGACAGCAGTGATGATTTGCTGTATATAAAAAATCTTAAATCCAACGGAATAAAATGCATATATGCCGACGAATCCGGAAATTTAAGCGACGCCGAATACGTCGTGGGTGCGTATGTTTATGCCCTTAAGAAAAAGAGCATTGCACATTCGGAAAGAATACGTGCGGCAAAGCGAAAAAATGCGGAAAAGGGGAGAGTGCCGAATTCCGTGTTCGGATATGATAAGGTGCCGGGCGATATTTTCGGTCAGACTGTAAACCGGTATGAGGCAAGGGTTGTCAAGAGAATTTTTGCAATGTACACGGCCGATAAAAAAGGCGTTGGCGCAATAGCGGACGCTTTAAACTCCGAAAACATCAAAACAAAGCGAGGCTGTGCATGGTCGCAGAATTCCGTTTCGAGAATACTAAAAAATGAGCTGTATACCGGCAGAATTATAGGCTGTAAGCAGCGAGTCGGTCGTGACGGACAGCGAGTTGAGAACGATAAGTCGGAGCAGATAAGCGTTTATAAGGAGGATATGCGCATTATAGACGATAAAACGTTTGATGCGGCAAATGAGCTTTTAAAGAGCAAAAAATACAATTTTACAAGACGCGGTGAAAAATCGGTCTTTTCTTCTCTTATAAAATGCAGTGAATGCGGCTCGTCATTCAGACGTGTTGTGCGTACATATAAAAACACGTATAAAACATGGGTGTGCGGAGGAAGAAACGCAAAAGGAGAAAAATATTGCGACAATTCGCTTGTAATAGATGAGCTTGATCTTGCTGAGGCACTCAGAAATTATTTTGAAGATTTGATAAAAAACCGTGATAAGGTAACGGAATTTTTGAAATCCGAGCTTCCGTATAATATAGAAGATTTTGATAAAATGGTTGAGGACGCATTTTTGAAAATGAGGCTTGTTGCAAACGGCTCCGACGATTTTTCGGGCGTTATAAGCAAAATGACCGCATATCCAGACGGCGCTGTTGATATTTATTTAAAAGTTGCTGCGGATATGGGTATAAATAAAACGATTGATTTGTAATTAAAAGGGCTTACTGCCCTTTTAATTACTTGTATGAGTATTATTTTTCTTGTATTCGGTAGGCGAAAGCCCGGTTTCCCGCTTGAACACGGCAGAAAAATAGCCTTGTCCCGAAAACCCGAGCTTATCTGCCGTTTCCGTTACGGTTATGCCGTCTTTTAAAAGCTCGGCCGCCGTTTTTGTTTTAAGCTTCAGAAAATATTTATGAACTCCCATGCCGGCATATTTGCTGAAAATGCGTTTTATGGTTGATGCGCTTGTATTGCAGGCTTTTGCAATTTCCACAATGCTCGGCTGACCGCAAATGGAGTTGTTCATGTAATTTACGGCTTTTGTAAAGATAGCAGCTTCATCGGAGTTTGATTCATATGATATTTCATTGTCATCACAAAGAGAAAGAAGAAGTATGCTTATATATGACGCAACCGATTGAGAAAAGGTTTTAAGCAGGTCGAATACGGAAAGGTACATCGAGTAATATAAAAAGTCGGGATTGTATCTTTTCAGCTTGCTTGCAAGATATTTGCGAAATACGTCGATAATGCCGTGTTGCTCGGGATTAAGCGTAAAAACCTTGTTTTTGAAAAAGTCCATTATTTCTCCCTCAGCGGAAAATGAAAAAACAAAAAGATGGCAGTCCTCGTCCACGTGAAATTTATGCAGCTCGAGCGGCTTGTGAAAAATTATCTGACCGCTTGACAGATTATAAACTCTTTCATCTCCGCTTACGCATACCTGACCGCTTATGACGTAAAGACATTCCCAGAAATTATGGCTTTCACCGGTGAAGGTATAGCCTTTTTTGTATTTTTGTTCAAATAGCGAGTAGAACTCGGTTATATAAATTTGTTCCTTGATTTTATATGACTTCCACATAAATAGCCTCCTTGTTGAGCTAAAACTATATAAAAAAAGTCTGTAATCGTATTGAAATCAGATGGATTGTATGCTATAATGTCATTGTAATTAATATTTTATCATATAGAAAACAAATTGTCAAGAGGAGTGTATAAAATGAGTGCAGAACTTGTGATTATGGCTGCCGGAATGGGAAGTCGTTTCGGAGGACTTAAGCAGGCAGAACCTATCGGTCCGAACGGAGAGATGATTATAGATTATTCGGTGCTTGATGCGGTTGATGCCGGTTTTTCTAAGGCTGTTATAATAATTCGTAAGGATATAGAGCATGATTTCAGAATAGCATGCGGAAAACGTATTGAGAAAATGGTTGATACGGAGTATGTTTTCCAGGAGAAGGATATGCTTCCGAAGGGCTATACTTTGCCGGAGGGCAGACTTAAGCCGTGGGGTACGGGTCAGGCTGTGCTTTCGGCAAAGAAAGCGGTTAATAATCCGTTCCTTGTAATTAATGCGGACGACTATTACGGAAAGAGCGTTTATTCCGATATGTACGGATTTTTGTCAAAGCAAAGCGGTATGTGCATGGCAGGCTATAAGCTCGGCAACACACTTTCGGAAAACGGCAGCGTCTCAAGAGGCGTTTGTAAGGTTGAAAACGGATTGCTTACAGGTATTGAGGAGGTTACGGATATTACACGTGACAGCGGAATCGCACTCGATACGGTAGTTTCAATGAATATGTGGGGACTTGATACGGGATTTTTTGATTATCTTGAAGAAAAGTTTGAGCAGTTTATAAAAGAAAACATAAACGAGCCGAAGAAGGAATTTTTCTTGCCGGAGGTTATAGGAAGAAGAATTGTTGAGAAAAACATGACGGTTACGGTTATACCTACCATGGAACAGTGGTACGGCGTAACATATAAGGAGGACGCACCGGCAGTGCGTGCCGCTATCGCAAAGCTTAGATAATAAAAGGATGGGAGAATTATAATGAGAATTGATTTAAACGATATACTCAATAAGTTCAGCATCGAGTCTACAATAGAAGAGTATGGAAACGGACATATTAACGATACATACCTTACGAATTCGCCGAACTATATTTTGCAGCGGATAAATACGAGTATTTTTAAAAATCCTGATGAGCTGATGGAAAATATAGATAACGTGACGAGCTTTTTGAGAAAGAAAATCGTTGCTGCGGGCGGTAATCCCGAACGTGAAACGCTTAAGGTTCTCAAAACCAATGACGGAAAAAATTATTACAGATACGATGATAACAACGTGTTCAGAGTTTATAACTTTATCGAGAACACAAAGAGTATAGAAAATTCCGTTACTCTTGAAAATATTCACAATGCCGGAGTCGGATTCGGAAAATTCCAGAGAATGCTTGATGATTTCCCGGTTGAGAAGCTGCATGAAACAATTAAGAATTTTCATGACACTCCGAAAAGAGTTGAGGCGCTTAAGACCGCAATTGAGGAAGACCGTGCCGGAAGAAGGGCAAGCGTTGAAGCGGAGATTGAATTTGCGCTTTCTAATTCTGATTTTGCCGGTACAGTTGTAAATGAAATTGCAAAGGGGAATATTCCGGTAAGAGTAACACATAACGATACGAAAATAAACAACATCCTTTTTGATGTAAATACGGAAGAAGCCGTTTGCGTAATCGACCTTGATACGGTTATGCCGGGAAGTGCGCTTTATGATTTCGGCGATGCGCTGAGAATGGGCGGTTCGACGGCTGCCGAGGATGAAACAAATCTTGATATTGTAAACTTTAACGCTGCTGCGTTTGAAGCGTTTGCAAAGGGATATTGCTCACAGATGAAGGAGTTTTTGACTGAGACAGAGCTTGAATATTTGCCTATGTCAGTCAGACTTTTGACATATGAGTGCGGTATAAGATTTTTGACCGATTACTTAAACGGTGATACATACTTTAAAATTCACCGCGAACATCATAATCTTGACAGAGCGAGAAATCAGTTTAAGCTTGTAAGCGATTTGAAAACAAAGGAAGACGAGCTTAAGAAAATAATTGAAAAAATTTGACGGGAGATATTTATATGCGTGTAATTTTATGTGATAACTATGAACAGGTA
>CAKSPW010000100.1 GCA_934486495.1 uncultured Clostridia bacterium
ACAAATAAAACTGCAATTCGGAGACAACCCTCTGAAAAACAGCAATTACGGCAAAATCGTAAATGAAAAGCATTTTACGCGTCTTTGCGGACTTATTGATAAAAGTAAAGTCGTATACGGCGGTGAAACCGATATACAGTCATTGCGGATTGCACCGACGGTTATGGATAATGTAACGGAAAACGATGCGGTTATGGGTGAAGAAATTTTCGGACCGATTATGCCGGTTATTGTATTCGATGATTTTAATGCTGTTGTTGAAAAGCTGAAAACACATGCCAAACCGCTGGCAATGTACATCTTTTCACACAATAAAGCCAACATTCGCCGCATAACCGATGAATCCACCTTTGGCGGCGGCTGTATAAATGACGTCATAATTCATCTTGCAACAAGCAGTATGGGGTTTGGCGGCGTCGGCGAAAGCGGTATAGGCGCATATCACGGCAAAGCCGGATTTGACGCTTTTTCGCATACAAAATCCATTGTTGACAAAAAAACATGGCTTGATCTGCCTATGCGCTATCAGCCGTATAACAGTGAACTCTATGACAAGCTTTTGCATATGTTCTTAAAATAAAATAGGCTGTAAAAAATCTTGCAGTCCATTTTTAGGGGATATGAAAAAAAATTTTCGGAACGGATAAACTAAGCCCAACGGCGTATGTATATACCCGATCGCACGGGCGTGCGGCAGGCTGTTACCTGTGACCGGAATCACGGTGTTCGCAGCAAAAAGGCGTTTAAATCAAGAAAAACCAAATTAAATATACAATTTTATTATTTGTTTTATTTATGCGGAATTACCTTTTGGCGGTCTGAGCTTTTTTGCATCCAATTTTTTTTACAGCGTAAAATACTTGCATGGCTTTTATCAGAAAAGTATATATTATGAAATGCACCGCTTTTGACCTAAAAACGTAAAAAAGCGGTGCATTATTTTTCGGATAAAAGTTTTGGAATGAACGTTGCGTGTGAAAATCGGTTAAAAAAATTATTACTCTTATATACATCTTAACCGATTTTGTGATATAATAAATACGAAGTAAGTGCAAAAACCCGGTGGCTTTTGTGCCGTTGTATTTATTGTATCGGTGTGAAGCTTAATATTCTCAAAAAAATCATAGTGCTGAGTCACCCGGATTTTATCGTTTTCCATTACAAAAGCAAGTTCATTCACGCTTTCGTGATGTGATACATATTTCATATCTTTACTCACCGCAAAATACCTTTATCGCATTTTTTACATCGGCTTTCATTGCCGCAATCGCATCATTTGCCGCATCATGGAACTGTCCGTATTTCTTGCCCGAAACAGCTTCTCCGCCTGCCTTTGCCATATATGTATAGTAATTGATTTTTCGCACACCAAGCGATATTACTTTTCTGTAATCCTCGTGGCTAACACCGCTGCCACCGTGCATTACTATCGGTACGTTTGTGATTTTGTTAATTTCATCAAGCCGTGCAAAGTCAAGCTTCGGCTCTTTTAAATAAATTCCGTGAGCCGTTCCGAATGCACACGCCAAAGCGTCAATTCCCGTTTCCTGCGAGAATTTCTTTGCCGCAGACGGCGTTGTGTAAATACTTTCGCCGCCCTCAACTCCCGATTCTCTTGCGCCCATTGAACCGATTTCCGCCTCAACGCTTGCACCTGTTTCATGTGCCATTTCAACAGCAATTGCAGTATTTGCAAAGTTTATTTCATCAGGCAGTGTCGAACCGTCATACATAACTGATGTAAAGCCCAAATCAAGTCCCTTTTTCACATAATCAAGGTCCGTACCGTGGTCTAAATGTACGCATACAGGTACGCTCGCACGGTCTGCCATAAACAGCATTATCGGTGCAATTTCGTCCATTTTGCAAAGGCCCATTTCCTCGTGAACCTGTGCATGCATTATGATTACCGGCTGATTCAATTCCTCCGCTGCGCCGATAACAGCTTTTAAACTTTCAAAATTCGGCGTATTAAACGAGCCTATCGCACACTTTTTTGCCTCAGCGATTTTTAAAATATTTTTTAATGTTACAAGCATTGTTATTCCTCCGTAAAATTAAATTCAATATGGTGTATTTTTTCCTCATTCGGATTTAAAAATTCAAGCAGGCATTTTTCACGCATGATGTTTCTCCCGTCGGGCAGACAGTTGCCCGGCTCTAAACCGAGAACATAGTCATGCTCGCCCATCATCTTCCATTCGACAAAATATGGCAGCTCCCTTACATCGAAAGAAATTGCAACTCGTTTATTAATATCGGGGTTATATGCCGATACTCTGCCGTTTTGTAATGTGTGATAATAGCACATTTCCTCATATCCTAACTGCGGCTTTTCCATTTTGAGGCAGTTGGCAAGTCCGCTTTTTGCGTGTTCGTTTCGTGGTTCTGTCTTCATTGACGGAATATCCAAAACCGTATTTTCCGACAAAAGCGGATAGCCTATATTGCAGTGATACAGCACCTCAAACGGTGTTTCGGCAGAGCCGATATTTTTGATTTTATCGCAAAGCGACACCTTGTTTTCTGTTTTTGAAATTCTGTATTCCCTCATCAAAATTAATTGGTGCGCAAATATCGCCGCATCTCGTACTTCCGCTTTTACAATTATTTCACTTTCCGTTTCACTGTAAGAATAATTTTCGCACGGTGTGTTCGCTATTGTGCCGTGCAGCGGAAGCTCCTCACCGTTATCGGTGCAGGGTGAGCCGACAGCCGTAAGTCCGCACGTTGTCATAAATCCGGCAGTAAAAGATTTTAAAAATCCCGCATGGCGGTTATCATAAAAGCTCGGCGAAACATATCCGCACGGCGAAAAATAGCCTAAATTATCACCTTTTAGCGTAACTCTCGAAATATCCATCGCACGGTCGGCAGAAAAAGTAATCTCAAGACCCATTCCGTTTCGTGCCTGTAAAAGCGTCATACCCTTGCCTTTTCCTTTTGCTAATATTACCTCGTCAACGCCGCTTATCTGTCCCTGATGTCCAACATACTTATTCATCTGTCATAACCTCCTTTGCCGCATTGTAGATTCTTTTATATTTTGAAAGCTGCTTTTTATGGTATTCATGTCTTGCATTATTCGGATAAAATGTCTTTCTCGGTTTTGCAAGCATTATATTTTTCTCATATATGCCGGCCGCATATCCCGCCATAAAAGCCGTTCCCGCACTTCCGATTTCCTTACAGTTAAGCGCAGTTACCGGAAGTCCCAAAACATCTGCTTTAATTTGCAGCCAAACATCGGACTTTGCGCCGCCTCCCGTTGCCGTTACCGACCGTGCCGAAAGCCCTCTTTTTTTAAGTATTTCAAGGTTCAGTGCAATTTCATAAGCCGTTCCCTCCATGAGCGCCTTATAAATATCGCTTTTGGTATGCTCAAAGGTTAGCCCCAAAATCGCCGCTTTTGAATTTGTGTCCATATACGGTGTTGCCGCTCCTGCAAAATGCGGCATAATCAAGATGTCTGTCGGGTTTCCCTTTACCGTTTTATCAAGTTCGGCATAACCCGTATCGGAAAAATTATCACGAAACCATTTCAAGGTTGCACCGCCAGTGTATGACAGAACATAGCACGCATAACCGCCGTTCGGGTGCGGTGCAAGAGAATATCCCATATTATACAGTTCATAGTCTTTTGGAATATCATCGAACAATACAGGCACACACTCTACCGTACCCGTTCCGTCCATAACCTGTTCATTTGTTGATATATTTGCACCGCACATCGCAGCAATCTGGTCATGCGCACCGTTTCCTATAATACAATCCACCGAAATACCGAGTTCATGCGCAAGCTGCGGCTTGATTTTTCCTGCCGGAGAGCCTGTCGGAACAGGTACGGACAAAAGCTTTTCGTCAATTTCCGAAAAAGATAGGATTTCTTTATCCCAGCATTTATTTTCAATATCAAAGCATATAGTTCTTGCCGCAAGAGAATAATCAATTTGACATATTCCGCACAGCATATACACAATATAGTCCTGCATCAAAAGAATTTTCTTTGCACGGTTAAAATTATCGGGCATATTTTCTTTTATCCACATTATTTTCGGCATTGAGTACATTTCGTGTGTTTTTGCACCTGTCTTAAATGCGAGTTTTTCCGCACCGAATTGATTTATTAACCTTTCGCATTGCTCTTTTCCTCTCGGGTCGGTGTACAGCATGGACGGTGCGCAAGGTTCATCATTTTCGTCAAGCATTGTAAAGGTTTCTCCGAAGCTTGTTACGGCTATCGCCGCCATGTTTTTGCAGTCGGCGGCTTTTATAACCTTTTTTACAGCATTGAAAATCTCTTTTGCATCAATTTCATGGTTACCGCTGTTTCTTGACACATTATACTCGGTATATTCATCACGCACAAAATTACCGTCTGCGTCATACAATGCGATTTTGCAGCCGCTTGTGCCAATGTCGAGTCCTCCGATTAATATATTGCTTTTCATATTTATAACTCCATAACATCATAGCCTAAATAATGTTCAAATGCTTCTTTTAAAATCATTGATATATGTCCAACTCCGACAGTTGTGTGATGTCTGAACCCGCATCTTCCGAGCTTTATCAGCTTACGCTGCAAATCGGGAATTTTTGCAACACCGCCGCAGCCGAAAAATTCTTTTTCTATATCATCATCGGTAAACTCACCCTCGTCAACATAGAATGTCAGCTTACCGTCCTCTGTTTTACAATTTGAAAGCGTCATTGGAAATGAGGCGATTCTGCCCTCATTTGCACCCCAGCCGCAGCCCGGACAGCCTTTTGCAAACATTTTATGGTCGGTAACAAGTCCTTTTGATTTCATCAGCTTTTGTGCCGTTGAACCGCAGTGGAACAAAATCACCTTGTTTTCATCATCACCGTAGTTGTTGTTCCAGTCAAGACAGGCTGTCGGTTTACCCGTTGCAAGCTGCATTGAGTACATATTAATTGCGGAACAAAGGTCAATTTCACATGACGCAACAATACCTCTGTCGTTTAATTCACTTAAAAGCACACATGGAGCGACACCGAGAACCGTCTGCATTTCCTCCCAGCAGCGGAGCGTTATACAGTCAAGGCGGAACTCTCTCATATAATCGTCAATCACAACCGATACTTTGGCAAGAGCAGTAAGTTTTTCATCAGGTACAAGTGAAAAGTCTGTATAATTTTTAAGGTGCTCTTTTCTGTCATGCACTTTTTTATCATCATCTGTGTACTGTTCCACTCTCCAAAATAAATCTGACAAATCAAAGGTTTCGCAGGTGATACCGTACTTTTGCAGCGTTATTTCATCATATCTGACCGTTTTGAATTTTGATGTTCTCGCACCCAATACACCTATTGAAAAATGACGCATACCGTTTACCACACGGCAGACAGCTGCAAAATCGTGCAGATTTTGTTCAAATTCTTTTGAAAGCGGTGATACAACGTGCGGTGCAAAAACAGTGTAC
>CAKSPW010000101.1 GCA_934486495.1 uncultured Clostridia bacterium
TTTTATTTTAATTTTCATTAAAATCTAAATTAACCCTTTACCGCACCTATCATAACACCACTTACAAAATATTTCTGAACAAACGGATAAATACACAAAACCGGTACGGTTGATACTATGATTGTAGAATACTTTATTACCTCCTCAAGCGATGCCGACTGTCCCGTACCCAGGTTATTTGCCATATCACTTGTACTTGAATTTACAATGATTTCTCTGAGAAACAATTGCAAGGGGTACAGCGTTCTTTTCTTTAAGTAAATCATGGCGTTAAACCATCCGTTCCAATACGCTACTCCCGTATACAGCACAAATACCGCAATTGTTGCCGTTGAAAGCGGCATTATGATTCTTCCCCATATTATAAAATCGTTTGCTCCGTCTATTGTAGCCGCTTCGGTAATGCTGTCGGGGATACTCATAAACGAGGTTTTTAATATTATAAGGTTAAAGACATTAATCATACTCGGCAGTATTACCGCCCAGCGTGTGTTGAGCAAACCTATTCCGCGAACAACAAGATAAATCGGAATCATTCCACCCGAGAAAAACATCGTTATAATTACAAACAATGTCATTTGCTTGCCGTATTTTATGTTCTTTTTCGTGAGTGCATATGCAAAAAGCGACGATACAATCAAACTCAAAGCCGTTCCTACAATTACATAAATAAGTGTATTTCCGTAGCCTACATATATTTCGTGATTTTTAAGCACTGCTTCATATCCCAAGGTTGAAAATCCGCACGGCCGAAACAGCAGGCCTCTGTGCTGAATAAGAAGCGACGGGTCTGAAAATGAAGCCATTACAATATAATAAAGAGGATATAATGTTATGACAATCATCATGAGCATATATAATGTATTAAAAATTTCAAACGGTATGTTAATTTTTCTTGCTTTCATTTTGTCAATCCTCCCAAATTACCACAATCCGGCGCCGGTAAGCTTTCTGCTGAGTTTGTTTGCGCCAAGTACGAGTACAAGATTTATAACGGAGTTAAACAATCCGACTGCCGTTGCGTAACTGTAATCCATATCCACAAGACCTTTGCTGTAAACATATGTTGATATTGTTTCCGCTGTTTCAAGAATTGTCGGATTATAAATAAGTATAATCTTCTCGTAACCAAGACTCATGATTTGACCGAGCTGCAAAATAAACAGCGTTACTATGGTAGGAACAATACCGGGGATTGTAACGTGCAGCGTCTGCTTCCAGCGATTTGCACCGTCAATCATTGTAGCCTCATAAAGACTCGAATCTATGTTTGTAAGAGCCGCCATATAAATAATAGAACTCCATCCGACGCTTTGCCATATTTCAGACAGAACAAATATTGTTTTAAAAAGCTCGGGGCGCATAAGAAGATTTGTCCGTTCAAATCCGAAGAATGATAAAATGACATTTATTACTCCGTCGGATGATGTAAAATCAATTATGATACCTGCAATAACAACCATCGATATAAAATGCGGAATGTATGTAACGGTTTGAACCGTTCTTTTAAACAAACTGCACCTAAGCTCATTTAAAAGCAAAGCAAGTATAATCGGTGCCGGAAATCCCAATGCCAAATTGTAAAGACTGATACCAAGCGTGTTTTTTAAACATCTTGCGAAATACGGACTTCCGAAAAATTTTGCAAAGTTATTCAATCCTACCCACTGACTTCCGAAAACCCCCTGCGCCGGAGAATATTTTTTAAACGCAATAATCAATCCGAAAATAGGCATATAGCAAAAAATGAATAAGGCGAGCAACCCGGGAATTGCCATCAGGTACACCATATAATTTTTTTTCATTTCTGCACCAAATGTCTCATTTTTGCGTTTTAATTTTATTTGACTCGTATTACTCATAAAATTAAGTCCTCCTTTTACTGAATAGTCCAAAAACAAAAACGTCTGCTTTTTATGCTATTATTATAGCACTAAGCAAACGTTTCTGTAAATCGTTAATTTTTTGGATATGCCCGTAAACAGCGGTTTTTTATGCGTATATTTTTGTTGTACATTTTTTTGATTTATTATTATTCCGTATTTTCACGGTACTGTCCGGGCGGCATTCCTTCAAGCTTTTTGAAGTTTCGGATAAATACCGTACTGTTTGTGTATCCAACATTTTCGGCTATTTCTCCTATGCTTTTATTTGTTTCGAGCAAAAGCTTTTTCGCCTTATCTATCCTAAGTTTTGTAATATAATTTCCGAATGTTTCACCAATCTGCTCTTTGAAGAAATGAGAAACATATGTGTAGTTAAGCTTAAACTCGTCTGCAAGCATTTCAAGACTCATGGCATTGTTTTGATAATTATCTCCGATATATACAAGTATGGCACGCGTAAGATTATTCTTTTTCTCCATAGTGCTCGCCTTAATATCATCACATATAGACTGTATCATACTTCTTATTTCATTCTCCAGCCCTACCATGTCCTTGCACTGAAGCAAAACATTAAAATCATACTTTTTTTCAATTTCCTCAGCAATTGCAACATTACCCGAATCAAGAATTTTAAACATGGTTCCGAGAAGATTAAAGTAAAGGCACTTTAAAACTATCAACGAACAGTCATTGTGCAGCGTAATCATCTCGTCAAAGCATTGAAGCGCACTTTGAGCATTACCCATTACAACATATCTTATAAGCTCATTTTCCTTTTCAGAATTATAAAAATAATTTGATCTGCTGTTTTTAAGTTTTGAATATTGCAGTACTCTGCCTGTGCCGCTGTACATTCTGTATTCCTTGCATTCCTTTATTTCGTAATAAGAGCAATAAATCTTATCACGGTCATGAACGCCGCCAACATCTATATAAGCGGACACCCCGTAATCCATTATAATCATGTCGTCAAGCTCGGAAAGAAGCGATATAATTTCCGACTCCGTATCATGCCTTTTCATATTGAATATAATAATCAGTTCTTCAATGTTATCCTCTATCAGTTCAAAACGGCACACATTTTCAAATTTAGCCAAAATCTGATGCTTAATCATTTCATTAATAAGAATAGCCGTATTTGTATCGATATTTTTGCCCGATTCTATTGAGATTTCGGCAATCATAAACAAATCATTTTCAAACGTTACGCCCAATTCCTTCAAATCGTAAAATACAGCCTTAACCGCATCACCCTGATTATGCAAAAGTTTACGAAGTTCATTATTTTTTACCGATTCTTTTTGATTCTCTATAAGCTTTTCGGCAACTTGGTTGCTTTCAAACGCTCCTACAATCTTTTTATACATGCTTTCAAAATCTCCGTCGGGAGAGTCCTCACCGTATCTTGTTATCACCTTTTCAAGCTTCATAAGCGGATCGGAGGCATTATAAGCCATGTAAAAGCAAATCAAAAAACCGACAAACAAAAATACGAGTATGCAAACAAAGTCAAAAAGAAGTATTCCCCCCAAATTTCGGTTCAGCTCATTTGACTGTTCGACGCTTATAAACTTATATCCGTCATTTTCACTTTTAAACACAACCGTCGACGACATCATCTTTGAAACAGCACTTGCGTCCATATCAATGTATTCCCGGCGAAGTTCATGCTTTTCGCTTCCGGCACGATAAATAACCTTATCCTTTTTATCAACAACAAATAATGACTTATCGCCCAAATCAACATTTCCGCAAAACCTGTTGAATGCATTATAATCTATAACAATTACAATCGTGCCGGCAGGATTTGCGCCGAACGGATACGACTGCTTATATTCAATTGTTTCCAAAATCCGCTGTCCGTTAAAATAAGAATGCTCGTTTTCAAAATTGTCAAAATACACCCCTCCGATACGCTCCGACCAATTTTCAAAGCTCTCACCGGTCTGTTTTATTGACATTCCGTAGTATTCCCTTGCCGTAAACTTTCCGTCCTGCGAAATAACAATATCCTGTTTTGGAATATATATGTAAACGGTTGCTATAAAATCATTTATTCCCTTATGCATACCAAACGGTTTAATATCGTTTACCCGCTCCACGACCGCCTGCGGATTATTTGCCGAATATTTAAAATTATTCAAACCGTTATCAAGCGCCAGCTCCTGAGCACACTGTTCCACGTTGCCGAGCGCCGTTGAAATTTGCAGCTGCTTGTTTTTAATATCAAGACGGCTGTTTTCTATGTTTTGACTGCGTGCCTTTTTTATTGTCATTCCCATGCCTATACAGTTTATGAAAAACAGAGCAATTAAAAGAACCGCACTGATGCGTATATATTTATGATATATTTTGTTTTTGAGTAAATTTTTCAGCACGCTTTTATTCATTCTTAGGCTCCCTTATATATAATAGATTTGTAATTGACAAAAAAAGAACATCCGCAATATTTTTGCGTAAATTTCAAAAACACATCAGATAAAACGGCATAGCTGTCAGCTTTTTACGAACTTTATTCTAAATTAAAAATTCTGCCCATAACTATAATATAACACAAAATCGGTCACATGTCAAGACCGGCAAAAAAGAAAATCTGTTTTTTCCAAAAACTGAATTGATTTTTCTTTGACTTTTATATGTATCTCCGCTTTTTATTCGCGATAGTCAAAACCTCCGAAACGAATATGATCATTTCGGAGGTTCTTATAAAGGGGATTTGTTCAAAGTGAAGAACATTGTTCTCAAATTGCTTAAATACTTTGTGTTTTATATAAAACATCGTTTTGACTGTGGAAAAGCTTATTTTTCTTCTGTATTTCTTATTTATTATCCTTAGAAAGTATGGCAAAGTTTACGCAATTTATGCCACAGCCAAATCGATATTTTCACTGTTGATTATCCCGTCCGGGATATGCGATTTATTTTTTAAACTGATTATACAGTCTGTGTATTATAACAGCCGCTTCCGCACGTGAAGCAAACTTAGCAGGCGCAAAATTGTTGTCGCCCATGCCGTTTATGATATTAAGCTGTGAAAGCACGCAAACAGGCTTTACAGCATAACTGCTTATATCACTGCTGTCGTCAAAGGTTGAAAGTGCGTCTGTCGGCAATTCGTATTTCATGCTCTTGAGAAGTCTGTAACTCATTGTTGCCATCTGCTCACGTGTGATATTGTTTCCGATACCGAACACTGTTTCGCTTTCTCCGCTTATAATATCGAGATTATATCCGCTGATTACGTATTTATAATACCATGCGTTCGGATCAACGTCCTCAAATACATTTTCTCCCTCACTTGAAAGGTTAAATGCACACAGCAGCATTTTCAGGAATTCTTCTCTTGTCACATTATCCTCCGGAACAAATTCCGTTTTGCTTTTACCGTTTACAATACCGAGCTTATGCAATTCCAAAATACTGTTTTTAGCCCACGGTACAC
>CAKSPW010000102.1 GCA_934486495.1 uncultured Clostridia bacterium
CTTGCAACCATCGCCGTTTTGCGTGATACCGCTTCTTCGCAAAGCTGATTGCCCATGCTGAATTTCGGCGTGCGGATTTATACCAAGCCGTCTTAATCGGCAATATTATTATCACGCAAATCTTATTATTGCTATCATAAATCCCAACACGGCACCTGCCACAACCTCAATCGGCGTGTGACCGAGCAATTCCTTCAGCTTTTTCTCCGTATGTGAGAAATCGCCCCTCTCCCACTCGTCAACAATTCTGTTTAGGATTTTAGCCTGCTGACCGGCACTTCTTCTGACTCCTGCCGCATCATACATAACAACAAGTGCCATGCAAAGACATATTGCAAAGCTAACACTGTTAAATCCCTCGCAAAATCCGACCGATGACGCAAGCGATACCGTAAACGACGAATGTGAGCTCGGCATACCGCCGGAGCCTATAAATCTTTTGAAATTAAGTCTTTTATCCTCCGCAAATACAAATATCACCTTTAACACCTGAGCCGTAAACCATCCGATAACGGCAGTCCACAGTATATCGTTTTGCATAAACTCCAATAAGTAATTCATATTCCACCTCAATAAGTTCTGTTTACCATTTCCTCGGCAAGCAGCTTTAAGTTTTCGGTATCCGGGAGATTATCGAGAGCGCTAATTGCCTTTTCGGTATATTCCCTGCAAAGCTCCTCGGATTTTTCAAGACCGAACAGCGATACATACGTATTTTTACAGCTTTCGCTGTCACTGCCAATCGGCTTTCCAAGTTCTTCGGCGCTTCCGATAACATCTAAAATATCATCTCTTATCTGAAACGCTATTCCGAGATTTACCGCATAGTCGCTGACTTTTGAAATTTCTCCCTCGCTTGCTCCGCCGAGTATTGCGCCGCCGACGCATGCCGCCTTAATAAGCGCACCTGTTTTAAGACTGTGCAGGGTTTTAAGCGTTTCGTACGGTATGCTTTTATTCTCGCTTTGAATATCTATAACCTGACCGCCTATCATTCCCTCTGTTCCGACAGACTCGGCAATACAGGCAATTGCCCTTAGCTGTCTTGCTTTGTCATCAAAATCACATTCAGCCATAAGCTCAAAAGCCTTTGTAAGAAGCGCATCACCTGCCAAAACGGCATTTGCCTCGCCGTATACCTTGTGACAGGTCGGCTTGCCGCGACGCATATCATCATTATCCATCGCCGGCAAATCGTCATGGATAAGCGAATATGTGTGAATATATTCAAGCGCACACGCAAACGGAAGTGCAGCATTCGCATCTCCGCCGAATATTCTGTTAAATTCCATTAAAAGCGCCGGTCTTAATCTTTTGCCGCCCGCCGAAAGGCTGTAATTCATAGCCTCATATATAACCTTTTGTAAATTCGGTCTGACAGGATTATATTTTGTAAGCATTTCATCGGCAAGCTTTTTGTAGTTTTCAAATATTTTGTTCATTCTCTTATCCTCATTCTTCCTCAAACGGCACTTCCTTTTTCCCGTCCGCACCGTCAGACATCAAAACGCTCACCTTTTTTTCGGCTTTATCGAGCATTCTTTGGCACTGCTTTGAAAGCTTTATCCCCTTTTCAAAAAGCTCAAGCGACTCATCAAGCGTTGCATCTCCGCTCTCAAGCATGGAAACCGTTTTTTCAAGCTCCGCCATTGTATCCTCAAAATTCATATTAAAACACCCCCGAATTTATTCCTCTGCGCGACAATTTTTAGTCCCGTCCTTAAGTCTTAAAGTAAATCTATCGTTTTTCTTTAAATCATTTACACTTTTTATAACTCTGCCTCCGTCAAGCATTGCAACGGAATATCCCCTCGCCATAACCGACAGCGGACTCAGTGCGTCAAGTCTTGCGGCAAGCGAAGAAAGCCCTTTTTGTTTTTCAAGTATAATATTCTCCGTCTTGTTCTTTGCCCTCACAATACAGCTGTCTGCTTTCATGCGGTATGACGCAAGCATATCATCGAGTCGCTTTACCTTAAACGATGCAACACGAAGCCGTCTGTTCTCGTTACTTCTTAAAATTGCTTTTTGAAGTCGTCCGATATGAGTATTTATTTTCGAGTACAGCTCTAAAGCGGACGGAACGGCAATCTCAGCCGCCGCAGACGGTGTTGGAGCACGCATATCGGCAACGAAATCGGCAATTGTAAAATCCGTTTCATGACCTACCGCCGATATAACGGGAATTTCCGAGTTGTAAATAGCGTATGCAACAGCCTCCTCGTTAAATCCCCATAAATCCTCTATCGAGCCGCCTCCTCTGCCGACAATTAAAACATCTGTATCTTTTTTAGCATTAAAGTATTCTATTGCATCGCAAATCGACCCTGCCGCCTGCGCGCCCTGAACAATCGTGGGATAGATTACAATTTCGGCATACGGGAAACGTCTTGTTGCAACGTTTATTATATCTCTTACCGCCGCACCTGTTGTTGCGGTGCAAACGCCTATTCTTCCGGGAAATGCAGGTATTTGTTTTTTATGCGATGTATCGAAAAGTCCCTCACTTTGAAGCTTCTTTTTTAAAAGCTCAAATTTTGCGTACAGGTCGCCGATACCGTCCTGTTTCATCTCGTCAATATAAAGCTGATATGCACCCGTAGGCTCGTAAATGCTTATTCTGCCGCGTGCAAGCACTTTCATACCGTTATCGGGCATAAACGAAAGTCCCCTGACAGCGCTTTTAAACATTACCGCCTTTAAAACGGCACCCTCGTCCTTGAGCGTTATATACATATGCCCCGAATAATGAAGCTTAAAATTCGAGATTTCGCCTTTTATCCAAACATTATTTAGTATTGCATTGTTTTCAAAAATCCGTTTCATGTAATTTGTAATTTGTGAAACGGTTGCAGTTTTTATTTCCATTTCAGTCCTCATTTTTATCATGCTGGCGGCAGTGTGCAAGCATCGCAATTCCGCACGCATTGTCCGTTGACAGCTCAGCTGAAGCAAAATACGCTCCCATGCCGAAAGCGCTGTTTATTCTCTCTCTTATAATCATATTCGACGCAACACCGCCGACAAAAAGAACGCTGTCCGTCCCTTCGCTTTCCATGCAATAGTCAACCGCTCTTACAAGCGTTTCACCTATCGCATCAAAAACTCCGCGTGCGATTTTTTCTCCGCTTTGCACACTTTGATTTGCCTTTGCCTCAAGTCCCGAAAAATTAAAAAAGCCGTTTTTTACACTTATCGGATACTTCTCACCCTTATCGGTATTTTCGGAAAGCTTATCAAGAGCCTTTCCGCACGGAAACTTAAATCCAAGTCTGACTCCCGTTCTGTCTATAACCTGACCTGCGCTTATATCCTTTGTCGCACCGACTATTTTGCAGTCAAATCCACGCCCCGTAAATCTCGTTTTCAGAATTTCGGTTGTGCCTCCCGATAAATGAACAGACAAAAACGGTTTATCCAAAAGCTCCAAAGCGCCCGACGAATAAATCCCCGCCATTATATGACCGTCCTGGTGACTGAACTCAAAAAGCGGAACACCCAAAACACTCGCCGCCGTTTTTGCAAACGATATTCCGGCAAGAAACACCGGCATATACGACCCCTCAACACTTCTCGGTCTTGTGCTTACTCCGACAGCTCCTATTTTGCCGATTTCGCCCAAGCCGTCAATAATTTCCGGAAGCTGTTTTATATGCTGAAAAAGCGCGTCACTTTGTCTGAGTCCGCGCTCGCCGTCCTTTACAGGCAATATTTTTCTTGAACTTATAAAGCTTTTTCCGTCATACAATGCGGCACTTGTTGTATAATTGCTTGTATCGAATCCGAGTGTTTTCATTTTACAAGCTTGCTTAAAATGCCGTTTATGAATGACGGTTCGCCTTCATCGCCGTATTTCTTTGAAAGCTCAACAGCCTCGTTAATCGATACGGCGGCCGGAATATCTCCGAGATACTTAATTTCCGCAACCGCAAGACGAAGCACTGCAATACTCATCTTTGAAAGTCTGTTTATGCTCCAGCTTTTATCGAGATTTTCGGAAATGATACCGTCAATTTCCTCAAGATTATCAGATACGGCTTTTACAACACTGCTGACATATTTCATATGCTTTTTATGGTCCTTAAGCTCCTCGGAAAGTATGTCAAGCTCGCAGTCTATGCTGTCGCAAAGCTCAATCATAAATATAACCTCGTATGCCTTTTCTCTTGCTTGTGTTCGGGACATTTGCTCCATTTTTTCCTTACCCCTCGTTAATTTTATTTAAAATAGTTTTTTACTGTCCAAAAGAATTGTTACCGGTCCGTCGTTCATAAGGTCAACCCTCATATCGGCGCCGAAAATGCCGCACTCTGTTTTTATACCGGTATCACGCATTTTCCGTATCAATTCATTATACATTTTTTCAGCCTTAACCGGCTCACATGAGCTTGCAAAACTCGGACGTCTGCCCTTTCTGCAATCTCCGAAAAGCGTAAACTGAGAAATAAGCAGGATTTCTCCGCCTATATCCGAAACGCTCAAATTCATTTTTTCATCCTCGTCCTCGAAAATACGAAGTCCGATTGATTTTTTAACAATATAATCTATATCGCTTTCATCGTCATCGGGAGAAACACCGACCAAAATTAAAAGTCCCGCTCCTATTTTCCCGACCGTTTCGCCGTCAACGCATACAGACGAATGCTTTACTCTTTGTATAACAGCTCTCATTTACTGCTCCTTTTCTATCTCAAGCGAAAGCTCCTCCCATTTTTCCATAAGAGATGTAAGCTCCTTTTCATTTTCTTCAAGCTCCTTTGAAATCTGCGCCGCCTTTTCGTAATCGGTTGCAATCTCGTCCGTCAGAAGCAATTCCGAAAGTTTTGTATTTTCGTTTTCAAGCTTTTCAATTTCATCCTCTGTTCGAGTGCGCATATTAAGACGCTTTCTCTTTTCGGACTCTCTGCGCTTTCTTTCTCTGTAATCCTCCGCACCTTTTTTCTCGGTTTTTTTATCATCCGTCTGTACTGCCACTTTCTGCTTTTCACAAAAATCATCATACGTTCCCATATAAGATGTAATACCGCCGCTTGTAAGATACAGAATTCTGTCTGACAGCTTATTTATAAAATATCTGTCATGCGACACCATAAGCATAGTTCCGCCGTAGCCCGAAAGCGCTTCCTCGAGCGCCTCGCGCGAATGTATATCGAGATGGTTGGTAGGCTCGTCCATTATAAGAAAATTTACCTTTTTCAAAATAAGCTTCACAAGCAAAACTCTCGCTCTTTCGCCTCCGGAAAGAGTTGATATTTCCTTAAAAACATCGTCACCTCGAAACAAAAACGCCGCAAGTGCATTTCTTATTTC
>CAKSPW010000103.1 GCA_934486495.1 uncultured Clostridia bacterium
ATTTGAGTGTGCTTCCTATGCTATCAAGAGGACTTTTTCAGCGGCCTTCACAAGGTCATGGGCGACCATGCCTCCAGGACCCCGCCACCGCCCGGGCTTGTCTTGCGGATGGAATTCCGGGGTTGGTGTGAGAGGCAGAACGTCATGTTCAGTGTGGCCTGGCGTGAGCGTTAAAACGTTTTCTACGCACGTCGTAACTGTTTTTCGACTTATTGTGAGTGAAAAACGTTTTAGTACGCACGGGAAAACTGAAAACGTAACCGAGGAGACGCTTACGACACCTCTTCTAGATTTTTCACAAAGGGCGGAATTCTCCTATTCGAGTTTTTAGGAATGTTGGTTGCACGCCCGGAAGTGCCGTAGCCAAAATAAGTCGCCATGCAAGCCACGAGGAATGATATCACCGGCATCAGTTTTCCTTCAAACCAGCGACTTCTTCCTCGGTGAGTCCGGTGGCTTCACTGATTGCGGGAACAGGCAATTTGAGCCGTAACAAGTTCATTGCAACTTCTCTACGTCCTTTCTCGATACCTGCCAGCATGCCTTCCTCGCGACCTTTTTTCTTTGCGTACTCGATTTGATTATATGTATCCCTTGCAGTCTGCATATTGTTGATGTATTTTTTCTTGTCTTCATCATCGAGACTGGCGAACTCGGCGGCGTCGAAGAACCGTTTGAAAATCTTGTCTCTTAAAGCTGCCGGCCGATCCAGCAGTCTTGACAGGTTTTTCAACATGTATAACCATTTGTCCAGCTCCGTGGTCAATTCATCCTCGCTCTTATCGAATTTCGCAACCTCAACGAACACGAACTTCAGTTTGTCAGTCATGGTTTCGCCGGTCGTTCCCTCACGTAGCCAGTATCGGTGCTCTATCCGGTCATCTTCCAAGTGCTTGTAATCCAATATGCCTAGGAAGAACACGCCGTCGAGCCGAAAATTCCAGGGTTTCTTCGGATCACCCTCTTCTTTCTCCATAGCCTTTTTGCCCTGTTTCAAAATCGGAAAGGACGTGTAAAACAATGCCCTCTCGAAGAAGTGCTCTTGCGCGCCGCGTTGGACTTCGACAAGGAATTCCTTTCCGTTCGATGCTCTGCAAATGACATCGAATACAGCCCTGCGGTCCTTTTCCATGATTCCCAACTGTTCGGTCGGAAGATATGTGATGTCTTCAATGTCGAATTCCGGGAAAATGACTTTCAGGAATTCGATGAGAATGTCCTTGTTTACTTCTGTTCCGAATAGTCTTTTGAAACTCCAGTCGACCATGGGGTCGATGTACCTAGCCTCGATTGTTTCAACCATAAAGTTATAGTTTTTAATTTATTAAACAAATAGTTGACATCATTATGCGTCACGAAAGCATGAACGCCTGTGTCAATCAAGGCTGCAATAGTATGTAAAATTTTTCCGAAAACGTCGGAAAGTGGACTTGCCAAGTGCAGATTTTTATGATTTTTATCTTCCGTGTGACATTCTTGTAACTTTATGCGAAAATTATAATTTTCAGTGGATTACGAGGCGAAAAATTAATCTCATCTTTTTATGTTTCTTATGTGTTTTTTGCGAAAGACTGATTAATTTACTGGTTTTTTGACACGCTAAGGAACAACGCATGATGTGCAGAAATCTTATCACGCCCGGAAGTGTCGAAGGATTCCGCCGGTCCTCCCCACGATGTGGGTCCCCTCTTTTCGGGAGCCAATGCCGTCTCCACCCTTCGCCACTTCCGGGCTTGTCTTGCGGATGGAATTCTGGGGTTGGTGTGAGGGGCAGAACGTCATGTTCAGTGTCGCCTGACGTGAGCGTTAAAACGTTTTCTACGCACGTCGTGATTGTTTTGCGGCCTGTTGTGAGTGGAAAACGTTTTATTACGCACGGGAGAGTCAGGGAAAATAGTAAAATCGGAGAGAAAACAGAGTAAAGAGAGAAAGAGAGAAAGCAGAGAGACAGAGGACGCAGGGAAAACAGGGAAATTCGAAAAAAACAGAGGAAACAGAATAAATGAGGGGAATCAGAGAAAACAGAGCAAAAGAGGACTCCGAGCAAACAGAGAAAAAGGGTCAATAGAGATAACAGAGAAAAGGGACAATGAAATGGGGCGAGTAGAATGCGGATGTAACAGAGATAACGGACGTAACAGAGTAAAGAGAGAAAGCAGAGAGACAGAGGACGCAGGGAAAACAGGGAAATTCGAAAAAAACAGAGGTAACAGAGTAAATGAGGGAAATCAGAAAAACAGAACAAAAGAGGACTCCGAGCAAACAGAGAAAAGGGGTCAATAGAGATAACAGAGAAAAGGGACAATGAAATGGGGCGAGTAGAATGCGGACGTAACAGAGTAAAGAGAGAAAGCAGAGATGAGGGACGAATGCAGAGGCAACAGAAAAACGTGGCGATGGAAGCATTTCGGCGTGAGCGTTAAAACGTTTTCCGCGCACGTCGTGATTGTTTTTCGGCTTGTTGTGAGTGGAAAACGTTTTAGTACGCACGGGAGGGTCTGAGGAAATAGGAAAATCGGAGAGAAAACAGAGTAAAGAGAGAAAGCAGAGAGACAGAGGTCGCAGGGAAAACAGGGAAATTCGAAAAAAAACAGAGGCAACAGAGTCAAGTAAAGAGAGAAATTAGAGCAAATAGAGAAAACCAGAGAAAACAGAGCAAAAGAGGACTCCGAGCAAACAGAGAAAAGGGGTCAATAGAGATAACAGAGAAAAGGGACAATGAAATGGGGCGAGTAGAATGCGGACGTAACAGAGTAAAGAGAGAAAGCAGAGATGAGGGACGAATGCAGAGGCAACAGAAAAACGTGACGATGGAAGCATTCTGGCGTGAGCGTTAAAACGTTTTCCGCGCACGTCGTGATTGGTTTTCGACTTGTCGTGAGTGGAAAACGTTTTAGTGCGCACGAGAGAGTCAGGGGAAATAGGGAAATCGGAGAAAAACCGAGGTAACAGACGAAAGCGAGGGCGCTGCGGAATTGCAGGGTCCTCGCTTGGGAGTTATTGTTCTATGTCCGTTATGTAACGTGAAAAAAATAACCTGCTTCAGATTAGGAGAAGATTTTCGAGGATAGATTTCTTTTCGAAGAAGGAGTGTACTGGACGTACACGACTGATGAGAAAAGAGATATAGACCGAAAAGATTCCCTTAGATGATGCAGGTTATTTTTTGAATGTTACTATATTAACTGCGAACTGACAGAAAGGCAATTCGGGGCGCCTACTGGGCAACGCCGTCAATGACGAGTTCACCGGTAGTTCCGGGAACGAATCTGCCGTAGAGATTGCTGTGTTCAGGAGCGGTCTTGCCGGTCTGGGTTATGGTGTTTCCGGACTCGGTGATGTTATTGATTGTCAACTTGCCCACATTTGCAGTACCGACTACTACACCTACTCGCCAGCCACCATCGTCAGTGGAATTAATAACGCAATTCTTTACTGCACAATCTGTGATAGTGTGGAATGTCGCAGGGTTACAGCCGGCATGGCCGATAATACCACCTACTGAACCTTTAGCTTCAAGTTTACATTCCTCTACCGAACATTTGGTAATCTTGACATATGTGTCAACCGGTCCATCATTAGGGTTATTATAGCCTGAGGTCCAACCGATTAGACCACCAACACGAGCACCTCCGGTAGAAATGATTTCAGAATTTGTAAGATGACAATTATCAAGTTCAATCGTAGGCATACTATCCACATCGCAGACAAATGCACCAATGCCCAAATTGCTGGTAGCATCGTTAATCTTAACTCCATCCAATGTAAGATCCTTGACAATGATTCCTGAATTACCTGCGAAACCGCCAGCAAATAAAGGAGCATTAAGTCCGGAAATCTTGTGGCCATTACCGAGCACAGTAACCACACCGGCACCATGATAACCATCTACTTTAGCAGGCGTCCAGGTTTCACCCTCTTTCAGGACAATGTCTTTTCCAATTTCAATGACATTGTCACCAGAGCCTGCACTCGTAAATGCTGTAAGGGTTGCGCGGAGTTCTGCGGCCGTCATAACGACAGGCTTTGTGCCACGGACAACTGTCCAGACGCCATTAGTCTCCACTGAAATGTAGCCAGGAGCGAGATAAGAAGCAGCATCATCAGTATTAGGATTAGCAGGATCAAATCCAGGGAATGTACCGCCATAGATTTCAACCTTGCCGGTTGAGCCATTCTGCTTATTTATAGTCCAATATCTTCCCCCATATTTTGCAGCAGTACTGAAAGTTCCACCATTTATGATTACATCACCACCAGTAGTATAAATAGTTGAGTTACCAGAGCCATTAGCATCAGCACCGACAGTATAAGTACCATCATTGATAGTCAGTTTACCGCCCGGCCTAGACCAAACCGCAACATTATCACCGCCTTCGCCGCCATCTACGGTTCCTTCGCCGTTGATGACAAGACTACCATAAACATCCAAAGCAACACTATTTGAATTATTCTTGATGGTCTTGCCGTTAAGGTCGAGAGTTGCTTCCTTGCCTGGCATCACTGCAACAGCCTCGTCAAGCACAAGGTCAGCGGCCAATGTTGCCTCACCACCAGTGGCGAAGAGCGCTTTCAACGACTCCGCATTCTTGATATTGACAAGGTCAATGTCATTGTCAGGCTCATTGAAAATAGGGACGATTTCAATATCGAAGATTACCTGCGAGGTGAGGAGGTCGCCGACAATGTTGGTGCGGTAGTTGTTCTGAACCGGAGTCTGAGGCGAGGATGCTTTGACGGTTATACCGGTTTCAGGAATAAACTCGGCAGTAACATTGGAAATGTGTTTCTCGCCTTGCTTGCCCACTGGAATAATGTAGTTCATTGTCATCCACTTATAGTCGCCGGCCTTGGTGACGAGCGTTTCGCCAGGAAGTGCAGATTCGGTGAAAGTGACTACATCTTTGGCTTCTTTACCTTCAGCTTCGAAAGTGTCGAATATGGTGGCCACGTCGGTTGCCGTGAAGACGCTCTTGACTGGTTTCACGCCTGCGGCAACAGCTGCTTCATAGTCGGCAGTACCGAAGTTCACCTGCGCGAACGGACGGTAAAGTTTAATGGTTTCCGTCAATGCACCATTGACTTTCAGCTCTTTGCGGGTGGCATAG
The DNA here is from genome assembly GCA_934486495.1 of uncultured Clostridia bacterium. Classification (GTDB taxonomy): domain Bacteria; phylum Bacillota; class Clostridia; order UBA1381; family UBA1381; genus RGIG9115. Next base: position 5,109 of record CAKSPW010000103.1, read on the forward strand.
AATGCGTCGCGTTTCTCGTCGTTGGCTTCAGCTCCTTCGTAAGAAATCTTGATGTTCTTCAAGTCGGTGACGTCGTAAGGCGCACCTTCGGCTGCCTGTGCCCAGAACACGAAATTGTAGGTCTTGCCCTTCACGAGGCTGAATGTCACCTGTGTTTTCAGGTCAGTG
>CAKSPW010000104.1 GCA_934486495.1 uncultured Clostridia bacterium
TGTTATAGCGTCACAGGCGGCTGACGGTATGATGAGCATTGAAAATATTGACGCATCATTCGTTATATATCCGCTTGAGGGCAGCATCAGCATAAGCGCAAGGTCTTTCGGAAACATTAATGTTCAGGAGATTTTGGAGCAGCTCGGCGGCGGCGGACATTTAACGGGTGCAGGCGCACAAATAAAGGGCTGCGGCATCGATCAGGTAAGATATATGCTCATTGACGCCATAGGAAAATATCTTACGGAAAACGAATAGATAGAAAGGATTTGATATATTATGAAGCTTATACTTACTAAGGACGTAAAGGGACAGGGCAAAAAGGGAGAGCTCGTTGAGGTATCGGACGGATACGGCAGAAACTTTCTTTTACCCAGAGGTCTTGCTAAAGAGGCTACAAAGGAAAACCTTAACGTTATGGAAGGACAGGCGGCAAGTGCCGAATTTAAAAGACAAAAAGCTGTTGAGGAGGCGCAGGAGCTTGCCGATAAGCTAAAGGAGCTTACGGTTGAAATTAAAACAAAAGCAGGAGATAACGGAAAACTTTTCGGTGCGATAACGTCAAAAGACGTTGCCGAGGCGCTTACAAGCCAGCATCATATAAAGCTTGACAAAAAGAAGTTTGTTTTGCCGGGTGGAATTAAGCTTTTGGGCGTTACCGAGGTTGAGATTAAGATTCACCCCGGAATAAGCGGAAAGCTTAAGGTAAGAGTCGTGTCGGAATAAAGATGAAGTATTCAATTAATTTTGAATATAATACACGCAGGGGAGGTTGGCCGATTGGAAAATCAAAACAGCAGCATATATGTTGACAGAGAGCTTCCGTACAGCAAAGAAGCGGAGGAGGGTGTAATCGGCTGCATCCTTTTCGATTCAAAAAGCATATCGGCGGCGGTAGAGATAATAAAAGAAAGCGATTTTTTTCTTGCTTCGGCAAGGGAAATATTCTCGTGTGCCGTTGAGCTTTTTAACAACAATTTACCGATTGATATTGTATCTGTTTCGGATATGCTTTCAAAACGTGATAAGCTTGACGCAGTTGGCGGAAGCATGTATCTTGCAAATCTTGCATCGTCAGTTTCAACGTCGGAGCATACGGCATATTACTCAAAAATAATAAAGCAAAAATCACTTTTGAGAAAGCTGATAGGCGCTGCTTCGGATATAATGAAGGACGCATATGACGACAGCGATGATGTGAATGCGATTTTGGGGCGTGCGGAGCAGTCGATATACGATGTTTCATCCTCAAGGGAAAGCTCGGATATAGTGCCTGCAAGCGACGTCGTTATGGAAGCGTACAATCAAATGGTTGAAAATGCCATGAATCCGTCGGGTGTCAACGGACTTGATACGGGTTTTGAGGAGCTTAATTACAGAACGGGCGGACTGCACGGCGGTGAGCTTATACTTATAGCCGGGCGACCGGGTATGGGTAAGTCGAGTTTTGCGGTAAATATTGCGGAGCACGTTGCGTTTAAGTCAAAGAAAACGGTTGCGATTTTTAACCTCGAAATGCCCAAGGTTCAAATAGTAAACAGAATTATGTGTTCTCAGGCGCTTGTCGATTCGCATAAGATTAAATCGGGAGAATTAGACGCCGATGATTGGCTGCGAATAGGAAAGGCGATAAACCGCTTTTATCAGGCGCCGATGTATATTGACGATACGGCGGCAATAACCGTTTCGGAAATAAAAGCAAAATGCAAGCGATTGAAGCAAACACATCAGCTTGAGCTTGTCGTTATCGACTATCTTCAGCTTATGCATTCCCCCGGTAAGGTGGAAAGCAGACAAAATGAGGTTGCCGAAATATCACGTTCGCTTAAAATTCTCGCAAAGGAGCTTAATTTGCCGATTATTGCGCTTTCACAGCTTTCGAGAAATGTTGAAAGCAGAAGCGACAAGCGACCCATGCTTTCAGACCTTCGTGAATCGGGTTCAATCGAGCAGGACGCGGATATTGTAATGTTTCTTTACAGAGATGAATATTACAATAAGGAGAAAAGTGAGGATAAGGGACTTGCCGAATGTATAATAGCCAAGCACAGAAGCGGTGAAGTGGGAATGTTCAAGCTCGGCTGGCAGGGAAGCTACACCAAGTTCCTCAATATTGAAAGAAATGAAAATGACCAAAACGGAAATATCGGTACTAAACAGAATAAAAACGATTAAGCACGGAGCGAAAATACTCGTTGCGCTTTCGGGCGGTGCGGATTCGGCGGCACTTCTTTGGATACTTTCAAAGTTTAGGGATGAGGTCGGATACGAGCTTTTTGCCTGTCACGTAAATCATATGATAAGAGGCGGCGAGGCAGACGGTGACGAGGAGTTTTCAAGAAAGCTTTCGCAAAGACTCGGCGCAAAGTTTTTCTCAAAAAAAATTAACGTTCCGCTGCTTGCCGAAACGGAGCATATATCCGAGGAAACGGCAGGCAGAAAGGCGAGATATGCATATTTTGCCGAGATAATGAACAATAATAATATCGACTTTCTTGTAACGGCGCATCACAGGGACGACCGTGTCGAAACGATTCTCATGAACATAATAAGGGGAAGCGGTGCAAGAGGCTTTAAGGGTATCGAATGCGTCAGCGGCAATATAATAAGACCAATGCTTGATTTGACGAAAAAGGATATTTTGGATTACTGCAAGGAAAACAACATTGAATTTTGCACCGATTCGACAAATGAATGTGAGGATTACGTAAGAAACAAGATAAGAAAAAGAGTTGTTCCGCTTTTGGAGGAGATAAATCCGTCAGCAGCGTCGAACCTCATAAGAATGAGCGATATTATATCAGCCGATGATGATTTTTTAAATGCGGAGGCTGAACGTGTTTTGTCGGAGGCAATAACGCCTAAGGGAATTAATATCGTTTTTCTTGCAAAGCACCACGAAAGCATTGTAAGACGTGTTGTTTTTAAATATTTTGCACTGCGGAAGGGAACGCCAAACGATATATCCTTTGGCGATATATCATCAATTTGCGGACTTTTCGGCGCAGAAAGCGGAAAAAGCATTTCCCTCGGCGGCGGATATGTTGCCGCAGTGTCATACGGATATTTAAAAATATCGAAAAAGCATGACAGCACATATTTTGAGTATACATTAAATATAGGTCAAAAGTGCATTATAAAGGAAATAGGCAAGTGCTTTTTACTGAGAGAGCGCACAGGCGCAAGCCATGACACCTTTAATTTTACCGGAGCTGAAGAATTTAAAATCAGATGCAGAAAAGACGGAGATTTTATTTATCCGACGGGAATGAAAGGCAGAAAAAAGCTTAAGGACTTGTTTATTGATAAAAAGGTCGACAGACATTTAAGAGATATAATACCTATTTTAACCGTTGACGGGCAAATCGCAAGTGTAATCGGTTTAAGAAATGACGGCAGATTTTGGTCGAAAGACGGAAATTATGAGCTGATATGTACTGATATTCGGGAGGGGATTGTTTGAAAAAAGTATACAGAGGCACCGGGTTTTGGATGTTTATAGTTTTGGCTGTTCTTATATTCAGCTATTTTTGGGATATGGGTGCGGCGATAAAGCCTACACCGTACTCTCAGCTTGTCAGCGATATAGAGAGCGGAAGCGTAAGCCGAATTATAGTAAACGATACAAAGGTAACGTACTATAAGGGAAAAGACGCAATGTATTCGGCAATTATTCCGTCGCAGGATACGTTTTATTCCGATTGCGGCGAACAGCTGAGGGAACAAATGGAAAGCGGCAGTCTTGTTCAGGAGGCGGCACAGAAGAAAATTTCAGTTTCGGCGGTTTTGAACATACTTTGTTCGCTGCTGCTTGTCGGACTTTTTGCATTTATGATTTTTTCAAAAAACGGAAAAGCAGGCGGCGGATTTACAAAAACAAGCTCACGTGTTGACACGGCAAACAACCTTGATAAAGTAACATTTGCCGATGTTGCCGGCGAGGTTGAGGAAAAGGCGGAGCTTGAGGAAATTGTTGACTTTCTGAAAAATCCGCATAAGTATATTTCGCTCGGAGCAAGAATACCTAAGGGCATACTTCTTGTCGGACCTCCGGGAACGGGTAAAACTCTTTTGGCACGTGCGGTTGCAGGTGAGGCAGGAGTTCCGTTTTTCCTCATGAGCGGCTCGGATTTTGTTGAGTTATATGTCGGAGTCGGCGCATCGAGAGTCAGAGATTTATTTGAACAGGCAAAAAGAAACAAGCCTTGTATAATATTTATAGATGAAATAGACGCTGTCGGCAGAAAAAGAGGTGCCGGCATGGGCGGCGGTCATGACGAAAGGGAGCAGACGCTTAATCAGCTGCTTGTTGAAATGGACGGCTTCGGCAAAAACGAGGGCGTTATAATGATAGCCGCAACAAACAGACCCGATATTCTCGACCCTGCTCTTTTAAGACCGGGACGATTTGACAGACGTGTTGTCGTTTCGCTTCCCGATATTAAGGGCAGAGAGGAAATACTTAAGGTTCATATGAGAAATAAGCCTATCGCCAAGGATATAGACCTGCATGAGATTGCGAAAAAAACGGTTGGATATTCCGGTGCCGATCTTGAAAATCTTATGAATGAGGCGGCAATATTTGCGGCAAAGCGTGAAAATATAGAAATAACCGAACAGGATTTGGATGATGCAAACATGAAGGTTATGATGGGCAGCGCAAAGCGTTCAAAGGTGATTTCCGAAAAGGAAAAAAAGCTTACGGCATATCATGAAGCAGGTCATGCGATTGTCACGTACACGGCTGACAGTTCGGCTGTTGTGAGTCAGATTTCAATCATACCGCGCGGCAGAGCCGGAGGCTATACGATGTCGCTCCCCGAGGACGATTCTTCTTGCCCGACAAAGGGTGAGATGCTTTCGAGGATTTGCGTTCTTTTGGGAGGACGTGCCGCTGAGGAGCTTGTGCTTGACGATATTACGACAGGTGCGTCGAGCGACCTTAAAAGAGCGACGGAGATTGCGCATGAAATGGTTGCAAAATACGGTATGAGCGAAAAAATAGGGCCTATCGCCTTTGCTAATGACGACGAGGTATTTATAGGCAGAGATTTCGTTCACTCGAGAGAATATTCGGAACAAACGGCGGGTCAGATAGATGAGGAAGTGAAAAATATACTCACATCCGAATATGACGCCGCAAAGAAAATCCTATCCGACAAATCGGATAAGCTCGACAAGCTTGCAAAACTTTTGATGGAAAAGGAAACGGTAAGCGGAAAAGAGTTTAAAGAATGTATGGAGGGTACAGAGG
>CAKSPW010000105.1 GCA_934486495.1 uncultured Clostridia bacterium
ACGCCAAAAGCAGCTTGATAAAATGGATATAATATCTCTTGCTCCCGATAAAATAAAGCCGTCGTTTTCATTTAAAACGGCAAGAACTCCGGGAAAGGTAGTGCTTGAGGCAAAAAATCTTGTGCTTGGTTATTCTCAGCCGCTTACAAGTGAAATAAATCTTGTTGTTGAACGAAATAAAAAAATAGCCGTAAAGGGTACAAACGGTATCGGAAAGTCAACGCTTTTAAAAACTTTTTTGGGTTTGATAAAGCCGGTTTCGGGCGAGGCATATACAGACCAATTTGTTGAGGTCGGATATTTTGAGCAGGAGGAGGCAGATCATGACAAAACGGCGCTCGATGAGATATGGGATGAGTTTCCGTCGATGACAAATGCCGAAGTACGTGCCGCACTTGCAAGATGCGGACTTACAACCGAGCATATAACATCTAAAATGAAGGTTCTTTCAGGCGGAGAAAACGCAAAGGTGCGTCTTTGCAGACTTATGCTCAGGGAAATCAATCTTCTTGTTCTTGACGAGCCTACAAATCATTTGGATGTGCTTGCAAAGGATGAACTTAAAAGAGCAGTAAAGGACTTTAAAGGAACGGTTGTGCTTGTAAGTCATGAGCCGGAATTTTACGAGGATATAGTAGACGAGGTTATTAATCTCGAGGATGTATCAAATAAGCTTATTTAATTTGTGATTATATTGAATTTTAAGCATATTACGAAAAGCATTTTTGTCAGATGTGCGAAAAAAAGATGAAAATCAAAAAAACTATTGACAAATTCCCGATAATATGGTATGATAGAAAGGTACTGATGATGTATCGGGATGTGGCTCAGTTTGGTAGAGTACTACGTTCGGGACGTAGGGGCCGCAGGTTCAAATCCTGTCATCCCGACCACGTCGGAGCAAAGTTCGCTTTGCTCCGTTTTTCTATGCAGAAAAACATCCGCTTGCTTCCTTGCTCCTCCTTTGTCGCAAAAAGGCACGCTCGGCTCAACTGCGCACTTGTAAACGCGTTCGCAACGTTTCGCTGTCGCTACCACCTTTTTGCGAGGAAATCGCCTTCGGCGCAATCTTATATCGGCTTTTTTTGGCGGCTCTTTGTCAAATTGTGGCTCTTTCAATTGTTGGGGTTTTGATTCTCCCATATGCTGAAATTAAGCAATATTATTTTATGGCTCTTTGTCAATTGTTGGGGGTTTGATTCTCCCATAAACTAAACGATATTCAAAAAGCCGTTCCCGTTATGGAAAGACACTCAAACGAAAGCAAAACAAGACTTGACAGCGCTCAAAAGGAATATGCCGAGTTAAAGGAACAGGCACAGAATTTTGATACGGAAGAATTACAAGATTTGCGTTATGACATCAGACCTGATATTGAAAGTGAAACAATTTCCGAGCTGCAGAAAATTTACGGCAACTCATTTTCAAGAGAAATCTTTAATACTGCAAAATCCGAAACCGATAAAGCCATAGGCGAAGCGGACAGGTATTCCGTACGCAAACGGCTTGAAAATTACAGAAATCAAAAAAGTGTGCAAAAAACCGAAAATATCCGCCGTAAACAAGAAAAAGAAAACGAACGGTAGATGTAAAAGACAAAGCATAATTGAGCAAATAGATGAGTGAAAACACCGTAAAATCAACACTTTTTAAGGCGGTTTTGAGCAAGGTAATACCATAACCCAAAACCGCCCCTAAAATAACTTCTGTTTGCTCAATTCAAAACAGGAAACTCCAATTTTTCTATTGCCTTCCGAAGCGTTGGATGGCGTATTACAAAATGAATGGTCGGTGCTTTATTCTTTGAAACCATAACATATTTGTTTTCGTGTATTGTAATTTGTATGTTAGTAAAAGCGTTTTCTTTTGTCCGGGTAACAGAATAATTTTTGTTTTTTTCTGCAAATTTTTTTGTAAGCAGAAGATGCTCCTCGTATTCTCTGTATGTATACTCATAATTTTTATCACAGAACATAAGCGACAGCGACAGAGATTGGGGATGTTCACTGAAAGTGTCTTCGTCAATGTAAGGAATTTCATCCGAAACAGAATTGTTTTTGAGAATTTCAAATATTTGTTCTCTGCGTGTTGCTGCGTAGCCTAAAATTTCTTGCTTTTTATCGTCCGGTACATTTCTGTTATCAAGAAATCTTTCCAAAAACTCGTTTGTTGCCGTATAAATCGGAAGTGCCGAAAGTACGCTTCGCCTATTTCCGCCCGTATGAGAATCCGAAATCATAAATGCGGCAAGTTCGGACAATTTGTTCTCACGATAAATATCCATAAGAGAATTTGCTTTTTTTATTATGCAAGAGCTTCTTTCCTGATAATAAAAAAGTTCCTCCTTGTTTTTCGTCAGATAATATTTGCCCTTTGTATGAAATCCGGAAATGCACTCGCCGGATAATGCGGCTGCACCAGACACATTCAGAAAATGGCAAAAAATCTGATTGTGCGTACCTTTTATGTAATACGGCGAAATCTGTCCCGTCATATAAAGCGGAATCCAACATTCAAGTCCCAGCATAAGCTCATTAAACGGGCGATTCAGATTATGAACAATATTGAGGTGCAAGCCCTTCTTCAGAATTGCCGCAAGCCCGAACATATATTTTTTTGAAAATTCCGCATCGTCTGCCATATCGTCCATCTGCATATCGCTGCACATAAAAACACTGTGCTTTGATTTTGAAAGGGCGGTGGCTTTGAGAAAATCAAGCTCACCCGACTTCATCTCTTCGATGCCGTAATAATTTTTTGTTGTCGGAAGCTGAAACGGAACGGACGGAACCTTAAGTTCGTCAAAACGGATTGCTTTTATGTATTCGTTTAAGTCAAACGAATTAAGGGCGGTTAAAAATTTTGCAATTGGGTTTTCGGGTTTTTGTGCGTTCTTGCTGTCTGCAAGCCAATTTGCAAGCTCCGATATATAGTCATCCTGCGCTTTGAGCCGGCTTGGTTTTACATTCAAAATTTCTGACATAATCTTTTTATCGCTGTCGGAATTATAATATCCCGAAAAATACACCGCAGTGTCAAAGGCAAATTTCTGCGGCTTTGCCGGTTTTCGCTTTCCGTTTCTGATTCTTGAAATATATGACGGATCGTATTTCAGAATTTTTGACATATCCGCAATATTTACAGAAAAGACGTTGCAAAGCATACTGAATTTTTCGTGCAGACTTTCAAAATCAAATTCTTCTGCCTCCGCAAGGGCGCTGAGCTCCTGCAATATATTCTTGTATACTATGGTGTCAAACCCTTTGGCGCTTGCCGCTGAACTGATTCCGCGGCACAGCTTTTTCATATCCTCGGAATCTGACCTCGGTATTCTCACGCCGGATTTATAGCGGCTCACGGTCGCTTCGGATATTCCGGAATACTCGGCAAACTCCTTTCCGGAACAGCCAAGCATGTCCATATATTTGTTCAGCCTTTCACAAAACATTTTATCACTTCCTTGTCCTCTTTACTTTTAATTATACCACACCTTTTTGAAAAAATAAATAGAAAATCAAAAATCTTTCCGTATATGGCAATGACTATTTAGGAAATAGGGTTTACTTATATTTGAGAATGTGTTATAATAAATACACAGTGGGTTATTGTATGCAATTATAAAACAGAGAAAGGCTGATAAATATGAACCTGAAAAAACTTATGTGCTCCGCACTCGGCGCATCAATGCTTTTAAGCACAATATATATTCCGGCGACATATGCCTGGGGCGTTTATGATGTGACTTACGGAACGGAGGAGTATGAGCAGAGCAAAACAACTGTGACCGATGATATGGAACAGCTTCGCCAAAACGATACGCTTGAATCGCTGATTTATACCGTTCGCGCCGACGGCTCGGCAATGATTACCGGATTCTCGGCAAGATTCTGGCAGGATACCGATCCGAATTTTTCCGTTGAGCTTAATATTCCGTCCGAAATAGACGGTCATCCCGTTACGGCAATAGGCAACAATGCCCTTCGCGACGGAGCCACGAAAATTTCGGGAATCACGCTTCCGTCTACGATTAAGGAAATAGGCAACAATGCGATTTACGGACGTTATTTAAAATACCTTAAATTAAACGACGGGCTTGAGGTTATAAAGGATTATGCTATCGGCTGCGGAGATGTACTTGAAACGCTTGTCGTTCCCGAAAGCGTAAAATACATAGGCAGCGGCGGAATAAGGGGCGAGGCTCTGAAAAATATAACCCTGCCGAAAAATCTTGAGTATCTCGGAGAAAATATACTTATGGGAACGGCATATGCTTACGATCCCGAAAGCCGCGAGCGCGAGAATGATATTCTTTATCACGGGCAGTATTTGATTTCCGCAACAGAGGGCATCATGGATGAGCCTCGCGCGGACGATCCTCAGGATCTGATTGTCAACGGAAAGGTGTATCGCGAGCGGAAGGCCGCAGGCGATATCGAAATCCGTGAGGGAACGGCTCTGATGGGAACTCAATCCTTTGCCGGGACGGAAATTACCTCGGTTAAGTTTCCGTCAACCTTAAAGTCGATTCCTTACGCGAGCTTTTATTGGTGTGAAAAGCTTAATAACGTTGTGATTCCCGGAAATATTAAGGAGATTGGACCGAGTGCCTTTTCCGGGTGTGAGAATCTTTCAAACCTCACGATTGAGGAGGGCGTTGAGCTTATCGGGTCGGGGGCATTTTACTTCTGTAACAACTTAAATGAGGTTACGATACCGAAAAGCGTGAAACAAATCGATATGCACGCCTTTGGTTGGGACTATGCGGATGACTATGACGTGAGAAACGAAAACCTTGTCATAAAGGCTTATTCGGGAAGCGCGGGCGAAAAGTACGCAAGGGACAACGGCTTTAAGTGTATCTTGCTCGACACCGGCGAGGTGATTGAAAAAGGCGATCCGACCGCCGCGGCAGACGCCAGAGGGGTATGTGAGGAAAAGGGCGAAAAGTGTGCGGTTAAACGCTTCCGCGACTTACAGAGCGCGGGCGTCGACTCTAACCACTACGGTATCGAATATTGCCTTGATAACGGCATTATGGCAGGCACGGGTGCGGACACCTTTAACCCGAACGACAGTATCACAAGAGTACAGTTTGCAACAATGTTCTATCGCTTTGCCGGCTCGCCTGAAACAAGCGACAATTCGGGCTTTGCGGATTTAACACAGGGCTGGTATAAAAAGCCAATTGCATGGGCGGC
>CAKSPW010000106.1 GCA_934486495.1 uncultured Clostridia bacterium
GATTAGATCAGGTCCAGAGAACCGAAGAAACCAGCAGACTCATGAGTGGGCTTGCCATTAGCAGCATCAATCTTGCCGTTACGGGTCTTCTTATTCAGAGCGAAGATATAAGAGTTACCGATACGACGAGCCTGAGCAGCCTGAGCATGAGCAGACTTCATGAAGGTGGTCATGCACATATGAGCAATGTTCTTAGCGTCCTTCATGAAGGAAGAGCACTTAGAGCACAGAGTCAGGGCAGAAGAAGTAGCTTCGCTAGCCTCACCACCCTTATAGCTATTCTTGATAGCCTTTTCCATTTCGTTAATAGCCTTAATGCTGTTATTGATGGACTTCTTCATATCAGCATAAGCGGACTTAACTTCCTTCATCTTCATATCAGAAGACAGAACTTTCTTGATATAATCAGGCTTCAGAACGATAGCATTCTCATCAAGAGTAACCTTCTCTTCAGAACCGAAGAAGGCAACCTTGACGGCCTTACGATACTCGCTGGCACCAACATCCTTACCGCAGAAGGCTTCACGCAGAGCATCCAGAATCTGATTCACCTTCTCAAGATCAGCGACATCTTCAGAAGTGATTTTCTGACCACTGCGTAGAGCCTTAATAGCATCATTGATCATGGTATTAGCAGCACCGGTATCCATGGCCTTGAAGCCCTTGGTCATATTTGCAGCACCAGTCTCCAGATCATTGGGGAAGTTATAGCCCTTAAATGCCTTATTCTTAGAATCAGCAAAATAAGCGGTCTTACCTTCATCCAACTTGCTACCATACTTGGAAACAAAGGACTTATTGGTTCTCAGAACAGCGGAAGCATTCTCCAGCCAGTTCTTAACAACAGCAGTGATCTTCTTCCACAGAGTGACAAAGAACTGCTTAACCTTCTCAAAGAAGCCCTTAACATCAACAGACTCCAGAACCAGCTCGCGGCCCATAGCAGCCTCATGGACTTCCTTAGTAGCCAAAGCATTCATGATCTGATTCCAGTTGTGCTCGGACTCATAGATAGCGATCATGCACTCGGCAACGGGATCTTCCTTCAGATCCTGACCATCCAGCTCTTCCTGAGAGCTCTGATCAGCATAATTCTGATTGATATCCTCAACAGCCTTGGCAACATCATTCAGCTCGACTTCGTACTTGTCGTCAGGATTGGCAACAGCACCACCGTCAAAGCCGGTGTTATCCAGGAACTCAGTCTCCTCACGGAGAGCATTTACAAAAATACCCATAGAGTAATTATCCTCCTTGTAGAATTTTGGTTTGGTTTTTGTAATTTAGGGTGAAAGGAGTAAATAAATTACTCCGCGTCGCCACCCTCATCAGCAGCATTTTCTGCGGCAGAGTCGATCAGCTCTTCAACAGCATCGACAACCTTCTCAGCGGCAGCATCGATCTCAGGATCCTCACCGGGAGCGGGAGTATCATCTTCCATCTCGGAAGCATCCTCAAGAATCTGCTGAATCTGAGACTCGAGCAGAGTAGACTCAACAACGTTGTTCTTAGCAATACCACGAGCCAGAGCGATACGGGCCTGAGCCAGCTTGAACTTCTCCAGCTTAACAATGGCAGCGATAGCGGTAGACATAGCATTGGTCATACCGGTAGAAGCAGTCTTATAGAAGGTAGCCATCTTGCTGGCCTCATCCTTCTTAGCCTGATCATCGGAATCATGAGCAATCTTCTTCTGCTCATCCTGCAGCTTCTTAATAGCCTGCTGCAGATCCTTCTCAGCCTTCTTTTCCTTCTCCTTGATCTTCTTGATGGGACCCATGCCATTCTCCAGCATAGCCATCAGGGCATTAACACCACCACAAGCCTTCAGAGTAGGATCAGTAGCTTCCTTATAGGAATGCTCCTTCAGCCACTTATAGAAGTTGCCGTCCTCGTCAAAGCCAGCAGCATCCTTCAGCATAGCCTTAGACATCTCAGAAGCAGTGTCATCCTGGCCGAAGGACTTAGCACGATCAAGAGTGAAGACCTCGAACTTAACCTCGGGGGCATCAGCGGCAGGGATGTAGACCTTGCCCTTGATCTGGGTGCCATCATTCAGCTTATCCAGCTCCTTGCGGTTAGCAGCGATGAAAGCCTTGCCATTGCGAACCACGTAAGCAGTGATCATAGCATAAGCACGCTTAAAGAAGCCCTTAATCTTGGCCCAGAACTTCTTCAGTTTCTCGATGATGCTGTTGAAGAACTCCTTGACAGAAGACTCAGACAGAGACTGCAGCTCAGACTCCAGCAGGGTGCCCTCGGTACGGCACTGGATCTCGTGCATGTCACTCATCAGGGCAGCAGTAAAGATAGCCTGATCGTTTCTCTCGTTCTCAACGAGGATGCGACCCATATCTTCAACGCCATAGCTCTCGTTAGCAGCGACGATGAAGTTACCATTCATCTTGCTGAAACGATTAGCAGAAATAATAGCCATATTAAAATTTCCTCCTTATATAGGTATATCTATTTAGACAATAGATTTTTATTATGATGTTTATTTGTCCCAAATCTAAGCATATAGATTTGAATTGAATTAGAACAGTGCAGATCCAGAACTAGAGTCCAAGCCATCGATATCATCAATGAGCATTTTGGTCTCATCATCCTGTCTCTTTTCCTTAACAGAAGCAACTTCTGCTTTCTTAATCTCAATAGCAAAAGCATTAGAGATCTTGCGGAAATGTTCAACAGTCTTGAGCTGTTTTGCCATAACCTTCTTCTGCTCAGTCTTGTTAAGAGTCGTATTAGACTCCAAGGCATAAGCATTTGCCTGAAGAAGATCAGCCTGAATATCAAAGAAGTCAGAAATTCTCATTCTAGTATAATAGAACAAGAAGATCAGCTCTCTCAGAACGGGGATAAGAACAAGAATTACGCCGAGAATTCCAATGGCAATGCCCCCGAGTACTACACCACCAGTGAAATTTTTAGTGCTAGCTTTAAGCACTGCTTCCATGGCCCTATCAAAATCCTTGTTAGCACAAGTCTTATTGAAGGACTTCAGGGTAGAGTAGATCATATGATCTTTTGTCTTAGCATAAGACATCTTATCGAGTGCAACTCTGAAACTTTCAGTTCCAGGATCTTTGATGAACTCGATAGAGGTTGCAATCATGTAAGAAATACCAGTAATGATACCCAATACTACATTGCAATACATGGCAATAGGCAGCTCAGAATTATATCTATAAGCCCTTTCGAAGAGATCTTTCCGAGCTTCCACATTAGAAAGTGCAACGGAAAGTTCATCAACGGGGCCAGTATCCTGATTATACTCTTTAAGAATATCATGCATGATAGAGATGGTCTCTTTCATATCATTGTACTTAGAGAGCTTGGTAATATCACCCTTAGTAGCAGGGATTTCACCGTAATCAATATCATCACACTTAGAGACGATTTTATCATACAGCTTAGAAGTCAGATTCATAAGAACTGTATTCTGACCAGCTTCATTAAGATGAGTCAGAACCTTAGTTGTCTTACGATCGGTCATATTGAAGTATTCAGTGATAGCCTTGTTATAAACAGGGTCTCTATAGAATACTTTCTCATCATCAAACAGGCTAGGATTGACTTTATCCTCATCCTGGAAAGAGAAATATTTAGAAGGATCAAAAGTTTCATCATCTTCAGTAGCTTCAGTTGTAGACTCAGAAAGCATTTTGCGAAGTCTTTCATTCATCTTTACACAAGAGAAACTAACTGAATATGACGTGAAATTTTTTCCATCGGTAGAAATGATAGCAGGCCATGCAACAAAGATAAATTCTTTATCTTTAGAATACATATAGCGTTCATAATAAGAAGAAGGATTATTATATTTGAGTTTAATACCACAAGATTCAATAACCTTAAGCATCTTATTTTTTTCTTTATTGACAGTAGATGCAGAGATTTGTTCTCCATAAGCACCTGCTACAACACCGCCCATAGGACCAAGCAATAGACCAGCTACGGCACCCTGTCCAGCTGCTGCAGCATAGCCTTTAAGTTTATCTGTTCTACCAGCAATTTCAAAATTATAAAGAGATTTCTCTTTCTTTTTGATAATAGATTCAAAATCTCTCTTTTTCAAAGGGCACTTCTTATCAAGCTTCTTAAAGAAGTCTACAGCAGCTTTATTGAAATCTGGAGCAATTTCTTTCTTGAAAAGGCTCTCATTCATAGCAGCAGCTTCTCTCATAATGCCACACTCATCAACAACCTTCAGCTTATTATAAATAATAGAAGGAGTTACAATATCTCTTTTAAGAGTATCATAATCATTGACAGAAACATTGTACTCTTCAGCGATCCAGTCAGTAACTTCATCTGAAAAGCTATCATCTCTATCAATCTTTTCAATCAGCTTATAGATTATTTCAAAATCATCAGCCATCTTAATAGCTCTCTTGATATACTTACCAGACCCGCTACAATCTTTAGCAAGACTTTCGAGATCTTTTGCAATATCTGGAGACTTTTGGCAGGCTTTGTAAAAATCTACTGTATTGAGATTTCTGGCAGTGCTAAGAAGATCTCCATTTCCGGCAACTTTTGCCTGAATGGCATCTCTATCTTTAATGAACTGCTTAACACCGTTTTCATCAATATCATTCTTAGAGATCTTAAGGCAATAGTTATATAGATTTTTAAGAATATCTTCCTGATGCTGCATAAAAAGCTCAAGATACTTTCTGTATGCAGGAACAACTGCACCAAATTTTACATTGGCTTTATTCTTTGCATCTTCTTCACTCTTAGCTTTAATCTTATGAGCAATATCAGAAAATAGTCCTTCTGTAAGAAATCCATAAGTTGTAAATTTCTTTACAGAACTTTCGATAACTACATCATCTTTATCGATAAGAGGTTCTCTATAGGAATACTCTTCTTTAGTAACAATCATCTTGTCGCCTCTCCTTTCTTACATTACTTTCGTCATGAGGTTGACGACCTTCTTGTAGGTATTATCATTGCTTTCTCTCTCAAGGTTAGAGAAAGAGATAGTTTCCCACATATCATCCCCAGTATCATAGAGGAACTTTGCAATTTCCAAAGATTCATCTACAATGCAGAGACCGATCAAATTATACTGATCAAGCAGCGTTCTGGCAGTATGAATATCACTAATGTCTACCTGATACTCCTTCTTCATATAGTCAACCTC
>CAKSPW010000107.1 GCA_934486495.1 uncultured Clostridia bacterium
TGCGTAAGCCAAATGTTCTCGTCCTCATACCGCATTTCCACGCTTTGTTCACTATCACCCACAGACGCAATAAAAGTTAAATATTCCGCTGTCGATGAATGGATATTTATCTCTCTTTTATTCTTCTTACTTTTATTTCCTTTCCGGCAATAACAAGTTTGTGCAAACCGAAACTCAATATTTTATATTATACCACAAAATCATCCTTTTGTCCATTGACGGTTTATCCAAACTTTCAATTTCACATAATGCACTCCGTTTTTTATGCTGTGGTCGGTGTTTTATATGAGATAATTAATATTGCCGGCGGTGATAACCATTCCTTCCTAAGACGTGAAAAAATTTCGCAGATTGTGCATTTAACCGAGTGATGAGCGTATAACACAACATTCTGATTCTCTGAATACGAGTCATTTGGCACATAATCTGCTATAACGGCATCCTTATCTTTTGCCCAACCGATAAATTTGTACCCATGTCAGTGTCATACGCTTGTTCCCATCCGGCATAAAGCATTTAGTATAATGTTATTTGAACAGTGAAATACAGTCTCCGCCGCTGCTGTTTGTCTATTCCTTCGGGATTATAGGATACAGCTGAATAGTATTGCCGCCATCAACCGTAAGCTCGGCGCCGGTGGTATTTCTCGAATGAGCCGCAAAGTACCATACAGCGTCCGCAATATCCTCTCCCGTTGCAACATCACCGAGAGGTGTATATCTCGACGGAACATCTTTATAGAAATCAGGATTTTTAATCCATCTGTCAGTCCTTATCATTCCGGGAAGTACAGCGTTGACACGTATATTGTATTTTCCCAAATCGAGCGCCATCGCTCTCATCATACCAAGCTGACCGCCCTTTGATGCGGAATATGCAATTCTATTCGGTATTGCACGGTATGCTGTGTTGGAGTTTATAAAAATTATGTTTCCGCCGCCGTTGTCTTTCATTCTTTTTGCGGCATTCTCAACCATACAGTAATTCCACACAACATTTGTATTTATAACACGCATAAAATCAGATACCGGATTTTTAAATATTTCCATGTTAAGTCCCTGGTCTGCCGCATTTAAAACAAGTGTTTCAATGAATATTCCTTTTTTATCAAGCTCCTCAAATAAAGCTTTTACCGAATCCTCATCAACAGAGTTATCTTCGTTGAGCGAATTAATCTGATAACCCAATATATTTACGTTCGGAAAATTCTCACGATATTTATCCTGTACATCGCACACGCTTTCAATATTTCTTCCGGTAAAAATTACGTTTTTCCCTTTAGAAGCAAATTTTTCGACTATTGCTACTCCCGTATTTTTGCATGCTCCCGTTATTAATACTGCATTCATATCCATGGTCTCCTTTAAAAATAAAACTCATTCTTTGCCGGTCTTATATCCGTAAGCGCTCCCGTGTAATGTCTTAACGTATGCGGCTTATATGTATGCTTAAGGCATTCGTCTTCATCTATTTCTATACCAAGTCCTGCCTTATCCGGTATTTTTATATATCCGTCCTTATATTCAAGCTTTTCATCCGTTACATCCTTGCGCCACTCTACATCCGAATACATAATTTCAAGAATTTCAAAATTCGGACAGGTTGCCGCAAGCTGAAGTGTTGCTGCATTTGCAACCGGGCCGGACGGATTGTGAGGTGCAAACGGAATATATCTGCTCTCTGCTTCGGCAGCTATTTTCTTAAGCTCCATTATTCCGCCTGCGTGCGAAATATCCGGCTGTATATAATCGGCTGCCATTTTGTCAAACATCGGTCTGTAATCCCATCTTGTATATAAACGCTCGCCGGCTGAAATGGCAACGGGCGACTTATCCCTTACCGCCTTAAGAGCGTCAAGATTATCGGGCGGAACAGGTTCCTCAAAAAACATAGGCTTAAACTGCTCAATTTCCTTTGCAATTTTTATTCCTGTCGGTATATTAAATCTGCCGTGACCTTCGATAAGCAAATCAACCTCGTCGCCCACAGCGTCACGCACATCCGATATACATCTTAATGCTTTATCAAGCTCCTTGTTTGAAATGTTAAGATAGTTCTTGCCGAACGGATCCCATTTCATTGCCGTAACTCCTCTTTCCACGGCAATCTTTGCCTTTTGTGCAAATTCCTCAGGCTCTTTTGCGCCGGCAAACCATCCGTTTACATATATACGCACTTTATCATTAACCTTGCCTCCCAAGAGCTGATAAACCGGTACATTAAGGCTTTTGCCCAATATATCCCAAAGTGCCATTTCAACAGCTGACAACGCCGACATTAAAACCGCTCCGCCGCGCCAATATGCATCTCGGTAGATACTGTGCCAATGTTTTTCAATATCAAACGGATTTTTTCCGACAAGATATTCCTTTATGTGCTCTATTGCACCTATTAACGCTTTTTCCTTATATTCAAGAGTCGCTTCTCCGACTCCGTCTATCCCCTCGTCTGTATAGACTTTAACAAATACCCAATTTGTTCTGAAACAGTCAACTGTAAACACTTTTATATCTGTTACCTTCATTCAAATTTCACTTCCTCATATATTTTCGGTATAACCGCATTGTCAATGTCAAACTCCGAAGCATCAAGTTCATCAAACATACCCCAGTGAATCGGAATTGCCTTTTTTGTCCCCGTCATTTCAGCAAACCGCTTTGCGTCGGTAACATTCATGTTATTGCCCACACCGTTTATCGGAAGAAATACTGCGTCAAGGTTTATCGGCAGTTCGGGGAAAATATCCTTATTGTATAAGGTGTCACCCGTCACATACACTTTAAATTCACCGTCATCTATGATAAATCCGATTGATGTAAGGTCCGAATGTTCCGCTTTAACCGCTGTAAATACTATGCCGTCCTGCGTCCAGACAGTACCTCGGTTAAACATTACATAATTATGATTTTTACCGTTTTTTCTTACCTGTTGCCACGCATTATACGAAGCCAGCACGGTCAGCGCCTTATCCTTTTGAAGAAATTTCTCCAAAGTCTGCGGATCAAGATGGTCAAGATGGTCATGTGTTATTACAATTATATCTACATTTTCTTCAAAAAGACTCTCATCAACCGCTATACGTCTCCAATTTTTAGGGTTAATTGCCTCAACGCTGTCAGACAGATACGGATCAACCATAATTTTCTTGCCGCACGTTTCAATAAGCAGTCCTGCTTGTCCGATCCATGTTATTTTCACTTACCTCACCTCGTTTTTTTATGCCGCACCTGAAATTTTAAATATACGCTCTCTGCCGCACAGTGCCGGTTGCGACAGACCTACATCTTTATTTATATTACAGCTGCAATTCCTTAAATGCCTTAATCCACTCACGTTTAATCAATTCGCCTCCGGCAGCAGTCGGATGAATACCGTCTACCGTCCAGTATTCGGGAGATACAGCCGCCGCCATATCGTCAAATTTTTTCATAAGAGGAATAAATTTTATATCATGTTTGTCAGCCGTCTGTCTTGCCGCATCGGCAATCTGTTCAACACCCAAACGAAATTCAGTCCATTTTTCCTCCGTTACCGAACCTTTCAGCACATAAGGCCCCATAATCATTAGCTTTATATCCGGAAGCGCTTCTAAAACATCGTTTATAATAATATCCATATATCTTTCATATTTTTCTTTTGAAACGCCGTTTTTGGTATCAAGCTCCGCCCACACATCGTTTACTCCCACCAATATGCTCATAACATCGGGCTTAATGTTTATCATATCTTTTTTTATGCGTGCCAGCAAATCTATACTGCGATCGCCTCCTATTCCCCTGTTGAAAAATTCGTACTTCCCGGGATAATCAAATCCCAGCTCCGCCGATACAAGCGTCGCATATCCGCATCCGCCGTAGAAGTCGTCTTCTCTGACTCTATACATATCGGTAATTGAGTCACCTTGGAACAAAATTCTTTTCATGCCATTCACCACAGTCTTTCCAAATAATTATTTAACCGTTTCAAAAAAATCCCCAAATACAAGTACCATCGGATAATCTCTTATTGGCAAATTACGAATAAAATATTTACTGTCACCATGACTTTCCAAAATGCTTTCAGGCAATTTATACACCGTGCCATCCATCAAATCCACTAATCTCACTTCTCCCTTAAGCGATGCGGTATATAATGAAATTGTAGACTCAAAATCCGTAGTCATAAGGTTTGTGCTGTTCCAGAAAACAAAAGCCGCCGCTCCGTTTTCACGTCTGAATCCGCTTGTGACAATAGTATGGTCATCACAATCGGTACCGAACAATCTGTCAGACACCTCCGGCCAGCGCATAATCGGCAAATCCGCTTTTTTTACATCATCAGAAAACATTGCGGCAAGCGCCTGAAGCGCATAATAAGACGGTTTGGGAGTATATGTTCCTACAGAATGTCCCTCAGCGTCAAAATCCGCCCCCAACACGCCGAAATAACCGTAATCCAAATAACTGCTCAAATTACCTGCCTCGCCGTTTAAAGCTTCAATCATATCAACGCACGAAAAATATGACGTAAATTTCACATCGGTAATCAAATCTGCCATCAAGTGACGCAGAAGCTGCTTTGTCTGCTTTCTCGGCGTCCATGCGCCCTTTCGCATAGCGCCGTGTCCGTCGCTTCGTGACTGCGAGCCGGACTCACCCTGTATAATTTCAATTTTCGGATTAAATGCATCACATAAGCCTCTTAATGCCTTTACATGACGAAATACAATTGTTTCATCAATTACGTATTCATGAAACGAAAATGCGTCTATATGTTCACCCATGCCCTGCATAAAAGCGTCATAGGCAAAATCCAAAGTCTTTCCTATGCACAGCGCACCGCCTACAACTTTAGCATCGCTGTCACCGGATTTCAGCGCAATTGATGTATTTACAACAAATTCTCCGTATTCCTTTCCGCTTGGTCCATGCTTCCAGCACCACTCACCGTCAGGCTCATTCCAAACCTCATAATATGTTACTCTGCCTTTCATATGTTCCGCAAGAGCCTTAACATAGTTTGCCCACGCATTTTTTGCCTCCCCGCTTTTTATCGGCGGACAACCTACCGCACCGAAAACCTTTGAAGCCGCTTCATCATAAAGTCCGTTTCCGTAGCATAGATTTATCCACGGAATTAATCCCCTGTCAAGCAAGTTATCAACAACAC
>CAKSPW010000108.1 GCA_934486495.1 uncultured Clostridia bacterium
GGGATTTTATCTTTATACATATACATATCAAGCTTTTCGATTTCCGGCCAGTTAATCATGTATATCCAGCCGCTGTAGATTGTAACATCCATCGTGTTCATATACGGATGCGGCGATTCTATCTCCATAAAATACGGTTCTGTACTTAGCATTGTAGAAGTAATAACAGATGACAGTGATGAAAACCATGCACGCTTAAATTCCGGCGGCACATCAAAAGACTCCTGCCATTTTATCATTTGGTTTTTCCAATCAATGTGCATTTTTTCGGCATATGAAAGCACATCTGCGCAGCTTGAAAATCTAAGTGTATAATATCTTTTGTATTCTTCAGTCATAACAGCAGACGGCGTTACAAAATCAGGATAAAACCACGTAAAATACGCATCAGCATCCGCCGTTTTTCCGGGCTGAACGCTTAATGAGCACATTTTACCGCCACCCGAAAATACAGCCGATATTGCTTTGTCCGTACTTTCTGTTTCAAAACGCAAATCAATACTTAAAGGCTTGTCACCCGTGTTTTTAACCTGTATTTCCATACACAAAACAGGTATTGACGACTCCTCCAAATTGTGAGGAATAAGCGGCGAATAAGCAAGCATTTTAACCTCCGCACCCATTTTTTTATATACGGCTCTGTGAATTGAAAACGGCAAAAATTCATACGATTCAAAGCTGTCCGCAGCATACATATCCGTATTATCAAGTCTTTCACTCTGAAAAGCATACTCGTCCGCTCCATCCGAAATAATCAAGGATAAGAAATTATATCTGTCTTTTCCGTGCAAATTAAGATAATCATAGCATTCAATCCTGTTAAAATCATCATACTTGCCCTTGCACGGCGCAGAATTAAAATTCGGCAAAACAAAACCAAACCTGCCCAAAACGCCGTAGCCTGTTCCGATACCGCCAAACGGTACGCCTATACTGTGTGATACATTTACCCAATTTTCCGTTGTTTTCATACTATACCTCCAAATTATTTGTTACAGTAGTTATCAATAATATATTTTCCGACTTTGGCAGTCAGCGCATATATATCTTCTCTTAATTCATAAGGAACACCGTTGACAGCGCCGTGTATTTCATAATTAAACGTTCCTTTATAGTCTATTTTTTCAAGTGCACTTACAACTTCTTTCCAATCTATAAACCCAAAAAACGGCATAAGATGGTTATCACCGCTGCAATAATTATCGTTAATATGAAGCACCTTTAATCTGTCCCCTATCTTTAAAATGCTCTCCGTCTGATTGCTGCCCGAGCAAAGTCCGTGACCCGTATCCCAGCAAACACCAACTTTATATCCGCTGTACCGATCGCATAAATCAATTACATCCTCTGTCTTTGAAAAAGACCAGTCAAACGGCATATTTTCTATGCATATTCCGACTCCTGCCTTTGCGGCTGCCGGAACTATCCAATCAAATTTTTCTATGCTACGTTTGCTGTTTTCCTCAAAACTTTTTTCTCTGTAAGGATACGGATGAAAAACCATCCATTCCACACCCATTATTTTTGCACATTCAATGCACCGGTTAATCATTTTTTTGTTAAAAGCCTCGTCCCACCTTGTTACCTCAAACTGATGCCCATGTGCCTGATGAATACGTATACCGTTTTTATCAGCAAATTTTCGAATTTCCTTTGCCCATTGAACATATTCGCCGGAAAGCATCGGCGAATCCCCTCCTCTTACATAATCTCCGTAATTAAAATCAAATACGTAATATCCGTATTTCATAAGCGCCTTCATCGCGTCTGTCGCAGTATAGCCAAAATCTACATTCCATGCATTTTTTGTTCTCATAGCAAGATTTAATGATGTTGATAATTCCATAAATCCAACCTCCTGTTCACCTCTATTTTATCAAACTATTCTAATCATAAAAAGGACGTTTGATAACTCTTTAATGATGTTTCATAACTTTTATGTAAAAATCAAGTATGGATAGCTTTTGAATTTCTTTGCTCTTAGTCAACTTATCCGCCTTATACGACTTAGCATCTTTCCTATCCGCTCAGAAATGAGCAAAGGCTGCCTGCAAAAGTTAATTGACTTTTGCAGGCAGCCCTGTTTTTACTATTTTAATACCATTTTAACCGTCTTTATTTCAAAAGGTCTGAACGTTAGTTCAACCGCGTTTTCATGTACTTCCAAAGCATCCAGCTCTCTCTCATCAAGATTTGTTACACACACACGCTTAATATACATAGGAACGTTTAATGCCCCTGTTTGTGCTTTCCCGTGATATTCTGCCATCCTGACTATAATAGCTTCGTCATCTTCAGCTTTTTTTAGCGAAACAATTCTTGCACCTTTGCATCTGAGCGTCGGTAAATCTACATTTGATAATCTCCCGTTTTCAACAAACAATTCAGCATTAAATGCATTTCCGTCCGGTACGGCTGTGTTTTCATCAAATCCATCTGCATATGAACAGAGCATATACGAAAACTCATGCGTCCCCGCATCTCTCATTCCGTCCCAATCGGTCATAGAATATGCGGCAGGATCATGCAGATATGTTGCATTTCCCGGGCTGCGTAGCGGCGTCACAAAAATTGTTCTTCCTCCGGCATTATTACCTGTAATATAATGCGATGGAGTACCTTGATTAAACAGGCATACCGATGCATTTTTGCCCTCAACTCCTGCCCAGTTAATAGCCGGATATTCGTTAATTGCAGCAGCCCACTGCTCTTTCCCTTCTCTGAATTTTGACAATCCGTACTCTTTCCTTTCAAGATAGCCGTATGGAATTTCATACATATCACGCCCGGCAAACATTACCGGTACGGCAATCCTCAGCCTGTGATTAATCGTATCCCAAAAAACTTTACAATTCATATAAATTTTATCCGAATTTTTATATAATATAATTTCATATTCTATACCAATTCCCGTTACGGAATAAGCAATAACCCTATCCGGGAGAGAAATTTTAAATTTAATCTTGCTGCAATTTTCGCTTGTTTCTATTTGGGTGAGAAGCGTTTCATTTCTGAAAGTTGTTCTTCTTAAATCAGATGACATGGTTGCCCACGGAGAGCCGTCATCATGTTCAAGAATAAATTCAAACGGCATATATTCCGTCTCTCCGCAAATATCTATTCCAACAGCCTTATCATAGATATTCCTAACGCCATGTATTCCCGCTGTTATTTTGTATCTATCATTTTCTATAAAAAATTCTCTTGTGTCAAATATGTTTTCCGTTTCTTTTATTTCATCTGTTAAAATTGATTCACCTGCCTGTTTCTTAAACTCTGCTATTTTCTCAATCTTACAGCTGAATTTCTGCTTTCTCAACTTATAATATTTTATTTCATACGGATTTAAGCGACAGATAGCCATGTTTTCAGATACTTTGCAAAGCTCTTTTCCAAAATCATCGCACAACGTGTATCCGGGTTTCACTTTTACTATCTTTTCAACATAATCACCGGTAGGATTAAAAATTGTAACCTCATCTGAAATTTTTAATTGTTCTTTCAGATTTTTTGTATTCATCTTTTCTATCGCACCTTGCGCATCATCAAAAACATCCATAAGCTCATCAAATGCTGCATCAACGTGTGTTGCGGTCACAGCATCATGAAACATTGTAAAATTGATTTTACGCCACATTTCTTCAATTTCTTTGGTATGTGGTTCTTTGCCGTTTATATAACTCATTAAATTAAGCGTTTCCGCAGCTGCCATCATATTTTCTGTTTTTCTCAGGCGCTGCTTCATTCTAATTCGAGTTGCATAAACACCGGTGTTATTTGTGTTCATCTCAACAGATGATGCAATTTCATTTTCGGGAGGATTGTCAACTTCTGATAAATCAATGCAATCATCAAGCAATTCATCATATGTCGAAAACACAACTTCAATCTCATTTTTGTGCTTTTCGGCAAATTCAATAATATCCTCTCTCGGCATCAGTTCCTCTCCGCCGCAAAGTATATATTCGGGGCCATCACCTGTTACTTTTGACAAATCAATTCTATCCATTGGAATAATCTGCGGCTGTATATGTTCAGTGTCAATACCTCGATACCCGCACTTTTCACAGCCATATCCATTGCATTCCGAGCACGGTGGATATTTGTAATAACCTCCGCTTTCAAAAACTATACTCATCGGAGTGGTAACCACAGTCGTACCATCCAATCCTCTCCAATAATTACCATCACAGCAACTATAGCTTATTCTCCCTATGTATTTACAGTCAAATCCCCGAACAATCTGCGGCAGTTGTGCCGAGTTCCCGAAAGCGTCTGTTCTCTGGCACACACCGGATGGTTTATCGCATAATTTTTTCATCCATCGTTTGCCGTAGAGAAAATTTCTTACAATACTTTCACCGCTGCATAGGTTTACATCAATAATATTGTTCCCGGTAAACATTGTACCGGCTCTTCCTTCAGCATAAAGCTTTTTTAACTCATCTTTATACATCGGATTTCGTTCTAAAAATTTTCTTACAACCTCATTTGATTCAATTGTAAATTTATACTGCGGATACTTTCTTGCAAGCTTAATATTATCAAGTATGTAATATTCCTCAAGCTTTGCATAAGATACAAAATTTTGTCCTTTAAAAAACATATCGCGGTCAAACGGTCTTCGCCAAGTCAAATCCATATGATCACATACAATGGCTTTTATCCTTTTCATTTTTCAGTCACCTGCATTCCTTTGTTTTTGTAATTATCAATAATACATTTTAGATTATAACATACAGTTAAAACAAACAAAAGGACGTTTGATAACTCCTTGACGACGTTTCATAACTTTTATATAAAAGCATAAATATCAAAAAAGAACAGTTAATCCGTTACAATTAGTTGCACTCATAATTTAATAACAACCCGGTCTTGCCGCAAACCCAAAGCTACTGTTTGTTGTGACAATGACATCATTACTGTCGCTTGATGAGTGGATAACAAGAATGTTTCCGGCAGCGTCCTTTCCGGCAACGATTCCGACGTGAGATAAATCACCGTAAAAGGCTAA
>CAKSPW010000109.1 GCA_934486495.1 uncultured Clostridia bacterium
ATGTAATATTACCAAGAATATTTTTTCTGTACTGCTTTTTGAGGTGTTGTTTATCTGTTTTAGAAGATTTTTATTTTCTGCTTTTAACATCTCAATTTTACTCTCATGTTCTGAAATTATTAAAGCAGACGCAGAAACCTGAAATTTTAAATCCTCAATTTCTTTTTCAAGAGACAAATTCTTATCCATAAGCTTCTGATTTTCTTCTTTTGGTTTTTGAAACATTACACAACACCTCCTATATTCGAAATAGCAATTTGTTTATTATTTTTCTAGCGATTTATATTTTATAGTCACATCTTTTATTTCCTGTCTTTGCCTTGTTGTTTTGATGCTTTTATAATCATCTATATACAAGACATTACTTTCAAGCCACTCTATACCATTTGGTGGTATCTCGCTTATATAAACATTGCCATTTCCCTTATTTAGCTTTTTCTCTTTTTCCAAAACCGAAACATGATATGTCCATCCGGTTGTTGCCCCGCCATTACTTTCAAACACATAAGCAGTATATTTCCCATCAGGTGATGAAATACTCTGCATAATATTGGGTTCAGCAAAAAATAAATTTTGAAAAAACTTTATTCCTACTAAAATTGTGGAGGTGCAAAGGAATACAATTAATAATACGCATAATAACTTTTTCATGTTAATCACCACCAAATCCATGAATTTGTATCCTTAAATCTCTGTATCCCCATTTTTATACTCTTTTGATCACGAGGATCATCAAAGAATGATGAGACATAATCCAAGCTTGAAGTTCCGGTTAAAATTTGTACAGCTCCTGCTGCAAAAAGCAAGGTTAAATCTTCAAATCCCATTGCTTTACCTAAATATCCATACAGAATATTTCCCGGATCATCATACCATATTATTTCTCCATTATATATAAAATGTTCTTTTCCTTGCCACTCTGATTTAGATTTTAAATCATATTGCCCTCCCGGCGAACCAATATGCTCATCGCTGTCATACTGATCATTTATAGATATCACCCTTATTTCCATTGCTGGAAATATGTGTTCGAGATAATTACCTACTTGAATATGATCTCTTCCCGGTCTTGATAAGTCTTTTACAATGATGCAATCAAATTTTTTCTTATCAAGAAGCTCTAAAGCTTTTGTCACACCCGGGCGCTTAAAATTTGTCATCGAATAGCCATCGTCAACATAATAGTCGTAAATGTGCCCGCCGTGCTTGTTGCTCCAATTTGTATTCCTGCATTACCCTTGCCAAAAATTCCATAACTTTTTGTGGGAAAAATTTGACGGCTTCAAGGTATGGTTTTGTTTTTTCTAACAAATCTTCATATCGTTGTTTCCAAATGCACCACTGGCCTCTTGCATAATCCGCTTCACGGTTTGCCCGTTCTAACGCATTTTCCAAATCGTAAATCCTGCCCCTCGCCTCTGCACCTTCCTCTGCAAGATTCCTGACCTTTTTCAGTTCCTTTGGCGTTAGAACAATCTGCCCTAACACGTTCTTTCTACCGACCTCATCCAAATAATCTAAATCGTCAACACCACTTTTGCGAATAGCAAGCTTTTTTGAATATTTTTAATTTGTAACAGAGGAGTAATATTATGGCATCTTTTTCTGATAGGCTCAAGGAACTGCGAAAAGTAAAGGGATTAACCCAAAGTAAAACAAATTGAGATATTATTAAAACGTATTCTGAATCGGTTCTGATACTTCCCAACTTATTAGACGAATGTTAAACTTTTCATAAGCTTCTTCTGCCTCATAACCACTTTTTCCGGTCTTGCCATCCGCAGTTTGAAACTCATAACTAACATAGTCAAAACCTTGAGCATCTCTTGCAAAAGGATTGGTGTTATCACCCATGTAATATGCAGCAGTTCCATAGTAAAAATATAATTCTAATATTGTTTGACCGAATTCATTTGTTACCTCTAATGGGCGCAAATTCAAAAGCGTAAGCTTTTCATTACCGCTTTTGAGCGTCGTTTTCCACCTACGAATCTTACCTGCTGTCCCACGATTCACAAACCCATCAAATTCACATATTATAGTATCCTCTATTACTTTTGTTTCGCCATCAATTTCATAAACTAATTTAAAAGGGAACTCTCCATATGTAATCTCTGGTTTTTCTGGATTTGGTCCAAATGAGAATATAGCACCGCTTATAACTAATAAATAAAAAATACCAACCAATATCACCAAAGATACAATACCTATACTGATTATCAAAATCATTTTCTTCATCCAAAGCCTCCTTACAGCGCACGCTTAACTGCATCCATATAATGGTTTTTAATGGGCGCCGGAATTTTAATTTCCCTACCGAATATACTCCAATCAACAGTCCAATATTGTGTAGGTAATAATGGTTGTGTAGTTCCAAATCTCGCATAACCAATTGCAGCTGATAAGACTTCCCCATCAACGTAATAATTCTTAATTCCGGATTTATTAGTTTCAGTCAATCCGTATTTACTGAAATTAAAATTCGCCGCATTAAAAGTAATTGCATTTTTATTTGTAGCCGTAGCCGCGGCAATCGCTTCACCGCCTCCTTTTGAATGCCCAACAAATGTAATTTCTTGCGAATGTGAACCAACAAAACCCTTACCGTAATTTATAGCATCCCACATATCAGCTGATTTTGAACTCAAATAAGCTTCCGCATTATTAACCCAATTTTGTAAATTATCTGTACCCTTAAACACAATGACATATTCCGAAGGATTTTCCCAGTCATCGCTATTCCTAATGTAGATGTCCATTTTCATACTTTCACGCCCCCACCGGACATCAATCAAACGCCAACCTGATACTATTCTATCCTTTTTGTCGTTATTTTGATCCCAAAGATAAATATGGTCAGCCATTTCAGCTGCTTCCTTGGTAGTCGGTGCCAGTCCGAACGGGTCGAAAAACATGATGGGATTATTATTTGCATACACATACCAATTTAGACCGTCCTTAATAGGATCTTCACTGATAAACCTTCCAATAGATGGATCATAATACCTATTCCGTAAATAAATCAAGCCACTGCTCAAATCTGTATACTCACCGCAATAGCCGAACGGATTTTGTTCAAAAGCATTTCCGGTAATTTCATTTCCGAACGCCGAATACTGATAAGTATTTTCAAGCTGTGAGCCGTTATAAATCGAGGTCACATTTCCGTGACTGTCTTTTAAATAACTCTTTGAATTTGCGCCGTTTTCGGAAAGTATTATTCCGGTCATGTCATAGGTATAATATGTTCTGTCCGTACCATTTTTAGCTTGTTAATGCTTCTGTTTACATGCACACTATCGCCACTTACTACAGAATTGCATTATATTAATATGCACTCACATTTAAAAAGTTAATTATCATATATGCCCACACAAGTACTATTAAAACATGCTGTAGTCCTAATTTATTTTTTCAAATTCAAAAATCTTCATATAATACTCAAAAGGATAATTTTTGAAATCCTCATTAGAAATCCCCACAATCGGAATAGTATATGTTCCTTGCTTTAATTTCAAGTTATATATTTTCATATAATCCGCAATTTGAAAACGTACATCTTCTTTAATTTCAAACAATTCCATTGCTTGATCTGTCGGAGCTAAAAATGTATTGTAATCGATTAATTCGTTTTCGGTCACATCTAATACTCTGCACGTTTTATTTACCATTTCAATTTCGGTGTTATTCGCCCAGTCAAAAACAATCCATGTAAGCACACCAACAGCTAATACAACCAGTGCAACAAAGATTATGAGTAATTTAATAAAAATATTGCTTTTCCACATAACACTCACCTCTAATTCTTATTTACCAAACCAATAAACTCGATTTTGAATTGCTTTTACTCCGGTCAAGTCATACTGTAATAATGTTGTTCCCTCAGAACCTTTCAAGTCTTGCGCCGCATCAGCAGGCGTATACCCATAAAATCGTCCCATAGTCCATACAGCAGCAGTTGCAATCCAAGTAGGAATTTTACCTCTTGCAGAATAGTTTTCCAACTGCTCATAGAGATTATCAGGTAACGTCCAAGTATGTTCATATATACCAATTCTATAACTGTTTATGCCAGCTTTCTTTAATCCTTCTACCGCAAAAGTAGTACAATTATAATCTCGTATATTGTAATTCGGTGAGGAACTTTCTGCCGATGATAAAAATGCTGACAAATTATTATATTGGTCACTATTTAACTCAAATACTCTTGCAACATTCCAAGTAGATAAAGCATTATCAACCATTTTACCGCCTACATCTTCTGCCAAAAGCATTTTTGTTAAACTTTTTTCAGTCGGCGCAAGACCTAAGTATTTAATATTTCCATTCCCATCATCTAATCTTAAAAATGAATGTCCATTATCAAGCTTACCTTTGGAATCAATTGTTGCAACAGCTCTAGAGTTAGGAACAGGGCGACTTATTGCAACTGTTACAGTCATTTTGCCTGCATAATTTGCATTAATATAATCGTCAAGGTTTTTATCCAGTCCAAGAAAATCTGTATATTGTAAAGGATTATTCTCACAATAGATATACCAATTAAGACCACTGCGAATCGGGTCTTCCGTCAAAAATCTTCCGGTATCTACGCTATAATACCTATTCCTGAGATAAACAAGTCCTGTTTCATTATCGGTATATTCACCGCAATAGCCGAACGGATTGGCTACAAAAGCATTTCCGGTAATTTCATTTCCGAACGCAGAATACTGATAAGTATTTTCAAGCTGTGAGCCATTATAAATCGAGGTCACATTTCCGTGACTGTCTTTTAAATAGCTCTTTGAATTTGCTCCGTTTTCGGAAAGTATTATTCCGGTCATGTCATAGATATAATACGTTTTATCCGCACCTTTTGTTTCGCAGGCAAGATTTTGACCGTTCCATACAAACGCTGTGTTTACGCCCCCGACAGTCTTTGACTTTCTGAG
>CAKSPW010000110.1 GCA_934486495.1 uncultured Clostridia bacterium
ATTTTTTTGTTTCTTTTCTTGCGCTCCGGAGTTTTTTACATCTCCCATTTTTTTGATTAATGCGGAAAAACACATTTTGCAGGACTATGGATTTTCATAAAATAATCTCATTTATAAAAAAATTATATGTAATTTTAAAAAAACTCTTTACAAACGATAAAAAGTGTGATACAATATAAATAATGAGTATAAATATCTTTAAAGCCATGCCGTGACGTGGAGAAGATTTACAACCGCAGTTACGTTGATTGAATTTTCCCGGCCCGACAATGTCTGGTTTTTTTTATGCTTAAATTTTTACACGAAAGGATTTTTCAATCATGAAAAAAAACACAATCGGTGAGCAGGGTCTTTATGATGCAAGAACCCTCGGTCTTCCAAAAATGCTGCTCTTGGGATGTCAGCACACATTTGCAATGTTCGGCGCAACAATACTCGTTCCTATCTTAACGGGACTCGATATTGCCACAACGCTTCTTATGGCGGGGCTCGGAACTTTGTTTTTTCATCTTCTTTCTAAGGGAAAGGTGCCGGCTTTCCTCGGTTCTTCCTTCGCATTTCTCGGCGGTTATGCGGCTGTTGCTCCGCTTTTGGAGGATGGCTCGGCAAATACTCAAATGCTTCCTTACGCTTGCCTCGGTATAGCATGTGCCGGTCTTTTGTACTTGATACTTGCAGGGTTTTTCAAGCTTTTTGATGTAAAAAAAGTTATGAGATTTTTCCCTCCGGTTGTTACAGGTCCGATTATTATAGCAATCGGTCTTATACTTGCACCGTCGGCTGTTAAAAACTGTCAGACAAATTGGATTTTGGCTCTTGTAGCTTTCCTTACGATTATCATATGCAATATATGGGGTAAGGGAATGGTAAAAATACTTCCTATACTTATAGGTATTGCAGTATCATATCTTGTTGCAATTTGCATGGGTGCGGTAGACTTTACGGAAACGTTTAAGGACGTACCTATAATAGCATTGCCGATTAAGAAAAGCGGCATGGTATTCGGAAACATAAAGGATACATCGCTTGCAATTAACTCTATTATAGCAATTATGCCTATCGCTCTTGCATCTATGATGGAGCATATCGGTGATATTTGCGCAATCAGCTCGACTGTCGGTAAAAACTATCTTGCAGATCCCGGTCTTCACAGAACACTTACAGGTGACGGCTTGGCTACAACACTTTCGGCTCTTTTCGGCGGCCCTGCAAACACAACATACGGCGAAAACACAGGTGTGCTCGCACTTACTAAGGTTTACGATCCGAGAGTTATAAGAATTGCCGCTATATTCGCTGTTATTCTTTCATTCTTCCCGGTTGTATCGTCAGCTATAAGCACTATTCCGTCAGCTATAATAGGCGGTGTTTCGCTTATCCTTTACGGTATGATTTCGGCAATAGGTGTAAGAAACCTTGTTGAAAATAAGGTTGACCTTTCAAAGAGCAGAAACGTTATAATCGCTGCAACAATTCTTGTAACAGCACTCGGATTTAACGCTGTCGGCGGACTTTCGTTTACTGTTTGCGGTGCTAACATCACAATCACAGGTCTTGCCCTCGCAGCTATTTTGGGTATCTTCCTCAACGCTGTTATCCCCGGCAATGACTATGAATTTAAAAGCGACAATGCCGAAGACGCTAAAACAGGCGTAAACTTTGAAATATAGTTAGGATGTGTCTTTAAAAATGAAGCTCAAAGCGGTATTATTTGATGAGAATACGTTGAAACGTTCAATCACGCGAATGGCTCATGAGATAGTAGAAAAAAATCGTGACGTACAGTCTATAAGTATTGTCGGAATTAAAACACGAGGTATTCCGATTGCAAAGAGAATTGCGGAGTGCATCTATAATATAGAGGGAGTTAAAGTGCCGGTAGGTCAGCTCGATATTTCGCAGTTTCGTGACGATTTGGCATACGGCGGAATAAATACAACCCCCGATTTGCAGCTGCCGTTTTCGGTTGAAAATAAAAATGTTATACTTGTAGACGATGTTTTGTTTACCGGACGTACAATTCGTGCGGCACTCGATTGCTTGGTGTTTCACGGTAGACCAATGACTGTTCAGCTTGCTGTCTTAATCGACAGAGGACACAGAGAACTGCCTATCAGACCCGATTATGTGGGGAAAAATATTCCTACATCAAAGAGCGAGATGGTACGTGTCAGTTTAGTTGAAACAGATGGTAAAAATTCGATAGAGCTTTACGAAAAGTAACAATGTTCGGCTGCGTCATTTTGATTTAGTTCATGTGGAGCAGCCGATTTTTGTAATATATCCGTGTTATTTGCATACAGATACAATAAGTTTCAGAAAGTGAGGTAAGCGGTAATGGACAATAACACACAAAGGGCAAACGCCGGGAAAACGGCAGGTGCGGTAGGACTTGTATGCAATTTACTGCTTGCCGTATTTAAGGTATTTGTCGGAATATTTGCAAAATCAATGTCCGTAATTGCGGACGGAATAAATAATCTGTCGGACGCCGCAAGCTCGGCAATAACGTATTTAGGCTTCAGATTGTCGGAAAAGCCTGCCGATAGGGAACACCCATACGGTCATGCAAGATTTGAATACCTGTCCGGTTTGACGGTTGCGGCAATGATTGTCATATGCGGATTTGAGCTTGCGAAAAGCTCGTTTGAAAAAATACTGAATCCGACAGCCGTTGTGCTTTCATATGTTACGGTGCTTGTTTTGGCAGGCTCGGTGCTTGTAAAGCTGTTTATGATGATATTTTATAACAAAACGGGAAGGAAAATTCAATCGACAACTCTTTTTGCCGCCGCCGCAGACAGCAGAAATGATTGTATAACAACATCCGCCGTTTTGCTTACAATTCTTGCAGAGCATTTTTTGGATGTCAGAATTGACGGAATTGTCGGAACAGCCGTATCGGTTTTTATTATATACAGCGGTGTTTCGCTTGCAAAAAAAACAATTTCTCCGCTTTTGGGAGAGGGCGCCGATCCGGAGCTTAAAAAACAGCTTGTTGATTATATTAAGCTTCAGCCGCTTATACTGGGATGTCACGACTTGATGGTGCATGATTACGGCCCGGGTAAACGATATGCGAGCATACACGTGGAGATGGATAAAAAAATCGACCCCATGATTTGCCATGAGGCGATTGATAAAATAGAGAGAGATTGCTTTGAAACATTCGGGATACAGCTTGTAATTCATCATGACCCGATAGATACGGATGATTTTCAAATGCTTAGACTTCGTGCTGTTATCGACAATATTCTTAAAATGCGTGACGCACGAATATCTGTTCATGATTTTCGTGTGGCTCACAAGGATGACGGAGTGATTTTGCTTATGTTTGATATGGCGCTTCCCGAGGAGCTTCAGCAGGAGCGTGACAACATAAAGAAAGCGCTTGACGAAACGCTTGATTGTCTTGATGATAAAAAGTACGAAACGGAAATTACGGTTGATTTGGATACCGATGATTAAAAGGAGACTGACAAATGCTCGAAAGAATAGAAAAAGCACAATTTGATAATTTTTATGACTTGCTCTGCCTTAGCTTTCCCGACAGCGAGAGAAGAAGTTATAGCGGACAGCTTGCTCTTTTTGATGAGGAGCCGTACAATGTTTATGCTTATATGGATGAGGATGAAATTGTCGGAGCACTTGCCGTATGGGAATTTGAAAACATAGTGTACCTGGAGCATTTTGCGGTTAATCCCAACAGGAGAAACGGCGGAATAGGAACAAAGCTGCTTTGTGAGCTGAAAAAAATCTCGGGCAAGAGAATGTGCCTTGAGGTTGAGCTGCCGGAAAATGATTTGGCAAAGCGCAGAATTTCTTTTTACGAAAGAAATGGGTTTACAAATAACGATTACAGCTATATGCAGCCGCCGATGGGACCCGGCAAAAAGCCGATACCGCTTTCCGTTATGACGAATGACGGCGGAATATCCGAGGATGAATTTGAGGAAATACGAAATACACTTTACAAATATGTATATAAAACACAAATATAAATAATTGAATTGAGTAAAATATATTTTTTGCGGAATTGTTTTATTTGCAACCTTGCCGTACGGCGTGAATTTGTAAGACGGTGGGTTGACGGTTTCAAAACGTTTTTTTCTATCCCCCTTGAAAAAATTAAGGCTGTTTAAAAAGTCGATTGACTTTTTAAACAGCCTCTTTTTGGAGTGTATTGCATAAAATTATTTTGGAGTTTTTTTAAAAATGTTTATTAATATAATTTGTTATCTGCTCCATGATATTTGTCACATATTCATCCGGATATGCATAATCATAAAGAACGAATGCATGCTTTGCATCGGGGATTTTTATAAGCTCCGATTTGTGCCCTTTTGACTTCAGCAAATTATTTAACTCCTCGGTATATTTTATATCAACGACTGTATCGGCTGTTCCGTGCATGAACAGAAAGCTTGCACATTTTTCTCCGACCGATTTTATCGGTGTAAGACCGTCAATATCCGAGCAGCTGCCAAAGCCGTAAGACCATTTGTCATCAAGCGAGCCTAAAACGGGATTTAAAGATACAACCGACTTCGGGCGAATTTCATCATCGCATGAAAGACCGAGCATGGTTGCTAAATATCCACCTGCGGAATCTCCCATATATACAATGTTGTCAAAGCTTACAAACTTCAAATGTTCTTTTATATATTTTACAGCGTCAATGCAATCATTTAGAAGATCGCCGACGTTTAGCGTATCAGATACCGTTAGCGAACGATATGATATGACAATTCCGATGAACCCTTTTTCTGCCAGGTATCTTGCGTTATTTGCCATCCATCCGCCGTTCCACGGAGTATTATCTTTTATCGCATCATTCCAGCCGCCGCCGTGAATCGCAAGTACAGCC
>CAKSPW010000111.1 GCA_934486495.1 uncultured Clostridia bacterium
ATTTCGGCGGCGGTTTTTATTGAATTTTCGTCTGTATTTTGAATTAGAGTTTTTATTTTGAAGCACCCCAGTCTTTATATTCGCTCAAAAGACCGTATTTAAGGTCCCAAAGCTTTTTCGACATATCAACGTAATATGTGTGCGGATTTTCAAAACGCTTAACTTCATCCCAAAGACCGTCTGTCTGCATTTTGCAATATTCCCGCAAAACCTCAAGGCTTGGAAGGTCATATACGAGCTTACCCTTCTCGAATATCTTCTTAAGGAGCGGACGTGCATAATAGTCCGTAACTGTTTTTCTTTTCCATGTATGCTCGGGGTCGAAAATCTCAATAGGCTGTGTATCGTCTATAACCTCATCGTGAAGCGTTATAATATCGGCTATTGCCTGTGAGTTTTCACGTGAGTAAAGTCTGTAAACCTGTTTGAAACCGGGAGTTGTTATCTTGTTTACGTTTTCGCTGATTTTAATTTTCGGAATAATATTTCCGTCCTTATCCTCAACTCCGACAAGCTTATAAACGCCGCCGAATACAGGCTCTGATTTTGACGTTATCAATCGTTCGCCGACACCGAAAGAATTAATTTGTGCGCCTTGGATCAGAGTATCGCGTATAATCCACTCGTCAAGTGAATTTGAAGCTACTATCGCACAATCCGAATATCCTGCATCATCGAGCATTTTTCTGCATTTTTTTGAAAGATATGTTATATCGCCGCTGTCAATTCTTACGCCTGCCGGACGAATACCCATAGGCTTAAGTATGTCATCAAACACCTTTATTGCATTCGGAAGTCCCGATTTTAATACATTGTACGTGTCAATTAAAAGTACGCAGTTGTTCGGATAATTTCTTGCATAAGCCGCAAACGCTTCATATTCGCTGTCGAAAAGCTGAACCCAGCTGTGTGCCATTGTTCCGAGTGCGGGAACACCGTATTTGCGGTCGGTAAGAGTACAAGCCGTACCTGCGCAGCCTGCAATATATGCGGCTCTTGCACCGAGTACCGCTGCTGCCGAGCCCTGCGCGCGTCTTGAACCGAATTCCATAACCGCACGTCCGTCTGCCGCACGCACTATCCTGTTCGTCTTTGTTGCGATAAGGCTCTGATGATTTATCGTAAGAAGTATCATTGTTTCAAGAAACTGTGCCTGAACAACGGGGCCACGTACCGTTATAACAGGCTCGCCGGGGAATATGGGTGTACCCTCTGGAACGGCATAAACATCACATTCAAACTTAAAGTTTTTAAGATATGTCAGAAATTCTTCCGCAAAAATTCCCTTGCTTCTTAAATACTCTATATCGTCATCCTCAAATTTGAGATTTTCAAGATATTCAACCACCTGCTCAAGACCTGCCATTATTGCAAAGCCGCCGCAATCGGGTACTTTTCTGAAGAACATATCAAAGTACGCTATCTTTTCACCAACGCCCTCTTTGAAAAATCCGTTCGACATGGTAAATTCGTAAAAGTCTGTTAAAAGGGTTAGATTATTATCAGTCATTTTTATCCTCCTAAAATTCATACACAAACGGACGACCGAATGAGGCCGCCCGATTATTTAAATCTGCGAGAAAAATTTGCCGCATTATCGGGCAATTCTTCGGTTATCTTCCTCCGCGCTTATAACCGCCGGAACGCTTTGAATCGGCGCTTCTTTTAAGTGCGGCCATGTTTTCGTCGCTGTCAAGCTTAAACTTTGAAAGCTTGTCCTCAAACGACAATGTGTCGTTGCTTTTCTTTCCCCAATCTATATCGGCAGGGCGTATAGGCTCTTTCTTTTTCGGCTCTTTTGCCTTAAGTGCCAATGCCTTTTTTATCGAAAGGCTTATTTTCCCGTTTTCGTCTACCTTAACAACAACAGCGC
Source organism: uncultured Clostridia bacterium (assembly GCA_934486495.1). GTDB lineage: Bacteria > Bacillota > Clostridia > UBA1381 > UBA1381 > RGIG9115. Next base: position 1,874 of record CAKSPW010000111.1, read on the forward strand.
TGACCTTATCACCGATTTTGATATGCTCGTTTATATCCTCGACATAGTTGCGAGCAATTTCGGAAATGTGAACAAGACCCGTTTCTCCACCGTCAATGAGAACAAAAGCGCCGAAGGGTAATACCTTGACTACCTTACCGTTTACTAAAGAACCTACTTCTACCGCCATACTTACTAATTATCCTCCTGAAACTTTCTTTTTTTATCTTTTATATGCTTATTTAGCATCCTGTGACTTGGAAACATCTATAAATATTTTTTCATTTGCCTTAATCATGCCAAGCTTATCACGTGCGATTTTTTCGATATATTCGTCGGTGCCGACCATATCCTTCATGTTCTCGACTTCTTCCTGACGATTTTTCTCGTAATCTATTTCGCTTTTCAAGTCTGCAATCTCAGCTTTGTTTTTAATAATCTGAGGCTGCTGCATGATACCTCTTATAATCATAACGGAACAAATAAGCAAAAGAGCTATGAGCTTAAGACGAATGCTGTTTTCTTTGTAATACTTTTTTGTGTTTTTGATTAGTGCGGAGGTGTTTATTTTTTTTGCTGTTTTTACTATATTCATTTTTTCCTCCAAAAACTTTTTCAATCATTTTTTTAAAAAATTTATACATTCCCGTGATCGGATTATATAGTATAATTTTATACAAAAAAAGCGCCGGTGTCAAGAGTATTTTGAAAATAAATTCAACAAATCCAAAAAAATTTACAAATAGGATATTAAATACCCTTTCAAACACCAAAAAATATAAAAAACCGCCAACTCCCAAAGCGATAAATTCATATAATCTGAGTCGTCCGTCGGCGGCATGATAAAGAGCACCGTAGCAAAGCACGCATGACGCAAGCCAAAACAGTATATCCCACAGTCCGACCAGACAGGTGCTTTGCCTGTATCTGATACGTATTGTGCGAAAAAAAGAGAAAATCGCCGAGCATATTATTCCGCATACAAACGAAACGAAGAATATATAAAGCTCGTTTGATATATTTACAGACAAAGCACACACCTCCGTTTTGTTTTTATCGGAACAGAGATATAACCGAGCCTGCTTTTTTTGCTTGCTTGTATTCGATTTTGTTTATTGTGCCCGAGAGTGTAAATTCTCCGGTATCGGTGCTTATTTTGCTGATTGACAGCTTTGAGCCTGTTATAAGCATTCTTCCGCTTGACGTGTTAAGCCGTACAGAGCTTTCATCGGAGCTTATTACGTCGCAAACGTCCGAAAGCGTAAGGAGCTTTCTGTTCTCAAGCGTCAAAAGCTGTTTTGTGTTTAGTTTATCCTGCATTTTCACATACCTCCCGAGATAATATAATTCTACAAAATGTATATGAACGGCAGGATTGGTTTATGATATTACCTTATAAAGATTTTTTGCGTCGTCCTTTAAAACGTGCTCCGCAACAGCTTCAACGCTTACTTTTAACACGTTTGTGCCGAGCTTTAATTCTATTATGTCGCCAACCGATACGTCATACGATGCCTTAACAATTTTTCCGTTTACCAAAACTCTGCCGGCGTCGCAGGCTTCGTTTGCGATTGTGCGTCTTTTTATAAGTCTTGAAACCTTCAAGTATTTATCGATTCTCATTCTAAATCTCCCTAATATAACGAGGACAGGCAAAGCCTGTCCTCGAAATATAATTATTTATTAACGATTGTCTTAAGGCCTTGACCTGCTTTGAAAGCCGGAACCTTAGAAGCGGCGATCTTAATAGCTTCACCTGTTCTCGGGTTCTTACCAACTCTTGCATCTCTTGTTCTAACCTCGAATGTACCGAAGCCAACGAGTTGAACCTTATCACCTGCTGTAAGAGTGTCAGATACTGTTGAAATGAATGCTGCAACAGCCTTTTCAGCGTCTTTCTTTGAAAGTTCAGCCTTTTCAGCGATAGCTGCTACCAATTCTGTTTTGTTCATAATTGATTTCCTCCTTATTTAGATACATATTTGCTTGAATAAAGCATAACACGTTCATACCTATATTCTATTACAAATTTGGCATAATGTCAAGTATTTATTTATAATTTTTCATTTTTCTTCTATTTTGCACTGTTTTTTTGCTGAAATATATTCAATTCATCTAAAAAAACGGCTATATTTCTATGTTTATCGGGCTTTTTGATAGCTCCTGAGCTTTGAAATTTTCGATAAAAGTGTTAATTTTATCCGCAAGATGCGTTTCTGCTGAAATATTTGAAAGCCTTGAAAGCGCAACCGAGCCGAAAAGAAGTTCCTTTATTTCTTCGGAAATACTCTCATTTTTTGAGCTTTTGTTTTTGATTTCATTTAATACATCAATCAGCTTATCAGCCTCGGCTTCAACGGATTTCTGTTTTGCTCCGAATGCGCAGGCTTTTTTCTGAACCTTTTCCGCTCTTAAAAGAGACGGGAGGTGATGCGGAACCTCATTGAGAATCTCATAGTCCTTTGCATTGCCGTGCTCTTTTTTCTTGTTTTCATCCCAATTTTTAAGAGCATCATCTACATTTTCGGCACTGTCGCATCCGAAAACATGGGTGTGGCGTGTGATAAGCTTGTTGCAAACCTCGCTCAAAACCTTGTCAAAGTCGAACGCTCCTCGCTCCGATGCGATTTTTGAATGAAATGCAACCTGAAGAAGAACGTCGCCGAGCTCGTTTGCAAAAAGATCGTCATCTCCTCTGTCGAGCGCGTCTATCGCCTCGTACGACTCCTCAATAAGATTCTTTTTAATGCTTTCATGTGTTTGCACTTTATCCCACGGGCATCCGTTTTCCGACCTCAAGACAGTCAGTATATCCATTAAATCCTCAATTGTTGGATGTATTGTTTAAAGCTTTCTTGCATCCATTAGAATCTCTTGGTGTTGACTT
>CAKSPW010000112.1 GCA_934486495.1 uncultured Clostridia bacterium
GCTGCGCCCCGATACGCAGTACGATTACAAATTTGTCTGCCTGTCCCATAATACCCTGCGTGGAGCAGCTGGCGGCGCAGTTTTGCTGGCAGAACTGCTTTGCGCGGAAGGATATATCACAAAGAAATAAGCCCGAAGGGAGCGATTCTTTGAAAAAGCCCATATTTGAGGGCGTTGCGACTGCGCTCGTCACGCCTTTCAAGCAGGGTACGATCGATTTTTCCGTCATGAACCAGCTGCTGGATCTCCAGCTTGCAGCAGGCGTTGACGCAGTTGTTGTCTGCGGAACGACCGGCGAGGCATCTACCATGACAGACAACGAAAAGCTTGCACTGATTGCGCATACAGTCAAATATTGTGCTGGACGATGCGGAGTCATCGCCGGAACAGGTACAAACGACACGGCTCATACATTGCAGTTGAGCCGTGTCGCTGCATCTATGGGCGTGGACGCGGTTCTTCTTGTAACGCCCTATTACAACAAGTGCACGCAGGCAGGATTGATCGCGCATTATACGGCAGCAGCTGACACCGTTCCCTGCCCCGTGATCGTCTACAACGTGCCAAGCCGCACGGGTGTAGATATCTCGGTTGAGACGTGCCGAACGCTCTGCGAGCATCCGAATATTGGTGGAATCAAGGAAGCTAGTGGAAGCATACCGAAAGCCATGCGCATTCTGGATGCTTGTGCGGAAGAACTTCCGCTCTGGAGCGGAAATGACGATCTGACTGTCCCGCTGATGGCAGTCGGTGCACGGGGCGTGATCTCCGTTTTATCAAATGTACGGCCCAAGTTGACACTGCAAATGGTTCGTGCCTGTCAAGCGGGGGAATATGCACAGGCCGGCCATATGCAGACGTCTCTGATGGGCCTTGTGGACGCGCTTTTTTGTGAGGTCAATCCGATCCCGGTGAAGCAGGCGCTGGCGCTGGAGGGCGTTCCAACGGGCCTGCCGCGCCTGCCGCTGACACCGTTGAGCGGTTCGCATTTGCCGATTCTGGAGCAGATGCTGTCTGCCATGCCGGAGCCATAATCCCATTGGTTCACCATAATTTTTTTATAATTTAATCCGCAAAAAGTTATTCACACTGTCAACAGATTTGTCAACACACGAAATTTCCACATATTTCGACAAATACGCGTCTTTTTGCTAGCATCTTACAGGAGCGAAAAACGAAGAACTTTCACGACATAGCGCACAGATATTGTTTACATAACGCTTTTTATGCAGGAGTTTTTGCAGGTCTGTATGCAAAACGCCCGGCGGCAGGTACTAGCCGCCGGGCGTTTTTATTTGAGTGTTTCGCTGTGATTAAGAACAGAGACGCTGTAGAGAAACAGGACGTCCTGCGAGTTAAACGTCAGCCAACTGCTGAGACGTTCCGGCTGCACATAGCGGATATCGACCAGCGTGATCTTCGCATAAGCCTCAGTCAAAAGCGGCGCAAGACTGCTGGCAAATGAATCACGGAAGATCACAAGTTCACGGTCCGTATCCGCGCTGGGGTTTGTGATCGTGAGCAGGGATTTTGATCCGGAGAGGAACATGGAATACGGGTCCCCCTCTGTCAGCGCAGATAGATCATACACTGGCTCAGTACCGCCTGTCTCATAATCGTAGACTGTGCAGCTGCCAAGCGTCTTGTTCGTCAGATAGCAGAGTGTATCTGGGGCAAGCGGCAATGCCGACTGGCCGTAGTAGACACCGTAGAATGGCGTGTCAGCCGTCACCGTATCATATTTCTCCGACAGTTTCACACCCATTGCTTCTGCTAATTGACTTGCAACCGGCACAATCGCCTCTTGTCTCCAGTGCAGATCAGTACGATAATAGCTGTTCAGAGACAGCACTGGCATCAGGTCGATTGCTTCCGCATAAGGCATATTCTTCTGAAGCAGCGCGGAAAACGCACTGTAGTCAAGCGACGGATAGCCGTTCTGCGCAGCAAGGAACGCGCCCTTGTCCGGGATCACGGCTTCATAGATTCTGGCATCTGTCCCGGACAGGTACGTTTCATAGATAGTCCGGAAGCGCTCTGCGGCATGGAGGACGGAGGACTCGTCCAACGGATATTCCAGCTTGGCGGCATAGCCGTCCGCAAGATAGATGCCGTTGTTATCCTTTTCGCGCAGCATATCCAGCAGAACAGCGGCCTTGAGCCGCCGGAAGCCGTCGCGCAGCGGGAACTGGTCGAGCGTATAGGATTCGAAATCCGTCATAAACGTGCCGTTCAGCACAGAAGCGGCCGTCAGCTCCGGCTTTTGCGTCAGCTTCCGGCGCTCACTCTGCGAAACCGTATCATCCGGCTTCAGAAGGCTCCAGACCAGAAATCCGAGCAGGAACGCCGCCGTCAGGCAGACGACTGCAAGATTCTTTCGTTTTTCCATGGGGCCTCCCCTCTAAAACCGGAAATACAGGAACGGATTGAACGAGCCGTCAACCAAGAAGGCCGTACAGACAGCCAGAAGCGCGGTCAGACCGACCGGCTCCAGAACCGCAAGAGCCGTTTTTCCTGCTCGGCTGCGCTGGACTGCTGCACACAGGCTTTTCGCCAGCGGCGTTGCGCCGGCAACGGCAAGCAGGAGCAGCACAGTGCAGCTGCGCAGCTCGTACAGGCTTTCCGCACTGACCAGCGGCAGGCCCCCGCCGCCGAACATGGCGCGGATGGACTGCGCGGCGTCCTGCACGCTGGATGCGTCGAACAGTACGAAGCCGAGCGTCACAAACAGGAGTACATAGACGCGGTTCAGCACGTGCAGCTTTTGAAGTCCACGCAGCAAAAACAGCTTTTCCGCCGTGAGCAGAACCGCGTACAGAAGACCCCACAGAACAAAATTCCACGCCGCGCCGTGCCACAGGCCGGTCGCGAGCCAGACGAGCAGGATATTCAGCAGCTGCCGGGCGCTCCCCTTCCGGTTTCCGCCAAGCGGGATATAGAGATAATCGCGGAACCACGAGCCGAGCGAAATATGCCAGCGCCGCCAGAATTCCGTGATGCTGCCGGACAGATAGGGGTACTGGAAGTTCTCCGGAAACCGGAAGCCGAAAATCCGGCCAAGGCCGATGGCCATGTCGCTGTAGCCAGAGAAATCATAGTAGATCTGCAGGGTGAACGCAATCGCGCCCAGCCAGTAATACAGGACCGACAAATCGGCGGACGCGCGGAAGCTTGACACCAGCTCTCCGAGCAGATTGGCAAGCAGGATCTTTTTCGCAAGGCCCAGAATGAAGCGCCGTGCGCCGGAGGCCGCCTCCGATACGCTGTGTTCGCGTGTTTTCAGCTGCACGGCGATATCGGAATAGCGGACGATCGGCCCGGCGATCAGCTGCGGGAACATGGCGATATAGGCTGCAAGATCGATAAAATTCCGCTGCGCCGGGACCGTCCCGCGGTACACGTCCACGGTGTAGCTCAGGATCTGGAACGTATAGAAGCTGATGCCGACCGGGAGCGCAAGGCGCAGCAGCGGCGCGGACAGCCCGGTCAGCGCATTCAGGTTTGCGATCATGAAATCGGCATACTTGAAATACGCAAGCGTCCCGAGGCTCAGGAGAACAGACAGGACCAGAAACAGCTTCGCCCGCCTGGTATCGCGGAAGCGCTCGATCAGCCGTCCGAAAATATAGCCCTGGAGGATGGAGCCGAGCATAACCGGCAGATAGCGTGGCTCACCCCAGCCGTAAAACACAAGGCTCGACAGGAGCAGCACGCCGTTTTTTGCCCGTTTGGGTACAAGAAAGTAGACAATCAGGACTGCGGGGAGAAAATAAAACAGAAACGGAACACTAGAAAACAGCATGGCGGCCCTTTCGGTTTACATAAATTAATTATTTCACGCCACGATCGGCTCGTCAGTGATGACAACAGCGCCAGAATACGCGGCCTGCAGCTTGTCGCGGAAGGTGTTGACGAGATCCTCCGCGCCGAAGCACGAGATCAGATAGTTGTCAACCGAAACGACGATCAGCTTGTCCGGGAAGCCGCACATCCACTGCTTGGCCATGATATAGTCCCGGATTTCCTTTGCCGCCTCATCCAGCTTCCCGGCGTCGGTCAGGCGCAGCGCACCGCAGGTGAAGGTGTTGCCGTTCATCATATGGAACAGCGACGCGCCGTCGTCCGCCATCGCAACAACGGATGCAGGGATGCTCAGCAGATACTCGACATCGGACGCGTTTTCAAGCCCAACTGTCCCAGGCTTGCCGTCGGTCATGTTGGCCTCGGAATAATCGCCGCCCGCCGCAGGGAATTTTTCGTCTTCGGAATAGCTTGCCCAGACGGTGTTCAGGATGGTCAGCGCGTCGGGAATTTCCGACGCGTCCGGCTGCGCGCCAGACTTTGCCGCGCAGGCTGTCAGGGAAAGTGCCGTCAGAGCGGCCAGAAACATCGCAATCAGTTTTTTCATGTTGGAACTCCTTTGGAATCTTTTTTCTGACGCGGGAAAATCCCGCGTCATCCTACAGACGCGTTTTTGTGCCGCAGGTTCTGTCAGTATACGCGATAGTTGTGAACGTTTCGTGAATAATATGCGGGCAGGCACAAATTGTGCCTGCCCGCGTGGTTCAGCGCTGTTATTTTGTCAGATACCGGTGCAGCATGGCTGCGAGC
>CAKSPW010000113.1 GCA_934486495.1 uncultured Clostridia bacterium
GCTTCATTGACAAGAGTTTCAACCTCATCTTCATTATATGCAACTCCAATTGTAGCAAGTTCTTTCATTTTGCCACCGATTTTCTCGACAACTATAACTCCGATATTTCCGGAACGATGTCTTTTCTTCCTGACAAACATAGTTAAAATATCTTTCGCGTCACCCAATATTAGGTGACGCAAAGATACAAAATATTGTTTATCAGCCAATTATAAAATACAGATTTTTTGAGTGACGAAGTCAGGGCAGCCACCAACATAGCCGAAAGTGTAGGTTCTCTTTTCGGCAGTAACAAGGTCAAGACGTTGGAGAGGGAAAATGCAGCCTTGCAAATCCGCATTTCCGAACTTAAAAATGAAACTAAACAACAAGAGGAACGGCAAGCCAAACAGATGCAGGAAATGAAAAGCGCATACGAACAGCAGAATCGCAAGTTATCCGAGTTCGTGGATTTCGTCAAATGCTATTTCCCGTATGTGGAGAAACTGATACCAACAATAAAGTTCCTGCGTGATACCCTGCACTTTGGCGATGCCGTCATTAGAAAACTGTGCATGTTCAAGGATGTTTCCATTACAGGCGAACTCTATTCTCGTGAGTTCAACCAAAGTTTTGAAGCCAAGCGTGCCATCTGTTCCATCAAGGAGGACGAGAACGGTAAGTTCGATTTCAAGATTGACGGTGTTTCGCATGTCAATTGGTTCAGGCGAAAGAAAGACGAGTTTATGGAAGCATTAGGAATGCCGACAAAGAGACAAAATCGAGGTATTAAGCTGTAAATCAAAATAAAGTCCGTGATAGTTGAATGTTACATCACGGATTTTTTTGTACTTTTGTATGGTTTATTTTGAAAGCAAACAATGGAAAGGACAGATTTCATAGAAAGCAGAATAGATGTCGTTAAAAATATCTATACTCTATATTCTTATGCCAAAAGTACAATAGCAGAGGATAGAGAATGGGCTTTGCAACGATTTCAAAGAGGGAAATGGTATGTGGTTGAGCCATTTGGCAATACCTTGCTATTTGCTCCAAGTCGATTTGTCGGTTATAAAAATAACACAAGGGAAAAACATACATCCAATCATGGAGATGGCACACAGACTAACAATAAATTTCGTGAGCTAAAATTATATAAAGAAATATCAGATGATTATCTGTCAGAACAATTTGAACATTTTATGGCTGAATTGGGAATAGAAAAGGACACTGCTAATTTTCTTATTCCTAATGATTTGAAGATTTCTGATTTGCAAGTTCAACACAAGTGCTATTTTATCTGTCCAACTCATTGTAAAGGACAAAAAGAAATTGCATGGGAAAGTTTCCTTACCAAAAACCTAATGTCAATAGGATGGAATCATACAGATTACACAAACTATACTATTGATGAGATAAAACAAGAATATCTTGATATTCCAACAGCTATAGGACCATTTACGTTAATTAAACAAATAAAAGCAGGGGATATTATCTGTTGTACCAATAATAATTTTGGCCTTTGGGGTATTGGAATTGCATTATCTCAATATAAATTTAAAGATAAAATTCACTATGCAGGCGTGGATGACGATGGCGAGGAATCATATTATTCGCATTATATTGATGTTGCTTGGTTGTGCTTTAAGGAACAAGGATACATTTCAACCTCTGAATTTAATATCCAATCTATTGAAAAGCAATGGCCGCCTTATGGAACATTGAATCAAAAAAATGATATTCCCCAATATATATCAAATTACTTATTACACAGTAACTATACTGATATGGAAGATAATAATAAATACGAAAAATACATTAAGGTGTTAGAGGCTAATAAGAATCTCATTCTAACAGGAGCACCAGGAACAGGAAAAACATATTTGGCTAAAGCCATAGCAGAAAAAATGGGTACAGAGTATGATTTTGTGCAATTCCACCCTTCCTATGACTATACTGATTTTGTAGAAGGTTTACGACCAACACCTCCCGACAATAATGGGAATATTGGGTTTGAAAGAAAAGATGGAGTTTTTAAGATTTTCTGCAAAAGAGCAATAAAGGAAAAAGAGGAATCCACTGATTTTACTCCTTATAAAGAATCTTTAAAATTATTCAAAGATGAATTAAACAATGCTTTCATAGATATACAAAGTTTTAGAAGCAAAACGATGATAAATGTACATATAGATGGGGGCATTATATGTGTGTATAATAAGCAAGGGCAAAAGAATTGGAGCGTTTCTGATGATAGAATGTTAAACTACTTAGTCAATAAGATATGCCCTCCTAATGACACCTATCTTAAATCAATAGGCGATTATATACTGAAACAGTTTCCTATAAAGGAAACCGCCAATGACCCTACCTCATTTAATTATGTTTTCATCATAGACGAAATCAATCGTGGGGAAATATCAAAGATATTTGGAGAACTATTTTTTAGCATAGACCCTGGCTATCGTGGAGTAAGTGGATTGGTTAAAACGCAATACCAAAATCTGATAACGGATAAAACAGATCCATTCTATGACGGATTCTATGTGCCAAGTAATGTTTATATTATCGGAACGATGAACGATATAGACCGTAGTGTAGAGAGTATGGACTTCGCTATGCGACGTCGTTTTGCTTGGGAAGAAATAAAAGCAAATGAGAATACAGGAATGCTGGATGAACTTCAGGAGATGAAAGATGAAGTTGCAGAAGTAATGAAACGCTTAAATGCAGCAATATGGAATGAAGAATCCAATACCGGTATTGAAGGGTTAAATGCAGCATACCATATCGGTGGCTCTTATTTCAGCAAATTGCAACTTTATCTTAATGAGGAGCATACCAACAAGAAATCAGCATACAGACACCTTTGGGAAAATCACTTGAAAGGAGTGCTGTTCGAGTATTTGAGGGGTACAGCAAACGCTATGGAAAATCTAAAAACGCTTGAATCAGTTTATTATAACGAAAATGGCAACAATGATATTGAGGGATAATACAAAATATTCTTCTTCTGATAACCTTGAAGAATATCTGTCATTCAACAATATTGCAAACAGAAAAATATCAGAATTGTTAGATGATATGGGTAATGACCTACTTATTTATCCCCATTCATTTAATCAGTGCGAGGATGAAATGGGTAGTCAATATCTGTTTTCGTTACAAACCAATTGGAATGGGAATAAATGCACAAAAGCCATATTGGAAACGGGAAATATGTCAGGCTTTATTGGCATGAACGGACAATCAGTTTCTATACATTCTCGTTTTTCAACAAATACAGAAGATTTCTTTTTGCATTATATGCTTCAAAAAGTTTTGTGTATCAATGTTGTAAACTTATCACATGGAACTGCAAATGAAAAAATATTCAATTTCCTATTATATCTGTTTCCCAAACTTCTTAAAGATGCATTAACGCAGGGAGTATATAAGGAGTACCAACGAAATGAATATAATGATGCCAATGTACGCGGTACAATAGACATTAACAGGCATTTGAAAACAAATTTGCCTTTTAACGGTCGTATAGCTTATCGTACACGAGAATTTAGTTATGACAATCATGTAACAGAACTGATACGACATACGATTGAATACATTGGCAAATCTTCATTCGGGAAAATATTGTTGGAAAATGATGCAGAAACGCATGCAAACGTTGCTCAAATCATATCCGCTACCCCAAACTATAGTAGGCAAGAAAGAGAGAAGGTTATAACAAGCAATTCAAAAATAGTAAATCATCCATATTACTTCCGCTATACGCCACTCCAAAAACTATGTTTGCGAATATTGAGACACGATAAAATCAAGTACGGAGCAAAAGAGGATAAAATATATGGAGTTTTGTTTGATGTGTCTTATTTATGGGAAGAGTATCTTGCTTCTATTCTTACAAAGCAAGGATTCAAACACCCCAATAATAAACAAGGAATTGGACGAATATATTTGGCAAAAAATAAATTTCCTCGTTACCCCGATTTTTATAGAGAAGAAGACAGTTTTATTATAGATGCAAAATATAAAAGAGATATCAACCGAGATGATATTCATCAGTTGATTACCTATATGTATCGTTTAAGGGGAATGAACGGAACTTTTATACAACCAAGTGATAAGGGATATGAAAAAGATAGTTTCGATTTGTTAGGATACGGAACTGATAATAATGCTAAACTACAAACATACACTTATTCTATACCGCAAACAGCAAATGATTATAAGCAATTTGTTGCAGATATGATTCTATCGGAAAATATGCTGAACGTTCAAATGCAATTAGGGAAATAAAATCGTTATTTATTTCCCTAATTGCAGAAAAGTTTGAAATATATCGCTATATTTGTGGTCAAATTGAGTTGCCAAGAAAGCATATCAAAGCAGAATACAGCAACAAGAACGGTTGGCAATTCGTTACCTCAAAATCGAGTTATCTCTCCAAATTCCTTATTATAAAGGGATAAGGATTATATTCCAAACTTACAAAGATTTTCTGTGTGGCAGATGAATTTAGTAAAGTTTTTGACGTAGAATTTTCAAAAAGGAGCCTCGGAAAGGCAAAACGCAACAGAAAAG
>CAKSPW010000114.1 GCA_934486495.1 uncultured Clostridia bacterium
TATTTTTCGGTCAAAAAGGTTATTGATTAACCCTCTTTTATACAACTTGAGGGAATCAATAAGTTGCTGTTGTTTTTCAATTTTTTGTGATAACAGTCCAAGAAAGCAGAGTATTTTGTCTTGCTCAGATTTTGACGGATAGCTGACCTTTATTTGTTCAACTTCATCCGGTCTGATGTGAACAACAGATTTCCCCTGTGCTATGCGCGCAATTGCATATTTAGCTTTGTGATTTATGATATAGCTTAAAAACCGACCATCAATTTTGTTAGGGCGCATAATACACAAATCTCCCGCAAGTATGACACCGGGTTTCATAATACAAGTGGCAGTTGCTATATCTTCAGCGGTTTCACCGGATGTAGGTATAATAACATCACCACTTTCGCTAATGTATTCATCGCCAACTGTGGCTTCCGTTTTTCTTATGATTTCTGTTGCAACCTCATTGTATGTTGTGTAAAGCTCCCCATACAGAACGAAGGGGATTCCATTATCTGAGATATCGGCTTTCGAGAGAGGTGCACCTTTATAAAATGAGCCAAAATTTCCAATGCATGAAGTTTCCCACTCACTTTCAAACCCAGGGAATCGGAGCTTCGGAACATTGACCGCTTGACTATTACTTGAGGATTACATAGTGCTGATATACGCTTCCTGTATAATAATTATAGGAGGTGTCTGAAATGACAAAAAACACACAATTCAAAACTTTGGTTAACGGTTGGTTAAAAAATAAAAGACATATGATAACTCCGTCAACCTATGCAAACTTCGTACTTATTGCGGAGAACCATTTAATCCCGTACTTTGGAAAAAGGAAAATCGGTTCAATAACCGAATCTGATATTCAGAAGTACATACTTTACTTATATGAAGAAGGGAGGCTTGATAAAACAGGCGGGTTAACTGTAAAAACAATACGGGACATTATTCTTGTGTTTAGGCTTTCAATGGAATATGCTTACAAAGAAAAGGCAACCGAACTGCTTAATTGGGATTTAGTTGAATACCCAAAAGAAAATGGGACAAACCGTGTAGTTTCACTATCTAAAGAGGAAGAACAGGAATTGATACAGTGCATATATATGCATATGAAGCGAAAGACCGCAGGGATTTTGATAGCGTTGTTTACCGGCGTTCGGATAGGAGAACTGTGCGGATTACAAATGAAAGATATTTCGCTTTCAGAAAACACAATATCGGTAGACCGAACGGTACAGCGAATTTATGATAAACATAGCGGCAAAAGTTACATCAATGTCGGACCGCCCAAAACTCAATCGTCCGTAAGAACTATTCCAATACCGTCACTGCTTGCAAACATAATAAAAAAATTCTATACGGATAACCCAAACCATTATTTCTTAACAGGAAAAACAAAGCCTACAGAGCCGAGAACCTATCGGCAATTTTTTGAGAGATTTCTAAAAAAACACAACCTTAAAAAAGTCAAGTTTCACGAAATAAGGCATACTTTTGCTGTTCGAGCAATAGAAATACCGGATTTTGATATAAAATCACTTTCGGAAATTCTCGGACATAAAAATGTATCATTTACTCTTAATGTGTACGGACGTGCAAACTTACAACAAAAAATTAAATGTATGAATTTGTTGAATGATTTACTTTAAGACATCGTTGGCACAATGGCTTGATTGATTCTTGTCATTGTGCCAACTCACTCTAATTTGAATAATAAGTCAAGGATAGGCGGTATCGTCATATTTTATGAAATTTCAACTCAGCGCTTTAAAAATATTTACTTTTAACGTTTTTTCTGATATAATTAATATATACTAAAGTCTTATTAAGTTATAGAGGAAGATAAAATGGATGCAAGAAAAGGAAACATATATGAAATTTTAAACGGAAACAAACAGTTTTTAATTCCGGTATATCAACGATTCTATAGTTGGGATATTGAGCAATGCCGGAGATTGTGGAATGACATTGTTATAATGCAAAAAGAAGGAAAACAAGGTCACTTTGTCGGTTCCATTGTGAATATAGCAGAACAAGCTATGCCTACCGGCGTTCAAAAGTATATGATTATAGACGGACAACAAAGAATGACTACGCTTTCACTACTCTTATTGGCGTTGCGGGATTATGGACTAAAACATCCGGAGGATCAAACCATAAATGCCAGGCGAATTGACAATATGCTTTTGAAAAATGAATATGAATCGGGTGAAGAACGTTTTAAGCTTCTCTTAACAGAAGCCGATAAAGATGTCCTGATAGCTTTGGTTGAACAAAAACCGATTCAAGGTCACGATAACTCAAGGATTCGTATTAACTATAATTTTTTCAACAAACAAATCGAATCTAAAGAACTTTCGCCTGCGGAAATATATGAGTCAATTGGGAAACTACAAATTGTTAATATTACATTAGACCGTCAAATGGATGATGCACAAGCAATATTTGAGAGCTTGAATTCAACCGGGAAAGAATTAACTGAATCCGATCTTATTAGGAATTATGTTTTGATGGGATTGGATGCAACTGAACAAACTTATGTATATGAACATTTATGGAGACCGATGGAGTTGCTGTTTGAGTATGATAAACAAGAATCAGTTATGGACAGATTTTTCCGTGATTATCTTACAATGAAGCAAACCAGAATCCCCAAAGTCGATTATGTTTATGAGGAATTTAAAAAATATCATTTAAATTGCGAATTTTCATCAATACGGGATTTATGTGCGGATTTGTATAAATTTGCGCAGTATTATACCGACATGGTTTTTGCACGAAGTGAAGATAATAAATTAAAAGTCCTATATCAAGACATCAACTGTCTTAAAATGGAAGTATCATATCCATTTTTACTAAAAGTACATAACGACTATTCTTTGGGTATTATAGGAATTGACACTCTTATTGAAATAATAAATATATGTGTAAGTTATGTGGTTAGAAGAAATATTTGCGACATACCAACAAATTCTCTTAACAAGACTTTTGCTACATTAAGAAATGAAATAAAAAATGATGATTATCTGAATTCTATAAAGGCATTTTTTATTTTGCGTGACGACTATAAGATTTTTCCGACAGATGAACGGTTTGCATCAGTATTTGCATCACGTGATATATATAATATGAGAGCAAGAAATTATATTTTACGTCATCTTGAAATGTATAATAATAAAGGAAATGTTGTTGTCGAAAACTATACAATTGAACATATTATGCCTCAAAATCAAAATCTGTCTTCAGAATGGATTGCTATGTTAGGTGATAACTGGAAAGAAATTCAGAAGAATTATTTACATACTGTTGGAAACTTAACATTAACTGCATATAATTCTGAAATGAGCGATAAATCTTTTAATGAAAAAATGAATATGGAGGGCGGATTTAAGCAGAGTGCATTGCGGTTAAATAGTTATCTTGTTCTGCAAACTGAATGGAATAAGAATAAGATAAAAGAGCGTGCGAGAATACTTACTGAAATTGCTCTGAAAATATGGGCATACCCCAAATTAACAGCAGATGAACTTTCGCCATATCTCGCAACTGATAATTATGATGGAGGGTACAGTATAGAAACATATAATACAAACGCATATACAATAACACTCTTTAATTCTCTCGACAAAAGAATAACAAATTTATCTCCCAGTGTGAAAAGAGAATATAAAAAATTATATGTTGCCTATAAATTAGATACCAATTTTGTAGATATCGTTTTTCAAGAAAAACGCCTGCGTGTTTCCATTAATATGAAGTTTGCCGATATAGTTGACAAATATGGCATTTGCAAAGACATCACCGGCATCGGACGTTGGGGAAATGGAGATGCTGAACTTTTCTTTGAACATTTAGATGAAATCGAAAAAGTTATGGATATAATTACGCAATCGTTTAATGCGCATATGGATTAATAATTACAATCATATAAGTTTAACGATTACCCATAAATTTAACGATTATTACAAAAACGGGCAGTGCCGTCAAGACGCCAGTTCATTGATGGTACTGCTCATCTTATGTTCAGATACTCATAAAACCTCGCAAACACCGCATCACTGCGATATTTACGAGGTTTCAATGTAAAAGAAAAAGAGTAACTATTCTATCAAAATAGTCACTCTTATTTGGTGGGCCATCTAGGACTCGAACCTAGGACCGTCCGGTTATGAGCCGGATGCTCTAACCAACTGAGCTAATGGCCCGATTATTACAAAAAAGCCTAATAAGGCTTTTTTGTGGTGACCCGTGCGGGAATCGAACCCGCGTTACCGCCGTGAAAGGGCGGTGTCTTAACCGCTTGACCAACGGGCCAAATGAGTTCCGGCAACTTTCTACTTTCCCGGGCAGTCTCCCGCCAAGTATCATCGACGTTAAGGAGCTTAACTTCCGTGTTCGGGATGGGTACGGGTGGATCCTCCTTGCTTTCG
>CAKSPW010000115.1 GCA_934486495.1 uncultured Clostridia bacterium
AAGCCCCCGCCGTTTATGACGGAGCAGGATATTTGACGGAGGAGCAAAACGAACAGCTGTCGCAAAGACTCGGCAGTCTGCGTGAAAAATACAACTTTGATGTGGCGTTTGTATCGGAGGAAACACTCTCGGCATCCGACGCTGAAGCGGCTGCGGACGATTTTTACGACTATAACGGTTACGGCTACGGCGAAAACTGTGACGGAATAATGTTTTATATTGCCAAGGAAGAAAGACTGTATCACTTCTCTACCTGCGGTTCGGGACTGACAGTATTTAACGACAACGGTCTTAAATATCTCGAGGGCGAAATTGTTCCGTACTTAAAAGACGGAGATTATTATGCGGCTGTCAGTACATATGCCGACCGTGCCGAGGAGCTTTTGGAAATGGCGGCAAACGGTACGCCCTTCGACGAAACACAGCACAGCACAACATATATACTGTGCGTTCTTGCGGCGGCGCTGTTTCTACCCCTCATAATCGCATATATTAAAATGAATAAAAAGCTTTCACAAATGAAAACAGCCGTTAAGGAAAATTACGCTTCAAACTACATGAAGCCGGGCAGCATGAAGCTTGATTATGCAAGGGATATATTCCTTTACAGCACCGTAATGAAAACGGAAAAGCCAAAATCGGATTCGAGCAGCAGTCACACATCGTCGTCAGGTCAGACTCACGGCGGCCGCGGCGGAAGCTTTTAAAGAGTGATATTTTACGATTACGTGTAAAACTACAGATTAAAACTGCAACCTATTGCGGAAAAACTCACGTTGCTTTTTCGCAAGCATTAAATACATTATAAGGGAGGAATAATTATGGGATTAGGCGATTTTTTCGGTAATATTTTCGGAAAGAAAACGTGCGCTATGTGCGGAAACGAATGCGGAGTAATGCACCGTTCAAAAATCAAGAACAAAGAGTTTTTGTGCGATAACTGCGGAAATCTTTGTTCAAAATACATTCGATTGAGCGAGCTTACCTTAGATGAGATAAAAGGGCATATTGAGTATATGAAGCGGCAAAACAGACTGTATGATGAGGTTTTCTCAAAAGAGGGCAAAAAATCTCTCTGTCCGTCAACGCTTACGGATATGGGTATCGAGTTTTGCGATGATTTAGGAATGTTTTACATCAGATACAGAAGCGATACAAGCCGCGGCAAAATGAAGGAGCTTTTCAGATACGATCAGGTTGCAAGCTATGAAGAATACGTTGACGAATCGCCTTCCTCCGAGCCGGGGAAAGACCCGGTATTCAAAGGCTGCGGTTTAAAAATCAAGCTTTTGGGCGGAAACATGAGCAGAGTCAACACCGATAACAAAAAGGGGCTTCGTCCGCATCCGTACATCAAGCAGGAGCTTAAAATATGCTTCAGCAAAAAGAACAAATCCGATATACAGTACGTACACAACGCAAAACAGCATTTTGATTATATTTTCGGTCTGAACGATAATGACACAGGTATATTCGGATTCGGCAGAAGCAAGGCTCAAAAACGTGAAGACGCTGCGGCTGTCGGAATGGCGGCTGCATTCGGAACGGTATATAAGGCGGCAAAAAAAGGTGCCGATTCCATAACGGACGAGGATATGGAAAAGGTTAAGAAAGGCATGGAAGCCGTAGACGATGCTCAAACGGGCGGAATGGCTGTTTACACAAGACGTGCCGACGAAGCCGAGGCGAAAATCAATTAAAAGGAGCGTGAGGTTATGAAAAAAATACTGTTACTTACAGCGCTGATAGCGTCATTTTCCGCCGCAAGCGTATTTGCACAGCCTAACACGCAGATTTCCGAGGACGGAATATATGAATATACCGACAACGGCGCCGTTATGGCATATTACGGCGATGTGCTTGTATCAATCCCCGCCGAGATAGACGGAACAAAAATTGATGAGGTTGGCGTTATGGCGTGCTTTGACCTCGATATTTCAGCCGTTTGGATAGATGAGGGCATTGAGCTTATAAACACAAGCGCTTTTGAAGGCTGCAATGCCGAATACATAGATATTTCCGAAACGGTTAAAAACGTGGGTGAACGTGCGTTTGCAAACTGCGCAAAGCTTAACGAAGTTGCACTGCGTTCGGAGGATATAATATTAGACAAAGATGCGTTTACAGGTACGGGGCATATTCAGTTTGATATTCCCTGCACAGCGGACGAAAAGGCGATGGCAGAGAAAATATCGGCTGTAAAGGGCGATGATAACTTCAGTTTTTCGTATATACATATGTCGCTTGTGGAGAGTATGGTCGAAAAGGATATTTACGGTGAGAACATGATTTACTGTGAGGACTGCGGCTTTAAAGCAAGCAAGTACAAGGAGCATATCACCTTGCCGTTTACCGATGTACAGCAAGACGCATGGTATTACCATTTTGTACAGACGGCTTATGAATTCGGCATCATAAACGGAAAGAGCGACACGATATTCGACCCCGATGCAGGACTTACTTGTGCGGAGGCGGCAAAAATTGCGGCTGTCATTCACGCAAAAGGTAGATTTGACGGTGTTGAACCCGATTTTACGCCGACAGGCTCCTCATGGTACGATGTTTACGTAAAATACTGCTATGACAACGCTATACTTGAGGACTATGTTTCATTCGACTGGAATGAAAACGCAACACGTGCGCAAATGGCATATCTGTTTTCACGCTGTGACACAACACCCTACTATATAAACGAAGTTCCCATAACCGACATACCCGACGTTTCCGACACAACTCCGTACGGATACGAGATATTGGATCTTTACAACAAGGGTATTGCGGTTGGAAGTGACGAGCACATGACATTCTACCCCGATTCGCAGGTAAAAAGAAGCGAAGCGGCAACGCTGATTTCGAGAATACTTTGCTATGATATGCGAAAAGAATTACCGAAAGGGTGATAAAAATGGAGGCTATAAGGTTGATTTCCGTTTTTACATTGCTCGGTATGCTCTTTGGCTGTACCGAGCCGGAAAAAGTACCATTCATGGTTGACGGACCGGGTATGGTGTATGTTGACAAAGAACATCGAACACGATATGCAAACACTCTCCCCTTTGATGAAATAGACGACTGTTCATATTGGGCGGTTGCATATTTGGGCGAGGACGAGGATGCTGAAAAAGCAGCAAACGAATATATAAACAATCTTTTTGCAGAGCTGTCCGAAGAAGAACGAAGTGCCGTAAAACACTATGATTACGGCTCACAAAAGCGCTATTTGGTAATTCCGCGCTATCCCGAAAGAAACACGATTATCAAAGACGGCGATAAAAATAATTCGCAATTTACAGACGACGGTACACCGTTTATCATAAACTGCGGCGCCGATGTCACAATCAGCATAGACATTTACGGCGGACATACAATCGTTCTTGATACGGACGAAGATGACAAACTGATACATTCTGAAGATGTATGGGATATAACACATTATACAGACTGAAAATTGAGAGGAGAACATAATTATGGGACTTTTAAAAGCAGGTGCAGGCGCACTCGGCGGCGTTTTGGCTGACCAATGGGGAGAATTTTTCTACTGTGAAAGCCTTGACGCTGACACACTTGTGGCAAAGGGTGAAAAGCGTACGGGAAAAAGAAGTTCAAACACAAAGGGTACGGATAATATTATTTCAAACGGCTCGATTATTTCCGTAAACGAAGGACAGAGTATGATTATTGTCGAATCGGGCAAAATAGTTGAGTTTTGCGCCGAGGCAGGCGAATTTGTTTACGATAACTCAACCGAGCCGAGCATATTCTGCGGAAATCTCGGAGACAGCATTAAACAGAGCTTTCAGCAGGTCGGAAAGCGTTTCACATTCGGCGGTGAACCGGGTAAGGACCAAAGAGTTTATTACTTTAACACAAAGGAAATTACAGGCAACAAATTCGGTACTCCCTCCCCCGTTCCGTTTCGTGTGACGATTGACGAGTCGATGAACTACAAGCTGTCGGTTGATTTAAGATGTAACGGTGTGTATTCGTATAAAATAGCAGACCCGGTTATGTTTTACACAAACGTAACGGGCAACGTTGAATATACATACGATCGCTCGCAAATAGATGAAATGCTCAAAAGCGAGCTTCTTGATGCACTGCGCCCGGCATTTGCGCAAATCTCCGCAATGAAAATTATGTATTCTGAAATTCCGGCGCATACAAAAGAGGTTACAAAAGCGCTTGCCGAGGAGCTTAAGGCAGAATGGAAGGAAAAAAGAGGTATTGAGCTGTTTGCGGTAAGTATTAACGGTGTATCAATCCCCGACGATCAAAGAAAGAAAATCACTGAATGGGAAGAAAACGTTATGACAACAAACCCAAACATTGCTGCGGCACGTATAGTAGGCGGTCAGACAGACGCAATGAGAACGGCAGCTGCGAACGAGGGC
>CAKSPW010000116.1 GCA_934486495.1 uncultured Clostridia bacterium
GAACTAAAAAAAGGTGTTGATGATGAGAAAAGCGGTCTTAAAAAGCTCATAAAAACACTAAATAATATATCAGACGTCAACAAAGGAGATATAGAGAGCGTTCTTGATGTCGGGAGTGCGCTTAAATATATTGCTGCCAACACAGTGTTGTGCAATTATGACAGCTACAACGGGAATATGATGCAGAATTATTATCTGTATCAAGATGAGAACGGTGTTTTCAGTGTTATACCCTGGGATTTTAATATGAGCTTTGGAGGATTTGACGGGAATAATTCGGAAATTGGAATAGATACTCCCATATCATCAGGCAATATTTCCGATTATCCGCTTATTGATAAGCTTTTGTCTGTTGACGAATACAAAAAAGAATACTATTCGTATATTGAAAAACTGCTTGAATATCTGGACGGCTTTGAAGAAAGAGTCGGCGAGGTTAAGGCTCTTATCAAAAATGATGTAAAGAATGACCCAACCGCATTTTACACATATGAGCAGTTCGACGCCGCTACAGAATATCAAAGTCAGAACGACGTATCGGCTCAAACGGGCGTGGAAAAAATGGGTAGAGGCTTCGGAGGCGGTTCGATAATAAATTGCATAAAGAGCAGAGTTGAGAATATTAAAAAGCAGCTCAGCGGTGATGCGGAAAAGACGACGCAAAGCAAAAACTTCGGCGGACACGGTCTGCCGGGCAGCAACAACAGCCGACCAAACGGCATGGGACAGCCGCCAAAGAACAGCGGTGAGAAACAAGACGGCATGGGACAGCCGCCAAAGAACAGCGGTGAGAAACAAGACGGAATGGGACAGCCGTCGGAGAACAGCGGTGAGAAACAAGACGGCATGGGACAGCCGCCGGAGAACAGCAGCGAGAAACAAGACGGCATGGGACAGCCGCCCCAAAACATCGTCGGAAAGCCTGATTCGAGAGAAAAGATGCCGGATAAAATAAGAGTAAATGTAAACGGAAATATATTAAGCTTTGAAAAAGACCCTTATATCGAGGACGGCAGAACGCTTGTTCCTATGAGAAAGATACTTGAGGCGCTTGGACTTGAAGTCGAATACGAGGACGGAAAAATAACTGTTTCGGACAGCGAAACAACAGTTCTGTGCAACGTAGGCGATAATAAAGCTTATGTAAACGGAAAGGAATACACTCTCGATGTGCCTGTTGCAACGGTGGGTGACAGAGCGTTTGTTCCGGTCAGATTTATAAGCGAATGCTTCGGATTTAATGTCGAATGGACGGAAAAATCACAGCTTATTGAAATAATAAAGAAAAAAAACAGTTGACAACAGCTGAAATAATGATATAATTAAATTAAGATTGGGGGAATATTATGTCACACAGCATATACATGGTTGAGGATGAAATGAGTTTGAATGTTCTTTTGAGCAAATATCTTGAAAAAGAGGGATACGTTGTAACGTCATTTTCCGACGGTGAAAGTGCATCCGGACGAATTTGCGACAATCCCGATTTGTGGGTGCTTGACATAATGCTTCCGGATATTGACGGCTATGAGCTGATAAAACGCATAAAGACGCATTCGCAGTCAACGCCTGTAATCTTTATGTCGGCAAGAAATGAGGAGCTTGACAGAGTGGTCGGTCTTGAGCTTGGCTCGGACGATTATTTGTCAAAGCCGTTTCTTCCGAGAGAGCTTGTGATAAGGGTGAACAAGCTGATAGAACGTATTTACGGCGGTGATACAAAAGCGAGCGATAAGCTGATTGACGGCTACTGCATAAAGATAGGCGAGAGAACGGTTTATGACGACGAGGTGGAAATTCCGCTCACGAACAACGAGTTTGAGCTTCTTTGCTATTTTGCCGAAAACAAAAACATGGTGCTTTCAAGGGAGCAGATACTTAATAAGGTGTGGGGATTTGATTATTTCGGTTCGGACCGAGTTGTCGACGACACGATAAGGCGGCTTAGAAAAAAGCTTGCAAGGCTGAGTCTTGACACTGTTTACGGATATGGGTACAAACTTCGCTGACAAGGCTTATTCTTATTCGGAAAGGAACGGTCATAAATATGAAATTCAAAACTCTTGCAATGCGTATATGGGTTACGTTTACATCAATTATTCTTGTAATCGTGTGCGCAATAATGTTTATGTATCTTGTCGTTTACAGGGCTGTTGACGAGAGTGCAAAGTCAAAGGATTTGATGATAGTTCACGAAACAATCATTGACGGCAGCTTCGGCGAGTTTGCAAAATTTGATACCTTTCAAAATCTGCGGGGAAGTGACCATGTAATTTTAAAAAACGGAGAAATAACAAGCTTTTTTGACGGAAAAAAATCGGGTGTGCATAACGAGGGTGAGCCTCGGCCGCCGTTTTTCGAAAATACCCGTAAGGCAGAAAGCGAAATGGCGCAATACGCCCAAAGCGGAGATAACGGAAAAACATTTAAAAAAAGACTCGGCGGAAGAAAATATATTTTTATAATAAGCGAGTATAATGATGGATTTTTAATATCGAGCGTTCCGTGCGAATATGATAACAGGGCGCTTTACTATGTTATTGTAATAGGCGGTATTTTTGTGATTTTCGGGTTTATTGCCGCAAAAATCGTTGCAAACTATATAGCCCGCCCGCTTAAGCGGCTTGAGGAATTTACAAAGAGAGTGGCGGTTAAGAATTTCAGCGAACCGATTGAAATTTCAAACTGCGATGAGATAGGCGTGCTTGCCGATGAGATGAATAAAATGCAGGACAGTCTCCGGCGGGCGGAGGAGGAAGAAAAGAAATTTTTGCAGAGCATATCGCATGACCTTAAAACCCCTGTTATGGTAATTATGAGCCATGCCGATGCGATAATTGACGGAGTTTACGTTGACAGTGTTGAAAATACAGCGCTTATTATCAAAAACGAGGCGGTTGCGTTAAGCAAAAAGATAAAGGAGCTGTTGTATCTTAACACACTTGATTACGTTCTTGAAAATCAAACGGCTTCCGAAAAGGTTAATTTGGGTGCGGTGTGCGAGAATACGGCAAGAAGAATGGAGCAGCTGCGCCGTGAAATAAGCTTTTTCGTTACGTGCGGCGAGAATCTTGTTATAACGGCAAATGCCGATAAAATCACGGTTGCGGTTGAAAATGTTCTTGACAATGCTCTGCGGTTTGCAAAAAGCCGTATCGAGATTTCGGCACACAGAACGGAAAACTCGATTGTGATTGATATTTTCAACGACGGCGAACATATCGACGAAGGAAGCATAAATAAGGTTTTCGATAATATGTATAAGCACAAAAAGGGGAATTTCGGACTCGGTCTTGCGATTACGAAAAAGATAGTTCGCTTTTACGGCGGAGATATTACGGCACAAAATACGGATTTCGGCGTAAATTTTAGAATAGAATTTAAAGAAAAGCAGAAAATAAAATAAAAAGGGGAAAAGATTATGAATAACAGACTTGCAATAATAGGAATAGTGGTTGAAAAAAAAGACTCGATAATGAGTGTAAATGAATTGCTTCACGAATACGGCGATTATATAATAGGCAGAATGGGACTTCCGCACAGAAGCGGTAATGTAAACCTTATAAGCGTTGCTGTTGAAGCACCGCAGGATATTGTAAGCGCACTTTCGGGTAAGCTCGGCAGACTTGACGGAATAAGCACAAAAACGGTTTATTCAAATGTCGCAACGGATAAATAAGATGAATTACGGCAATTTTGAAATTATCCGTTCGGGCAGAAAAACACTTTGTATTCAAATCAGGTCGGATAAAAGCATAGTAATCCGAGCGCCGTATTCGGCAAAAAAATGCGATATAGAGGAATTTGTTTCAAAGCATGAGGGATGGATTAAAAAGCATATGCAATGTACCGACACCGATGACATTGTGCCGTTTACCGATGATGAAAAGTCGGTTCTTTACAAAAAGGCGGAGAGCTATTTTAAGCCAAAATGTGACCTCTATGCCGATATTGTCGGCGTCAGCTACGGAAAAATAACTGTCCGAATGCAAAAAACACGGTGGGGAAGCTGCTCGGCAAACGGAAATTTAAGCTTTAACTGCCTTCTTATGCTTCTGCCGGAACGTGTTATAGACAGCGTAATTGTTCACGAGCTTTGTCATAGAAAGCACATGAATCACTCCGGTGAGTTTTACAGAGAGGTTTTGCGTGTTTTTCCCGATTATTTTAAATGTCGGAGCGTGCTTAAAAGCCGTGGCTGTGAGATTATGAGAAAAGCGGGATTTTAGAATTTATCGTAAAATCCCGCTTTCTTAATTTTTGTCTTTGTATACACAC
>CAKSPW010000117.1 GCA_934486495.1 uncultured Clostridia bacterium
AGTCTTGGTCGAGTTGAAGGCGGGCATTTGCGGCTTCCTCCTGAGTAAGGGCCCGACGGTCAAAGATTCCGTCTCCGTCGGAGTCTTCGAGGATGGTGAGGCCGTTTTCGTCTTGGGTGAGGAGGAGGTCGGGGGTGGTTGAAGTAACATCCATTTCCTGGGC
Source organism: uncultured Clostridia bacterium (assembly GCA_934486495.1). Lineage (GTDB taxonomy): Bacteria > Bacillota > Clostridia > UBA1381 > UBA1381 > RGIG9115. Next base: position 164 of record CAKSPW010000117.1, read on the forward strand.
ATTGTTGCCATCCGCAACGCGGGCAGTTGTGTTGGTCAGATTATCCGCCTTGAAGGCAATTCCCTTTTCTGTTCTTTCGGCAGACAATGACGTTGTATCTCTGGCCAATACTCCCGCCTCCGGCCAAGACAATGTGTAGTAACCATCATTCGCAATCGTATTCACACGCATCTCCGTTGCCATAACCGAATGAATATTTACCGTGCCATTCTCCCTAAAAGAAATTGTACCTGGTGCATTTGCACATGCAGCGGTGTAATAGGGGCCCTTTTGAAATACAAACGACATTGCTTCATCGGATGTTACTTCAATGTGGTCCACTCCATCCGGAAGGAGTAACGTTGCACTTGTTTCTTGGGAACAATTAGTGCTAGTTACGCCAACATTTAGCACCACCATGCAGCCTTCATCACCCTCTACCGAAAGGCCTGAAACAACTGCGCTATGTCCATTCCAAGAAACTGTATATACTGCGTCACTCGATGTAGTGAGCATAGCCGTGGAATTTGATTGATCCGTACTGTTAGAGAAGGCACCTGAGCAATAGTCAACACTATTCAATATTTGTATATCATTAGTTGCAATAGTCATTTCCCCGTTGCTTCCTAATTTTTTATCGTAAGATTTTCCCAAAATACCCACTACACCATATGCCGGAAAGCACCATTCGCCGTATTCGTTATAGTAGATACTCAAATCATTTACCCTCCCTTCCTTATCTAACTGATATGGGAAGTTACAATCATAAATTAGGATTCTCTTGGAGTATGTACGCGAAACTCCATTGCATGCAATTCGTTCTTTCTCTATACTCTCCCATCCATAACCAACCACTGCATGATTGTTATTTGTACCTCCTTCTCTCCATTGAAAATTAATCATAAACGGAATGCCTGAACTGTTTGCTTGCTGTCCCAATATATTCAATCTATCTACAGGGCGATTGTTTTGGAATATTTTATTTGCATCGTAGACTTGCTCCAGGTACTGCTGGTTGTGGTAATAATTAATCGCTGATTCCACAGTACTGTTTTCACTTGGCGATAAACTATAATCAACCAAACTATCCACGGAAGAATCTATCGACGAAGCTTCAATAACCCCAGCATTGACCAAACATACCCACACTGACAATCCATAACAAGAGCCACCCCATTTTCGAATAAACCTGCTGGATTTTCCGTCTATATTGTTATTCTTCTCCCCCCATCCCATATCTCGTGAAAACTTTTTTTCTGCCGCCTGAGTAACTAACCCTTTGTCTGTTTTAGATAAATTGGCCACCAACCGATCATAATCTGTTTGCGTGATATAGTATCCGTTCTCTTCTGGCCCAAAAGCTATTTCATTGTTTGGAAACGACCATACATCAATGTAGTGCCCATCATAAAATACTATATTCCCGGAGGTAAATAGTTCACCAACATTCCCACAAGAATTCTTAAGCGCCTGCCACTGCTCAATGCTGCCACCAAAGCAAGTCCGTTTAAGCTTATCACACTGTAAGAAGGCACTTTCTCCTATCTGTGTGATGGTTTCTGGAATCGACAGAAACTTCACATTGGATAAATAGGAAAATGCATAACAGCCAATCCCTGTCACATTTTTCCCAATCTCAATTGAGGTAACTATATCTCTCCACTCATACCACGGCGCATACCTTTCATCATCCGCAGAATAATCGAATATTTCCCCGCTACCCTGAATCGTCAGTTTGCCTGCACCATCCAAAACCCAGGTCACGTTTTCACCGCATTTTCCAGAATACAGCGCTACTGATTCAACATGGTAAACAAGGCCACTAATATCGTAACTATAAAGGATTTTAGAATTTATGCTGTTCTTAGCGTTCAAGCAGGATAATGACTCTTCATCCGTCAATTGGCTGACCGTATAGGCAACCGGATTTTGGGCCGCACCATCCAGATTAACCATCATAGTACGACTCTCTTTATCCCAAGAAAGCAATATGCCCGTTACCGTTTCCAATTTCTCAACTTCAACAAGTACCCCATTATACAAGTGGTACAAAACGAACTCTCCGATGTATTGTTCAGGGCACTTCATCGTCTCTGGCACCAGGTAGGTCGATCCGTTAACAGTAACAGAATACTCATTTGCCGCTTCCACTGTCCCCGCCTTGGATTCAACAGCGCTCACATGCAACAGGACATCCGGGCCAATCGGATTGTCTCCCGGTTTCGTCTCCACTAGAACGTACTGTCCTAAAAGCGCAGTTGGGTCCTCTGCAAAAGCGGCATCCGTTTCGGCTGTTACTTGACTGCCGAGCATATCACCCGGGCCGAAGTAGGCGATTTTGTTTTCGGCATCGTAGCGGCTGAAGTAGCGGATAGTGCCAGAAGCGTATGTGGTATTAGGCCCTAAACTATTGTAGTGAATTATAGCATTTTGAAATTGGTCATTGGCATAAGCTATTTTCATTTTGAGCCATTCGGCTTCCGTTCCAGAATAATAAACGTCAGAAAGATTACTGCACCCATAAAATGCATACGCATCAACACAAGCCATACTGTCAGGAACCACAACATATTTTAAGCTATTACAGTCTAGGAACGCATATGTTCCAATAGATGTAACGCTTTTGGGAATTACAATATTTGTCAAACTATTGCAATATGCGAGTGCACTGGTGTCTACACCAGTGAGACTATTTGGTAGTCTTATATTTACCAAAGCTCTGCACTTAACAAACGCTCCTTCCCCAATAGACAAAACACTGTCAGGAATTGTTAGATTTTTTATGCTCTTACAATTATAAAATGCCTGATATCCAATAGAGGTAATACCATAAGGTATGGTCACACTTTCCAAGTTACTACAGCCACTGAAGGTTCGATCTTCGATAGATGTAACACCATCCGGAATTTCAATTTTTTTCAGGCTAGCGCATCCGTAAAATGCGCTTTCTCCAATGGTGGTAATACCATGATAGAGAGTAATATATTCCAGATTTACACAACTGTTAAATGCATCAGCACCAATATAAGTTATTCCCTCTAAGAGTGTTATCCCTGTTAAATTTTCACAACTATAAAAGGCTTTTTCTCCCACATATGTAATGCCGGCTGGAGTTACCACTTTTGTCAAACTTGTGCAGCCATCGAAAGTTCCATCTTCAATAGACGTTACACCAGAAGGGATCACAATATTCGTTAAACAACTGCATTTGCAAAAAGCATACCTCCCAATAAATGAAACGCTATCCGGAATTATGATATTTGTCAATTTTTTACAATAAAAGAACGCATAATCTCCAATAGTAGAAACTCCACGCATTATTACTACGCTCTTTATGTCACCTCTGAAATCCGTCCATGGGGCATACACACTATAATTTTGAAAATTATCCATCTCCCCACTACCGCTAATCCTCAGCGTCCCCGCCTCATCCAACGTCCACGTCAAATTCTCTCCGCAAGTCCCGCTTGCCACGACACCATCGGCTTCAAACGTTTCCTGCCCATCTTCGGCACTCTCGGATTCCTCCGGTACCACTTCCGCAGGCTCCGTCTCTTCCACCGTCTCCTCCGGTTCCGTCTCCGCGGCAGTCACCTCCGTCACTTCCGCCTCAGTCTCTTCCTCCACCGTTTCTTTGGCAGTTTCCTCAGTAACCTCTTCGGCAACCTCCACGGTTTCCTCTGTCGTCTCCGCCACCATCTCCACCTGAGGCTGGACATTCTCCGCCTCCGCCCTTGGCGGCAAAACCGACACCAACGTCACCAATACCAATACCATCGACAAAAACCGTTTGAACATCTCCCATTCCCTCTTTCCCTGTTTCCTTCAGCAGAAACATGAATTTTCTATGAATTCATTGTAACACAGCCTTTCCAAGAAATCCATCCGCATTTCCCCTATTTTTGCGGAACTATTTTCGTAGAATTGCACAAAACAGTACATATCTACTTGTGCGTTCTTGCCACCCATCTCTTTCCCTCCCGCCCCACTTCCAAACCGCATCTTGCAATCCCCGCCCAAGTATGCTACCATATCCCCAAAAGCGAGGTG
>CAKSPW010000118.1 GCA_934486495.1 uncultured Clostridia bacterium
ATAGGAGTTGAAAGCGGCAATATTATTTTAAAGAATATTCCAAAAGCCGAACAACCGTCTATCTTTGCCGCTTCCAAGTAACCCATCGGTATTCCGTTAAAGAAATTTCTGAAAAGAAATATATTAAAAGCATTAGTCATTGTCTGAATCCATAACGGTGCAAATGTTCCGGTCATATTTATATGTAAAACAGGTAAATCCACAAAGGTCATATAAAGCGGCACCATACTTATACCCGGCAGCATCATAGTCCAAAATAAAGCCGTATTTATAAATACGCTTCCCAAAGGTCTGACTCTTGATAAAACATATCCGGCCAATCCGTTAAAAACAATATCAAAAGATAAACATCCGATTATTATCCATAGCGAATTTAACGCATAACGACCAATAGATGCGCTTTGCCAAATAGTCTTTATCCTGCCTAAATCAATTGACTCAGGGAACAGAGTGGGCGGTACCGCATACATTTCCTGTGTTGTTTTAAATGAAGAAAGCACCATCCATATTACCGGTAACAAGCAAATCAAAGATATTGCAAGCAATATGATAAACATAATAAGATAGATAATCTTTCCGCTTGTTTGTTTCATATCATTCCAATTTAACAATCCTGATGAATTATCAATATTTTTGTTCATGTTTCAGCAGCGCCTCCTTTATTCATTAATCTTTTTGTCAAGTGTAAAATATACAACAGTAAGCCCGACAAGAAATACAAACGATACAACTCCTATTGCAAGTGAGTTCTGCATTTGCCCGTATTTAAACGCATAGTAATAATTTGTCAGTCCCAACGACAATGAAGCGCCGTTAGGTCCGCCTCCTGTCATTACCATAGGTTGTTCCGTAATTGCAAATACTCCTATAATCTGTCTGACAGCAAGCAATAAAATTATACCGCGACAGTGCGGAAACAGTACAGTCTTAATTCTTTGCCAAAAATTTGCTCCATCAATTCGTGCCGCTTCATACAACGAAGTATCTACACTCTGCAAAGTTGCAAGATACATGACCATAGTCGATCCAAAACATTGCCATGTCATCATGATAATAATATATGGAATTACAAATTTGCTGTTTGATAAAAACTTCATATTATCAATTCCAAAACAATTTAAAACAGAATTTATAAGTCCTGTCGAGCTTTCTCCATATATCATTGTCCAAAGGAGGTAAACTGCCATTCCCGGCAGCACGCAAGGCAGATATGATGTAATTTTAAAATATTGTTTTCCAAATCGGATTTCATTCAACATTACAGCGGCAACAAAAGGCAAAGGAAGCCCCAATACCAATGACCATAGTACATATTGAACTGTATTCCACAAAGTTTTTAAAAAATTTGTATCTGATAATACCCTTATGTAGTTATCTGCTCCCACAAACTTTACGGGTGTGAAGCCATTCAAATCAAAGAACGAATAAAATACTCCTATTATAATAGGGCGCCATACAAATATAATAAACACCAAGACTGTTGGCAAAATCAGCATCCAACCGACAATATTTTTTTTGAATAATCCACTTAATTTGCTATTTTTCATTTTATCAAAGTTTTCCTTTCTTTTTCCGTCCGACGCTTCATCCACAGCATTATACAAAGAATGAAGCATCGGCAATACACAAAACAAAAACTTTTACTTTTCGTTATTCAAATAGTTGTTTTGAAAATCATTTACCGCAGTCTTTACAAGATTATCAATATCAACATCTTTTTTAGTTAAAATCTCCTGAATAATTCCATCTATTGTTGCGTAAAGCTGCTGACAGCATACAGGTTCTTCAGCCTTTAAGGTTACATCTTCAAAACTATAATAATCTTCATAATTTGCATAGTCAACGTTTGAATATTTTTCATAAAGTGCGTTAAGCTGTTCCTCTCCCTCACGATTTACAAAATCGGGAAATGCAGATTTCGGAAGAACTATTCTTCCGTTTTCCAACGAAGATTTTATACTGTTTTCAGATTTTTCAATCTGTTCCGGCGTAATTTCCAAAGCAAAGCTTCCTTCTTTATACCATGTTAATGCCGCATTTATATTTTCTTGACTTTCTTTTGCATTAAAGAACTCTATGGCACCGCCGGTTTGTGCAAATCTGCCTGCCGGTCCTTTTGGAAGCCTTGTGCAAACTATGTCATCCTTATCCATATCATATTTTGTAACCAAGCTTTGTTCAACAGGTGCCGCAATTGTCATGGCAGCCTGATAAGTACCGATATACTGCATACGCTTATTGTGGTCAATAAATGTATCTTCAGGGAAAGCATTGTATTTCCATTTCATATCATGCAACCATTTCAACGAATTTTTAAATTCATCGGAATCAAATGTTGCAGTCCACTTACCATCACTTTCCTGCTTCATAAATTCAGTGCCGTAACTCCACGCAATATTCATAAAATTCCAACCGCCTTGATTATTCATTGTAGGAATTACAAATCCTGCCTGACCTGTTTTTTCTCTTATTATTCCGGCAAACTCAGCAAGCTCATCATAGTCTTGAGGGATTTTTACGCTGCCGTCTTTATTTACCAATCCTGCCTCCTGAAAGAGTTTTTTATTTATTGTAAGACCTTGAGCGTATGCATTGTGCGGCAATCCCCAAATTTCTCCGTTTTCGCCCTCAACAATTTTTAACAGTTCAGGGTTGATAATTTTATCCATGCCCATTTCCTTTATATTTTTTGAAATGTCCGCACAGTATCCTGCTTTTGAAATCAAATCAATTTCGGTAAACGGTGCAGCCCAAACAGTAGGCAGTCTTCCTCCCGCCGCCATAGTAGTAAATGATTTTGTATCATATACATATTCGCTCGTTTCAACTTTCCAATCAGGATGATTATTTTTAAAAATATCAAGATTCTTTTGAACCGTTTCATAACCCGACTGCTCTTTTGTCGGCCAGTTACCTATAGTAATTGATACTCCTTTTTGGGTCTGTCCGCACCCTGCAACAGCTCCTAATATCAGTGCCGCAGCAGCCATTTTTGCAAAAATTTGTTTTTTCATAATACACAATCCCTTTCTGTTATTTATTATTTTTGTGATTTTATAACTATTTCATCCGGCATATGTACTGTCGGCCATAAAATACTTATATTCCCCCGCCGCATCCGTTAAACGAACTCAAAGCAATAATAAACATTGACTTTACCAATATTCTGTGATATACTTATTATACACCTTGAATTTTATTTGTTCAATATTCATATGTGACTTTTTAATTGTATATATGTGACTTTTTTTAGGAAATATTTTCATAAATTCAAGAAGATTTGGAGGGGATAACATTGATACAACAAAGTTTGGAAGGATTCGATGAAGAAATTTACGTACATCTTGGTGCATTACATTCCAAAATTCTTGCTTGTTCAGCAGGTATTTCATATCCTGACGCAAAATATGAAATACATAGAAAAAACAGTAGTCATTTTTCAATAGAATATGTATATGAGGGCTCCGGATTTGTTCAGCATAACAGTGAAACTTATCATATCTCTGCCGGTGATTTTTTTATTTTGCATCCAAATGCGTATCACCATTACTATGCTAACCGCAAAACCCCATGGAAAAAGATTTTTCTTACTTTAAACGGAGATCCGGAATTTTTTCTTGCTTTATTGAAATTATATAAGGTGGAAAACGTTCACTATTTGCCTCATACACAGTCGCCTTTTGAATTAGAAGCTATACTTGAATTGATAAAAAAAGACGCGCCAAATATGGATCATGAATTGGAAACACTTTTATTTAAGCTGGTAATTTCAATATCTGATTTTTATAAGACAAACGATCAACAGATTGATAATAATAAGATGACTCGTGCTAAAAATTTTATCGAACGACGCATTACCACAAAACTCACAGTCGATGAACTTAGCAAATATGTCAATCTGAACAGGTCATATTTAACAAGACAATTTAAACATTTTTTTGGTTTATCACCGAATGAGTACATATCTATCGCTAAAATAGAATATGCAACAGATTTATTAAAAACAAGTAATTTATCACTTGAAACTATTGCTCACAAGCTTTCATTTTCGGATACGGCACACTTTTCTCACAAATTTAAGCAATATACCGGATTGA
>CAKSPW010000119.1 GCA_934486495.1 uncultured Clostridia bacterium
AGTGCTCGCTCTTTCTCTTCTCTGGTGTACATTTATTTCTACTCCCTTCGGAGTCCAAGAATATGTCCGCACCCCCGTCAACCCCGAATTTTGTGTAAACTCTTTACGAAACCTCCAAGATGATATATAATAAAAATATCATTTTGGATGTAAATCACCGACAAATCAAGGGTGAAATACACGCCCTCATACGAGGGCGCCCTTGACATGCCGGCAATTTTATGCTATACTATGATTAAGGACTGAAAGCCCGAAATCCGGCTCTCAGCCCACAAAAAACATTTAGATTATATGATCATTTTGGAGCCTAATTTGAGGTTTACACAAAATGAGGGATTGCCCCTAAACTGTAGATTGGAGGTGAACGGTGCGTATGAGCAAATCCTATATTTTCGCCATAAATCTTATAAAAAAATACAAGTGGCAAAGCGTTTTTGTGCAGTATTGGGCAAAAATAGTGCCTCTGTTTCTTGTACCTTTTCTTATAATAAACTGCACCATCTACTTTCTCTTTAATAACGTTTTAAGCAAGGAATTTAAATCCTCGCTTATGAATTCGTGTGAAAAAACAGGTACTATTATTGACAATATGTTCTCGAAAATCGATGTTCAGTACAGCAGTATTGCCTACAGCGACCATCTGCTGTCGTATATTACAACACCAATAGAAAGAAACGACAATGTGCCGTCAAACTTAAGGATTTTATCTACCCTCACGAACAATTTTATAAAAACAAGCAAATACATGGTCTCTATCTATGTATACAGTTTCTTAAATGACTATGTATACTCAACAAACGGCAGTAACTATCTTAAAAACTTCAGAGATACAGCCTGGTACGAAAATTATGAAAAAACCGCAAACCCTAATTTTCTCATTCCTGTAAACAATGATTCCGGAAACTACATAGATAAGATTGCCGTTTCCTATGGAATATATTCAGGCGAAAAGATTATTGGAATGATAGTGTTTAATGTATCTGCCGATTACATAAGTGATATCGTTGGCAGCGACTTAAACTACAACCTTAAATCTATGTTTATAGCAGATACAAACGGTAATGTAGTATATTCATCGAATGAAGAATACTCCAAAATAAACGACACTCACCCTTTATGGGATATATATAATCAAAATCAGACTTCTGAGCTTATTTACACAAAAAAAGGCGACGGCGTGTTCTTGAGCAAAAACATTATATCGGACCGGCTTACTTTGATTTTTGATGCAGATTCAGATTATTTTAGCAAGAGAACCTACACTATAAAGATAGTTTTTGTAATATGCTTCGCACTCGCTGTGATAATACCGATACTCATGGCGCTATATATATCCTTTAAATTTTATAATTCGCTCTACTGCATAATAACGAGTCTCAGTAATTCACAGGCAAATGCTGATACAGACGAAATAAGCTACATCATAAGTAACATCAGCAACCTTACAAAGCTCAACAAAAACTTTGAGAACGACATGATAATGAGAGTACAGCAGCTCAAACGCGCTCAGTCTATGGCACTGCATCTCCAATTTAACCCGCATTTTTTGTTCAATACCCTCAACATGATAAACCTTACAATAGCAAGATATGCCAAGGGTGACAACGATGCCAGCAGAGCAATTGTACTGCTCTCTGATTTGCTGTACGCTTCTATGAATACAAACGACTATGTCATTACTCTGTCCGAAGAGTTGGATTATGAAAAAAAATACATTCAGCTTTTGGGCATACAGCATGACAACTCATTTGATGTTGAATTGGATATTGATGACAATACTCTCAATTCTAAAGTTTTAAAACTTATGCTGCAACCGATAATCGAAAATGCCTTTCAACATGGCATGAAGCTCATGGAGCCGGAGGAACTGTTTAAAATTAAAATTTCCTCCGAAATTGAAGGAAAAAATCTTATTATTAAAGTTTTCAACAACGGAGAACCTATCGACAAGGAGCATCTTGAAAAAATCATAGAATCACTTGAAAATGATGACATTCTTCAACATAAGCATATCGGACTCAACAACATTCATCAGCGTATCAGACTCTTATACGGAGATGCGTATGGTTGCAAAATCTCTTCGGATAATTCAGGTACAACCGTTATAATTATTCTGCCTCTGCAACCATAATATATCGATGTGTCATATAAATTAACACCTTATAAGCTACATGTTTTTAATGAAAACTTGTACTATAAATTTTAAAAATCCAAAGCATATTGAAAGGAAGGAATTTAAAATGGAATTTTTGAAAGCCAACAAAAGATTCTCCTTTAAACTTGGAGACAAAAACTCATGGGACTTAAACTACAAATCCGAAATAAAGGAAGATGGTAACACACTTATTACCACATACTACTTCGAGGGTGGTCTCAAGGTAACCAACATTGCAAAAAAGTATGAGAAATTTGGTGCATAAGAGTGGGTAAACTATCTGGAAAACACTTCTGATACGCCAACCAATATAATATCCGAATTGTGGGATTGTTCCTGTATGCTTCCTATGTTAAACGAAGATCCCATGAAGTGGCAGGCAAATCTTCCCGATGTTAATACCGCCACAAAAGTCTATGCTCCTTCTGGCTGTGATTGCACAAAAACGAATTTTAGCACAGATGTAGACAAACTAATACGTCAAAAGCGCATAAATTACATATGTCCCGGAGTAGCAAATACTTACCGTGCAACCGGCGGACGCTCCTCAAGCGAAGAACATGCACCATTCTTTAATGTTTTCAAAAACGATACCGGATATATCTTTGCAATAGGCTGGTCAGGTCAATGGACTTGTTCTATAGGAAGAACAGAAGAAGAGGTAATCTTCAATTCCAAAATCGAAGACACTAATTTTAAATTGCTGCCCTAGGAGAAAAATTCCGTACCTCATCTGTTGCTATAATGCCGTATGAAGGTAATTTAACGGCATCTCATAACAAATGGAGACGCCTTGTAAAAGAACACTTCTCCCTCATAGGAAAAGAGAGCCGAGAAAAGTACGGTCCGTTATGCTCAAGTGTATAGGGCGATATGAAGAGTGAAGCTGCAATACACAGAATTAATAAAATGAAAGAAAACAATCTTCCCATAGAATATGTATGGATGGACAAAAGCAGACGGCTATAAAGTTGGCTGTATGAACGATGCACCTTCTTTTATGAGCAGTGAGCTTACATTAACTTCATCAGATGAGATACAATATGGACAAAGCAGAACATTTACGGTTACAAATCTTCGAGATGTCATTCAATTCGATCAGACCGTAACAGAGGTCGAATTGTCAAATGAAAATACAATGGAAGATATGCCGTTTGAACTCAAAGCAACATCAGACGGAAAAGGCGGATATGTTTTGTGTATAAATTATTCCGGCAGTTTAACCGGCGAGCAGGAATTTTCATATGCAATCAATAATATAGATGAAAGCTTAAATTATAAAGTTGATGAGAGTGAAAGATTCACAGCACCAATGACATCCATTGAACCGATTGTTATACATAACCTTCAAAGCGGCACTGATTATTGCCTGCAAGTAGGATTTAATGATAGGCATATCGAAAAGTCAATTAAGGGTACTTTAACAGTTGGTAATAATGATTTTCTGTTCAAAGGAAATTGGCAAATCACTACAATGAAATAATAATTTAAAAATCAGCGGTCATTTTAACCGCTGATTTTTTACTCCATTTCGCTGTCAAAACGATGTTCATACTCATATATCTCAGATTCGCTTGCCCTGCGTACTTGCAATTTGCCGCAGTCATGGCAACGATCTGGCATTTTATCCGATTCAAAGGGTGGGGGGTGCGGACATATTCTTGGACTCCGAAGGGAGTAGAAATAAATGTACACCAGAGAAGAGAAAGAGCGAGCACTA
>CAKSPW010000120.1 GCA_934486495.1 uncultured Clostridia bacterium
GATTATATCCATGTTTTATGCACAGTGAAAGGAGTAGCAAATATGAATAAAAAATGGTATATATTGTTATCAATATCTGCTTTGTTTATTTTATATTTATGCTATATATTGTTTTTGTATAGAATTGATACGAAATATGCTGTTGATTTTTCAAATGTATTTTCTACATATGATATAAATAGCGTAAACAATTATCTAACAGATGAAACTGTAATTATATGTAATAACAAACACGCAAAGTATGCAGAATTGCGTGATAATGTTGAATTTGCATGCAAGGAAAGAAAATATCAATTTGAGAGTTCATATGGACACGGAAACAATAAATTTGAAAACAATGTCCAAAAAATAACCGTTTATTTGTTTGGAAAGTTAGATGGTGAAAGTATTGGCGAGGTAAATATTTTGATGAGTTTAAAGAAAATCGGATTGTTTAAATTTGAAATTGTCTCCTTAGAATGTGATGAGGTGATATTTGAATACTTATTCTACGGAAACGAGCAGTAAATATATGAGGTGTTGCTAAATGTTTTAAAATACAAATCATCAAACACACTGTCATCATATGCTTCAAAGTTATCTGCGGATGAAATATCTGGTTTTTATTCTCGGCTTGTCGAAAACGGCACATTGTTAAAAGAAAAAGAAAATAGTGCGATAAAGCTTTTATTTAAATATCATGGGGATAATTTTGTTATCAAAATTGACGATGACGATAACAATGGCAATTTCACTATTGATATTTCTTATTAAAGCATGAGCTATTAATAAGCGATACTGAAAATTACTATGACAAATGGGGATTTAAAATGAAAACCTTATATACATTAATTATTGTAATTGCTTTCTTTTATAGTATTTGTAAAAATACCGAGCCGGTAGATAGCAATATAACATACGATGAGGCTGTTTCATACTGAGAAAATCAGAGATAACTGGTATTACTATATACAGTATTGGTATTAATTGCGCAGTATTTTGGGGTGACTGTTATGAAGAAAAATTTTGTTACATATTTTTCTGTGATTATTTTCTTTGTTTGTTGTGTTATGCTTGCCTTTTTTATTTTAGATGATGATTATGTGTCAATGGAGCAAAATAAAAATATAAATGTTGAATTTAATGCAGCAGAACCAGACGGGATAGAATATCAAGCTAAGAAAATAGTTAAGCAATATAATAAAGAGGCGTATCTTTCAAGCGTTACATGGAATTTCTCATCAAAACAGGAGGTTATTAATAAGACGGGGACAATTGTTTTTAAGTATTATGCGCTTAGTAAAAATATAAAAAATCATGATATTTATATTGCATACGAAATTAAGGCGGATATTAATAAAAAATGTTTTGTTAATCTTAAAAGGTATGGGAACAGAACGACCGGCGGTGAAAAGCTAAATAAAGCTGTTTCATTAGATACAATTTATGAAAAAGTATGTGATTTTATTGATAAGAATATAAACAATAATTCGAGCTTTGAGTTGGATATAGCAGATAATAATGTATCTTTATTCATTATTGAAAATAAATATACTATGAGGTCGGCTCGATTGATAAATTATGATAGGTTTGAATGGAACTGATGTTATAACGAGAATGTAGAGTGATGTGTTTGATATTGGTTAATATAGCAGTTATTCATTTAATGTGAATTATACCGGAAAGAGTATAGCAAGGAGGGTATCGGTGAAAAAGTACATTTTAGTTACAATTGTTTGTGCTTTTGTATTAAACATTATATTAACTATTATATCATTTATGAAAATGATTCCAGATAAACCGGTCATAAAACACGGGGAGTTTCCTTTTTGTTTAACTTACGAAGCCGGTGGAGAGATTTATGAGGTTAAAGATACACTTTTGTGTGATTATGATGGGTTTGAAGCCAATGCAGCACAGGGGGTGTATCGGAGATGGAAGTCATATCTGAAAAGCGGAAATAAAAGAATTATATTGTTTAAAAATTCAGATATAGAAATTTTCTTTTCTCCTAATATTAACTCAGAAAAAACAGGGGCATATTATATGGGCGATCGCGAAATTTGCGATAGAATAAGCATTTCGTTTCCTAACGCATGGTATACTTATGATTATGAAAATAAACAGGTTAATTCATATATAATATCATCAGATGAATTGTGGGAAACGTATAAAATAAAGCTGCTAAGCTGGAATATTTCGACGCCTATAAATAACACGTTTAAATGATCGGACTAAAAAAATCACTCTATGGAAGCAGTGAAAAATGGTGTGAAAGGGCGGTGACGTTATGAATAATACTATTAATGTTATAAAAATTTTTGCTATTGTTTTTGTAATTGCAATTATTGTTACAGCATTACTTTTTATTATGCCGTGGTTAATATTGATTATTAGTGGTTATTTTTCAGCAAATCCAAGTTCACCTAAAATAACATATGGTGAATTTCCAATATGTTTAGAGTATGAAATCAACGGACAATATAACAAAGTGGAAGATGTATTGATATGTGAATTTGATGGCTTTGGGTTTAATGAGGGATACGGGAAATTTAGAAAATGGAAAGCTCAGTTAAAAAGTGGTAAAAAAAGAATTACTCTGTTAAAAAAAGATGATATTGAGATTTATTATTTTCCTGTAAAGGATGATGATTCACGATTGCCGGGCGTGTTTATGGGGGATACAGAGTATTATTCCGGCGGTATTGGATGTGGTTTCCCTGATGCTTGGTATACATACAATTTTGATGATAAAACCGTAAATGACTACATTATCAGTGCTGATGATATGAGAGATAAGTATAATTTGCGGCTTATTGATTGGGAGTGTAGGGAGCCTATAGAAAATAAGTTTAAATAAGGTGATAACGTGAAAAAGAAATATATTTTATTTGTTGCATTGATACTTTGCTTTGGTTTCGGTTTGAAATATACATTTAATAAAATTCATCGTATTGATGCGCCTTATTTGTCTAATTATCAGCAGGGTTTAGGTGTGTTTTATACAAACAAAGAGCATTTTGAAAAATTTGCAGAAGACTGTAAATTATACGATAACTTTAGGTTTCAATATACAGCTGAGCTAAATGAAAGTGAACAGTTTTCATCTTTTTATAATAATAAAATTGTTGATGATATAAATTGTCTGGTAAAGAGCGCAAAGATGACTGATTTTATTAAGAATGATGATTTTTGCATTATATATCAGTATGCGCCAATTGTAAGAAGTGATATTAATATAGGTGTAAGATATAATTATTCGGATAATACATGGAGTTATTATTATAAACATGATTACGAGCATTGTAGACATAAAAATAAAATAGTATACTGTATTTATGATTTTTTATACAATAAATTATGTGCAGGTGAGATCAAATAAAAAGCCTTGCATACTAATTAGGAGGGGGATAGAGTGAAAAAATGTTTATGTATATTTTCATTGATAGTTTTATCAATAATATGCGTTAAATTGATTTTTTTTGATAATGATACAAGTATAGACGGAAAAATTCTTTTTTGCATGAACAATGACAAACCGGCAATATATAACTGCTCGAATAAAACAATAAAGGAATTAGATGAATCAGCTTTGCAGGCGGTATTTGCAGGTGACGGCACCATACTTTTAAACAAATACGATAGCATATGCAAATATAATGCAGTCACAGGAGAGAGCGCAATAATATATCAGGGTGAAAGCTTTGATTTTTTGACGGTATGCAATGATAAATTATTGAGCTTATCTAAGGATAATTTGATTTATTTATATGATATGGAAAAAAGACAAAAGGAAATTTCGCTGCAGGAC
>CAKSPW010000121.1 GCA_934486495.1 uncultured Clostridia bacterium
GCTTTTACAGCGATAAGATGGACGAGGTTGTTCAAATGCTCAAGGATAAAAACCTTCTTGTCGAGAGTGAGGGAGCAATGGTTGTTGATCTTTCCGAGGAGGCTATGCCGCCGTGTATGATTCTGAAATCGAACGGCACAACCATTTATGCAACACGTGACCTTGCCGCTGCTATTTATAGGCACAGAACATATGATTTTTATAAAAATATATACGTTGTCGGCACACCTCAGGCACTGCATTTTAAACAGATTTTCGCAGTTCTTAAAAAGCTTTGCGGAGATTGGGCGGACGATTGTGTTCATGTCGGATTCGGACTTGTAAAGTTCCCCGACAAAAAACTGTCAACTCGTGACGGCGATGTTGTGTTCCTCGAGGATGTGTTAAACGAATCAATTTCAAAAACGCTCGGCATTATAAAAGAAAACAGTCCCGAGCTTGAAAACGCCGAAAACGTTGCCGAAAAGGTAGGTATAGGTGCAATTCTTTACACGTTCTTAAAGAACAACAGGGAAAAGGATATTGTATTTTCATGGGATACTATGCTCGACTTTGAGGGCGAAAGCGGACCGTATGTTCAGTATAGCTATGCACGCGGAAAGAGTATACTCAGAAGAAGTAATATTGATACGAACGGTGCGGATTTCTCGCTTCTTACGAGCGATACCGAATACGAGCTTATAAAACAGCTTTCAAAATACGGTGACGCAGTTAAGGCGGCTGCCGATAAAAATGAGCCGTTCTACGTAAACAGATACGTAACAGGCGTTGCTAAGCTGTTTAACAAGTTCTATAATTCAAATCCCATTCTCAAGAACGATGTGCCGGAGAACGTAAAAAAAGCAAGACTTGCGCTTGTGTATGCGTCAACTCTTGTTATAAAATCGGCACTTGGACTGTTGGGTATAGAAACGGTTGAAAAAATGTAATAATAAAACACGCATATTTCCGGACCGATTACCGAATGAATTGATTTTCGGAGGTCAATCCTGCAGATATGCGTGTTTTTTTGTTTAAAATAAAATTGAAATTTCCGTTCCCTTTCCGAGTGAGCTTTTTACCGTTATATCGGCATTGTGGTACATTGCGCCGTGTTTTACTATCGACAAACCGAGTCCCGTGCCGCCCTCCGATTTTGAACGGCTTTTATCAACTCTGTAAAATCTCTCAAAAATTCTGTCCGTATCGCCGCTTGCGATTCCAATACCCGTGTCGGTGACGATAACGGACGGTCTGTTGTCAATGTGTGAAACGCAAACCGTAACACTGCCGCCGTCATTGTTGTATTTTACGGCATTATCACAAAGGTTAAAAATCATTTCATCAAGAATTTGACGAACACCCGAAACGGTAATATGCTCGCCTGTCAGGCTAAGATTAATATTCTTTTTCTTTGCCGCAGAGGAAATTCTCTTCAGGCTTTCCTCTGACAATTCGTATAAATCCACGTCCTCACGTGTAAACTGCTCGCTTTTTTCATCAAGCTGAGAAATTTTTATTATATCCGCCACGAGCGTAATAAGGCGCTGTGCCTCGGTATAAATCGACTTTGAAAAATCCTTTACCGTGCTTTCGTCAACGCCGCCGTTCATCATAAGCTCAGCAAATCCAGAAATGGATGTAAGCGGAGTTTTAAGCTCATGCGATACATTGGCGGTAAATTCACGGCGCATATTCTCGGCACGCTCACTTTCTGTAACATCAACAATAATTATAACGGCACCTATGATTTTTTTTCCGTCATAAACGGGACTTGACGTAAGCTTAATCGTTTTTTCGCCGAGATGTATCGTTTTTTCACAGCTTGTACCGCCGCATGATTGAGATACGCATTTTCTGAACTCTTTTGACCGATTAATTGTAAGAACGTTTGAAGCATCAAAGTCTTCCGCTCCGAGCAGGGCAAGAGATGCGCTGTTATAAGATAAAACCTTTTCGGAGGTATCTATTATTATCAGTCCCTCGCTCATATTTTCGATAATCTGCTTAAATTCTTCCAAGCGCTTTCGCTCATTTTGCAGCTGAGTATTTATTGTTTTGTTCTGGATTGATATTTTGCGCAGAAGCGGCGACAGTTCATCGTATGTTTTGCAATCTTCGGGGTTGTCAAGGTCAATAGCGTTTATCGGACGTACAAAGCTTTTTGACAATCTTGACGAGATAAAGACAGAAATGCCCAACACAACGAGTATCATAAACGAAATAGGCTGTAAAAGTCCCAAAAGTATTGAAAACACAGTGTATTGTGTTGTCGAGACTCTTAAAACGTTTCCGTTGGGCAGTTTTTTCGCATAGTAAAAGGTTTTTTTTGTGAGAGTATCGGAATAGCGAAAACTTGACGCTTGTCCGTATTTTTCCGCATCAATAAACTCCTCTCTGTCTGCATGATTTGCAAGCTCCTTTGCATTGGTGTCGTATATTACATCACCGTTTGAGGCTATAAGCGTTACTCTGCGCTCATCGGATTTAAAGGTTTTGAAAAAATCCTCTCCCGCTCCCTCAACCGCATAAGAAATGTAATCCGCTTCGCTTGCAAGTTCTTTTTTTATTTGATTTTCAAAAAATCCGAACAGAACACCGAGAATAAGCACAATGCAAAACAGAAGCGATAAAAGGGAAGATAGAAATGTAAGACGGAATATTTTATCGGTCATTTGTATCGCCTCCGATTTTGTAGCCGACATTTTTCACCGTTTTAATCATTTTACCGGCATCTCCGAGCTTAATACGCAGCTTTCTTATATGAACATCAAGCGTTCGTGACTCATCGTAAAACTCTCCCCAAACAGCATTCAAAAGCTTGTCACGGCTTACAACATCTCCGCCGCCTTTCATAAGCTCCAAAAGCAGCATAAACTCCTTGTAAGACAAATCAAGCTCCTTTCCGAAAACGCTTGCAATATGCTTTTTTTCGTTAAGATATAAAGGTCCTGCCGTATATTTTCCGTCTCCGGGTCTTTCACCTCCGGCACGGCGCATAACAGCACGCACTCTTGCTGTAAGCTCTGTCATTCCGAACGGCTTTGCAATATAATCATCAGCACCCAAGTCAAGTCCGCAAACCTTGTCAAACTCGCTCCCCTTTGCGCTTACCATTATAACAGGTATATTTTTTGTCATTTCGTCCGAACGCAGTCTTTTAAGAATCGACAGTCCGTCCTCCTCCGGCAGCATTATATCAAGCATTATAAGCTCGGGGAGCTCCTTTGATATTCCGCTCCAAAGCTCATGTGCACATGAAAAACCTGCCGTATCGTAGCCTTCTTTCGTAAGCGCATAACCTATAAGCTTTCGTATATTGTCGTCATCTTCTACAATATAAATCATTCTTCTTCCCCTCCGAGAACTTATTACATTCCAATTATATCATTAAATATTTTCTACGTCAATAAAGTTATAAAATATATTCGGCGTCTTGTAAACATTTTGGCGGTTAGACTATGAAAGCACTACTAACGGTACTAAATTTTCATTAAAATGAATTATTTTTGAAAAAACTATTGCAAAATTCTTTAAATTGTGTTATAATTAATCAGTCGTAAGGATTTGTCACTTTAGACTTTCCTTTCGCATGAAAACATAAATATATGTTTCCGTAGCTCAGCCGGATAGAGCGACCGCCTCCTAAGCGGTAGGTCGGGTGTTCGAATCACCTCGGGAACG
>CAKSPW010000122.1 GCA_934486495.1 uncultured Clostridia bacterium
CTGATACGCCGTCAGAACAATGGATTCTCGCAGCGGGTCAAGATCATCCGGCAGCGTGCCTTGGATGTCCGAAATGTCGACAGGGCCGATGGACGCACCGTCCGGTTGATAATTGCCGATCAGAGAAAGAAAGATATCGTCATAGTCCGGCTTCAGGAGTTCTTCGAGCAT
The DNA here is from genome assembly GCA_934486495.1 of uncultured Clostridia bacterium. Taxonomy (GTDB): domain Bacteria; phylum Bacillota; class Clostridia; order UBA1381; family UBA1381; genus RGIG9115. Next base: position 172 of record CAKSPW010000122.1, read on the forward strand.
CTCCCGCTGTTGGGCGGTGAAGCCGTATTCATCTGCCATTTGCATGGCATCCTTGATCTGTGCGGAGATGTGCAGTGTTGTGATCTGCTCGCCGTCTACGGTTCTGGTCGTCAATTCGTATTCCAACTTGTTGGCATCGAAAAAAATTTCCCGCAGGAGCTGGAGCTTTTCTTCGTCCATCGTCATAACGTCCAGCCCATGTTCTTCGTCGGTTGAGACCTTGACCGCGTACACAGCCAGCACATTCCGCCAATTTTGAAGCACGGCCGCTTCCATGCCTTCCTGCATGTCCAGCTCATCGTATGGATGTTCCTCCATGATACGGTAGATCTCATCGGTGAACTCGCCGTTCAGCGTCGCAACCGCGTCCGGGATTTTAATTTCCGTGCCGGTGTCCTCACCGGCGAACAGGATTCCGAGCGGTGAAGCGAACAGCATCCCTACAAGCAAGATCACCACAACAACGGAAACAGCAGCCGCGCCGCCTGCGCCAATCGCCGCGACCAGCTTTTCTGCCGCTGCCACGATTGCCCGCAGGACCTTCTTTCCGGCTTCCTTTGCGGCTTTTGCCGTTTTGATCGCCGTATCCCGAAGCAACTGCCCTTTGCGAATGACAGTTGCGGCCTGCTTTGGAGGAGCTGTCGACGCTTTGCTTGGCAGCGCTTTTGCGGCAGGTGCGGCACCCTTGATTTTCGCTTTCGGGGCTGTTTTGATCTTCTGCTTTTTTACAAAAGCCGGTCGCGCCTGTTTCTGGACACGCGCAGGCTTTGCCGGAGCGACATTCCTGCTCGCTGGCACAGGAACTCTTTCATTCGTCAATGCTGGTTGACATAATTTTGCTTCACTGCGCACAGCTTTGCTTCCAGCTTGCCGCGCCGCTTGTTGCGGATTTGTCTGCACAGGCGTTATCTGTGTCGGCCGTTGGGCCGCAATGTATTTCCGCTTGCTCTTGATGTCCGGCAGCGATGGTTGCGGGGCATCCGGCTTCGCGGTTTCTACATTGTCAGGCAGGGACACCGGATGCGGCTGCCGTGTTCGGATTTGTGGCATAGCCGGTTGTTCCGGCTTTGCACTATGGGAAACGTGGAGTTTTTGCTGTTCACGAACAGTTTCCCGTGTACGGATGACCGACGAAAAAGTTTCAGAATCTGCGGCTGCATTTTCGATGCTGCTTATTTCTTCTTTGAAAGGATTCTGCTTTTGCCGCCTACTTCGGATGTACTCTTTCGTCTTGATTTCAGGAAGCGCGAACTGTGTGGTATCCGTTTTTAGCGCAGCAGGAATTTCTCGCAGAGAAGAAGCAGACGGCTTTTCCCTTACTGATGTTTCCAATTCACGCACGGATCGGTTTACCTGCGCGTGGTGAACAGCCTGTGGCTTTTCGTGTATCTCCGAAGCTGGATGCCGGGACTGTTGCACAGATGCATCAACGGTCGGTGTATGCTCTCGCATTTTTGGCTGCTTGTCGCTTGCCGGAGGAATGGGCTTCTCCCTGATTGGAGAAGCCACTTCGCGCACAGGTCGGCTTACCTGTGGCTGACTTTGTGGCGGATGGATCGGTCGCGCAGACGCAGGCGGATATTCTTTCGGTGCCGCAGTAGGCTGCAGGGGGTGCCGAGGCTGCTCGTGTTGTGGAACAGATTCCGTTCTGGCTTCCCGCTGCGGTTCAGATTTCATTTTCGGCAGCTTGCGGACAGCTTTTTCCGCCAGATGTCCGGCTTGCCGCACGGCATGATCCGCGGTATCCGTGATCTTGCTGCTCTCATAACGATCTTCCGGCTGACCGTCCTGCGCCGCATCGTGCAGCTCCTGCCGAAGCTGCTGAAAGGAAGCATCCGCGCCACGGCGGAATGCTGCCTGCGGCGCGGATTTGAGGGTTTCGGCTGCACGCTCCTTCAGCGGCGATTTTTCCTTGACCTCCCGCATTACGACGCCTGCTCCACCCGTTCAGATAGTTTCGTCGTCATCAGCTGATACAGCCTGCCGTTTTTCGGAAAATGATCCACGAAAGGCACGATGGTGCTGCCGCACTTGAGAAGCCCGTGTCCAAAATCCACACCAGAAATGTACGAAAGTTGGTTATCCGAAATATTGAGCAGCCGCGCCAGCTCGATTCGGTCCGTACTCGCCTGATTGAGCATCAGAAGAAATTCGCTGTCTGCAAGCATTGTGCGGGCGGTATGGGATTGCAGCAGGTCGTCGACGTTCTGCGTCAGCCCCGTGCCGCAGGCCCCGTATTTGCGCATCCGCTTCCAGAGCGTGAACAGGAAATTGGCGCTGTACTCGTGCTGAAACAGCAGGTAGATTTCGTCAATATATATGACGACCTTGCCATCCGGCGCGGGCTGCGCATGGTGTACCACCACCGGGAGATCGACCGCGACTTGTTTGAAAAATACCGCCGGCGGTTCTGCCCGTACTGCAGCGTGGCCAGTCTGTATCTCTGGGCCGTGTCAGGCGGGGCTATCCCGGAAATGAAGGATTACAAGCAAAAAAGCAAATAGAAGTGTACAATATGGTTTATACGACAGAATACGCGTCCCCGCTCGGCCCCATCACGCTGGCCTGCGACGGGGAGGCGATCATCGGTCTGTGGTTCAATGGACAGCGGTATTTCGGCAATATTCTGCCGGAGCAGACCGAAAAAAAAGAACACCCGCTGTTCGCGGACGCGAAGCGCTGGCTGGATGTGTACTTCTCCGGACGTGAGCCGGACTTCCTTCCTCCGCTGCGCTATGACTCCACGCCGTTCCGCAGGCTGATCTGCGAGATCATGCTGACGATCCCGTATGGAAAAACCATGACCTACGGCCAGATCGCCGCCGAGGCCGCGAAGCGGCTGGGCGCAGAGAAGATGTCCGCGCAGGCGGTCGGCGGCGCGGTCGGGCACAACCCGATTTCGCTGATGATCCCGTGCCACCGCGTCGTGGGCACAAGCGGCAGTCTCACCGGCTATGGCGGCGGCATCGCGCGGAAGGTCAAGCTGCTGGAATTGGAGCACGCCGATATGCGCGGCCTGTTTGTACCGAAAACGGGAACCGCACTTTAAGAACGGAGGGAATCACATGATCGTTTCAACCGCAATTCAAAAAATGATCGAATTCTACAAGGGCAACCGCCATGACGTCAACCATTTTCTCAAGGTCTGGGCCATGGCAAAGACCATCGGAGAGCTGGAGGGGCTGGACAGACACACGCAGGAGGTGCTGGAGCTTGCCGCGGTGATCCACGACATTGCCTGCCCGCTGTGCCGGGAGAAATACGGCGACACCGACGGCAAGCATCAGGAGCTGGAAAGCCCGCCGCTGGTGGAGGCGTTTTTTGAGGGACTGCCGGTCGGGCGCGGCGATGTGGAACGCATCTCATGGCTGGCGGCGCATCATCATACCTATACAAACGATATACGCCGGAGTTCAAGAGA
>CAKSPW010000123.1 GCA_934486495.1 uncultured Clostridia bacterium
GGACCATATCCGCTATTCGAAGACGGGAAGGAAGATAATACAATCGAAGCATATACGAAGTCGTCCTTAATTACTAGACGATTGCTGGAAGCCGAGATGCCGTGACCAAAATGTGGCTTCCTTGTATTCAGTGTCAGTGAATTGTCCGTGCCATCCAAGCACAGTGAACGCTGCTGCTGCGATAATGGTGAGAGGTCCTTCTTCATCCCAGTACGGGAGTTTCTCAATGCAGAGGACTCCTTTGTCGATGCGACAGCGAAGTACGGTTCCACTGTTACGCTCAGATGAACTGATAAGAACTGCGGTTGATACTGTGCTCTTCTTGAGCGCGAAGGCTTCCGGAAGATTGAGCTCAAGGCGTTCCGTCACCTTGTATTCCTCGGATTTGGTATCAATGAGGAACTTCCCGTATGGCAACAGCCGAGCAAGTTGGTTCGTAGTCTTCTCTATTAACCACTTTCCAGCCTGCATCGGTAAACCACTTATCTATTTTTTTTTGCCTCGCTTTTTCTTCTGGTGTCATAAGTTTCTATATCTTTACATTATCGGAAGTTGCATCCTAAAAAATAATGGATGTTCCAAAACGCTATTGACGTTCGTCCTTGTCCGTTATCAGATCTTTCAAGTCCACTTGAAGAATTCTGCAATCCGCTGCAATGTCTCCAGATTGGGCTGGATTCTGTTGCAAGCATAAGCATTAACCATACTGAAACTCTTATCAAGTTGTTTGGCCAACCAAGTTTGAGAGATACCTTTATCCGACAGGACAGACTTTATCCTATTTAACTTCATTTTTAGACGCAATTTTATAGTGCAAATATGGTGAATTATATTCGATAGTCGAGATTATTTTGTACTTTTGAGACAAAAACATAAGCATATGGGACACAGGTGTTATATATCTTTTAAAACAGAGGATCTTTGGTATAAAAAAGAAATACAAAAATGGAGCGATAATGACAAGGTTGATATGATAGACAAGTCATTAGATATTCCTATTAATTCTGAAGACGAAGACTACATTATGCGAAAAATCAGAGAAGATTATTTGTCTGACTCAACGGTTACAATCTTTCTGATAGGGTTGCATAGTGCAGAAAACTTGGGGTGGGCAGAACAACGATATATAAAAAGAGAACTACAAGCTTCATTATACGATGGTAAAGGTAATACTCGGAATGGAATCTTAGGCGTTGTCTTGCCATCAATGTATGATTCTATATATAAAGGTCAATACACATGTCAAATTTGTGGTAAAAATCATAATACTGTAGCTATCAACGATGAAACTGTTGTTAAAGAATTCGGACGAAATTACTATTTAAACAATCACGGAAAGTGTGCATACAATGAAGATGATAGATTCTGTGTGTTGGTCAGATGGGATGACTTTAAAAAGGATCCTAACTCTTATATAGAACAAGCATTTAATAAGCGCACACAGCCTATAGCGAATGAAGTCATTGTTAGACCCAAATAGTTTTCAAGCATGGAAGAGAAATTGTGTTTTGTTGTTATGGGTTTCGGGAAAAAAACCGATTTGGCTTCAGGGAATACTTTTGATTTGGATAAAACATATCAGAATATAATTAAACCAATTGTTTCAGAATGTGGCTATAAATGCGTGAGAGCTGATGAAGTACAAGATACAGGTCTTATAGATAGAAGCATGTACGCATTGATTCTTTGGGCAGATTTAGTAATTGCAGATATCTCAACATTAAATCCTAACGCAATATATGAACTTGGAGTACGGCATGCAGTTAAACCATCATCTACAATTATAATCAAAGCAGAATCAACTTCAAAAATACCATTTGATATTGATCATACGAGAGTTTTCTCATACAAGCATTTGGGTGAAGACATTGGTGTAGATGAAGCTAATCGGATGAAAAATTTATTAAAAGAAAAAATATTGAACATAGCGAAAGGCTCAGTAAAAGATAGTCCTGTCTACGAATATTTGCATACACTGCAAGAGCCACATATGGATATTGAAGAATATAAGGATATCGTAGGAACATTGGCAGAGAAAAATGATTGTATTTTTGCTTTAGTTGAAAGTGCAAAATTGCTAATGAAAGAGGAAAATTTTAGTGAAGCAATCAAATACTGGAAAAAAGCTTTAGAAAAGAATCCGACTGAGCCATACTATATTCAGCAATTGGCATTATGTACTTATAAACAAAAGGTAAGTATAGAAGAGCAAGAAATGTATCTTAATGATGCATTAAGAATACTTGAGAGATTGGCAGATTCAAATGATCCAGAAACATTTGGTTTAAAAGGAGCCATTTATAAACGATTGTCAAGAATCAATAATGATAACATTGGTTATTTGAATAGAGCTATTGATTATTATGAAAAGGGGTATATGATCAGTTATGATTTCTATACGGGGGAAAACTTAGCTTTTTGCTTTGATAAAAAATCAACCCTTTTGAATGATGGTGAAGATGAAAAAATATACTGTCGAATTCAGGCGAAAAAGATACGAGAACAGTTATATAAAGTATTATCTTCTAAAATGGAATTAGAAGATATAACAAATATCCCTAATGTAAAATGGATGTCTGCAACTTTCTCAATATGCTGTTATGCATTGGGGAAACAAGCGGAAGGAAGCAAATACGAAAAACTATTTAAAGATATGGCAGAACAATGGGAAAAAGACACATATAATTTTCAAAAAGAAGAGCTAAAACAATTGACAAATATTGAAGTTGATTAATATGGCCAAAATATATAAAGTTTTTATTAGTCATTCTTGGGCACATGTGAATGATTTAAAATCGTTAAGGAACCTTCTTGAATCAAGAGGTTACTTTAGTGTTGAGTTTACAGAATTTCCACCAACAGATTCTATAAATTCAATGAATACATACTACATAAGGCAACGAATCACAGAAAGAATACAAACCTCAGATATTGTTTTAGGAATTGCTGGAATATATGCTTCATATAGCGATTGGATGAAATGGGAGCTTGATAAAGCAGTAGAAAAGGGGATACCAATTATCGGAGTAATTCCAAGAGGACAAGAACGAATTTCTTCTATTGTTAGCAACAGGGCAATTGAGACTGTACATTGGAATACGGAGAGTATTGTTTCTGCAATACGAAAGCATGCAAAATAACATCTTATTTTTAGACTATAGCTTATAATAGAACGCTTTTAAAGTGCAAAATCTACGGGAACTCTATGGTATCAAATCGTAGGGTTCTATTTTTATATAGATTGAAAATAAACAGGATAGAA
>CAKSPW010000124.1 GCA_934486495.1 uncultured Clostridia bacterium
GGTCTATATATCTTTTCTGATTCTGATATATAACGTCCTGCTTTCCGCCGTTCTCACGATACCAAATCGTGTAGTCCTTATCAGTCGGTACACGGTCGTCAAGCTCTATCATTGTGAATTGATTTTCGCTCGCTAAGTATCTTCCCGACGGAAGCGTGATAATCGGTGCAAGCGGCACAAAGTTATATACATAGCTTGTAATTTTGCTGTAATTGCCGTCCTTTTCACTTCTTATCTGCAATACGGTGTCATTCTTAACCGGTATTGCGTCTGTGTAGTCAATCCAATTTGTGCCGTTGTCGGTTGTGTATTGAATTGTGTCGCCTTTGTTTAAGGAATACAGCTTTACAAGCAATAAATTGTTATTTTCGTCCGCTTTTATTTCCTCATATTCGCCCGTTTCCTTGTCAGCGTAAGGCGGTGCAAGCGTTCCTATATCAGAACTTAATTTATAGGTGTATCTGTTCCGGTCACTTTCGATACCGTCAAGATCTGCGCCAATGTTAAGCACCGCCGGTGCGGTTATTGCGCCTGTGTTCTTCGTTCCCAAAGGCTCTGTGCAAGCCTCATCTTTATAGGAGTTCCCCGTTGCGGTATCAATATAAAAGTTGCCGTTCTCGCACACAAATTCATTTTTAAATCCGTTTACATCATATTTTACAGTACAACCCTTAACTGCTCTCACGGGAACAATAGGAAGCTTATCTCCGCCGATTACGGCAGAGGGAGCAGCTTTCGGAGCTTCGGGCGTTACGATATACTCAAATATACCGACGTCGCTTTTTACTCCGAACACATTGACTGCAACAGCTTTTATAATCGTGTGTCCTTTAACGGTTATCGGTACTATCGGCTCGCTGTCAAAATCAAATTTATTTGTACCTGCCGCACCCGGTACGGGATCGGCGGTAAATGTTCCGTCATAGCTTATTGTGTAGTAGATTTCCGTTCCTGTCGGCACGGGCATAAACTTTGTGGAAAAACCAATATCGTCGCCGATTTTTCTTATATAGTTTCCCGGTGTTAAGGTCATAAGCGGTCTTGCAGGCTTTTTGTTTACAATATCGTAGGTCTGAGTAACCACTCTTGAAGGTGTTGTTCCGTCCTTAATTACAACCGCTTTGACAACGGTATAATCATTAATTGTGATAAGTGCCGTGCTGTACTCGTTCTTTGCTTTTTTTCTTGTATTGCTTGTCAGCGGATCGCTGCCGTCAGTCGTGTAGTAAAGCTCATAGCGGTCTTTTGTATCATCGTTACTGTCTGTGCAGAAAACGGATATTTCGGTCGCCTGTGTAAACTGTGTGCTTTCCGGCACGAACTTCGGCGGCTGCGGTCTTATTTTGTAGGTATAAGGCGGCTGCTGTTTTTCGTGCGGAATGCCGTCTTTATCAACTGCACGGACATAAAGCTCCGTATCTTCCTCAAAGAGCAATGTTTTTGTATATGATGTCCAAGTACTACCGCCGTCTGTACTGTACTCAATAGAGATTTCCGGGTTGTTTGCCGTAAGTGTTACATTTACGCTGCCGTCATAAACTCCCGACGGATAAAATGCGTCTATATGATAGTCATTGTACCCTGTGAAAACATAGTAGTATGATGATATTTCACTCCAAAGTCCGTCATATGTTGCAGCGGCACGGAGCGTTGTATCTTTCGCAATCGGAACAGGGGATATGTATTCCCGTCCGTAAACCATCGGATCGCTGCCGTCGGTGGTGTAATATATAACGGCGTTTTGCGTAGGCGTTTCAAGTGTTACGCTGATTGTCTTATCATAATCGCCCGATGGTTTGTCTGCTGTTACCCTTGCAGGCTTAACGCCAAGATGATATTCAGCAACATCCGATTTCTCACCGCTTGAATTAACCGTTATAAGGCGCACCGTACACTTTTTGTCAACAGTAATAAACGGAGCTGATTTTGACACCTCAACCCAGCCGCTTTCAGGGTTTTCTGCCGAATCGCCGACGTTTTCGGCGGAAGCGTTTGAGAATGTATAATACACACGGTTTGCGGGGTCGATAGCGTCAAAGCTCTCTTTGTCCGAAACATACACCTCAAAAGCGCTCTGCTCACTGTAAATATTCGGTATCGCTGTTTTTGCGCTGTCCTCGCCGATAAAAAGGTGCGGAGCTTTCGGTATAATTCTGTATGTATAGCTGATCTCCGAACTTGTCTTTTTGTCACTTTTACGTTCTGCGTAGCAGGTGATTGTTGATGTGGTGGAAATTTCTATTTCTTCTCCGTCAATATATTGTGTATATGTGCCGCCGTTTATTTTATAGAAAATGCTGCAGTCTGCATCCGCCGTAAGCTTTACTCTCTGCGTTTCTGTATAGCTGCCCTCTGCCGGGTCGGCAACAGGTACGCCGGGTCTGTTTCTGTCCTTGATTGTGATATTATAATAACCGCCGTTTACGGCTCTGTAGCTGAAAGTCTGCTTATCAAGCTCGCCGCTCTCGTCCTTTGAGAATATTTCAAGTCCGTTGCACTGCCGCCCCATATTATCAAGATAATCGCTTCTGCCCTCGGTGTCGAAAAATACCTGTGTACTTCCGGCTTTTTTTAGTTTAAGCGGCAGCTTACAGAGATTATACCAAAGTGCGCCGTCTTTCTTCTGAGGAAGATAGATGCCGCTGAAAAACACAGTAATATATGCGGAATTATATGTCTTTCCGTGAATATTTATATTTTTTTCTCCGCCCTTACGGAATCGGTAAAAGCCTATTCCGGCATTATCACTTGCCGAAACACCCTTGTTCGGAACGGTGCAGTCGATAGGTGAATCAGGGTCTGCGCCGTCTGCCAATTCAAGGTATATCGGGTCATAATAAATTGTTACACTGTAACCGTTCATATCATACTGCGGTTCTTTATGCTCGCCGTTTTCAAAAACGCCCTTGTTCGGGTTGTCAACAGCAAAATATATGTCCGCCGCTTCATCGGTGAAAATTGTGCTGCCGGTTACGGTTGACGTTGGGTTTTCACCCTGTGCGTGCAAATACAAGCTGCGGCTTGTTTTACCGGCATCGTCCGCAAAGGCGATATCCCTCGGCAATGGCGTACACAACGTTATCACGCTTAATATAAATGACAGTATTCTTTTTTTAGACATAGCTTGATTCTCCTTTTGCGAATATATATATATTTGAGATTATATGTTACCTCTTGCAAAAGACACAAAGCGCACTTTATGCCTTTTGAAAGAGGGGCGGAGCGAATCCGCCGTCTCCCCCGATTGACAA
>CAKSPW010000125.1 GCA_934486495.1 uncultured Clostridia bacterium
ATTATCGAGCCGGAGCTTGGTTTGAAGCTTGAGATTGAGTACATAGACACAGCGTCATTTGCCGAAAAATCGAAGATGAAAATGGCATCGGGCGAAAAGTTTGACATCATATGGGCAGGCTACATAAACGACTATCAGACGGCTGTTTCGCTTGAGGGTTTAATGGATATTACGGATTTAATCGACAATATCGAAATGAAAGACGGAACAAAAGCAAAGATGAGCGATGTGGTTGAGGAATATTTCCTTGACGCTGCAAAGGTAGACGGAAAGATTTACGGTATTCCGAATATGCAGGTTGTTTCAAATCCGCTCACGTACAAGGTCAGAAAATCAGTAGCGGAAAAGTGCGGACTTAATCTTGAGGGTCTTGAGAAGAAGGCGCAAAAGATTACGGACCTTGCAACGTGCAAGGAGTACATGGATATGCTCACGAGTGAAATGGCTAAGGCAAAGGCTAATTGCGGTGATTTGTATGTTACAAATCCGTCAACAAACCCCGCATTCAGAAATGTTTATGAGGAGATTATCGGCGGCGTGGGTATAAGAAAAGACGGCACGTCAAACGAGGTTGTAAATATTAAGGATACGGACGAGTTTAAATACGGCGTTGACAAGACAAGAGAATGGTTTGAAAAAGGCTATATAAGAAACGATATTGCAAGTAAGGGTAATGCTCTTACGTCAACCGATGAGCAAAACCGCCATGTATTCGTTCAGACAACATGGAAGCCGGGTCAGGAGCCGAGCGATGCAAAGGACGCAGGCGAGGACGTTGTATATTCAAGAATAGAAAATCCGTATGTAGGAAGAACAAACCCAATTGCAACAATGCTTGCGGTGGGTCAAAACTCAAAGCATCCCGAAGAAGCGGTTAAGTTCATATATATGCTAAACTCGAACAAAGACCTTTATAACCTTCTTGTTTGGGGTATAGAGGGTACGGATTATACGAAAAACAGTGACGGAACGGTTAAAAAGATAGAAAATTCGGGATATGACGAAGCATACGATAACGGCTGGAGATTCGGTAATCAGTTTAATTCCTTTGTCCTTGAAGGTCAGCAACCGACGGTATGGGAAGAAACGGAGGAAATGAACGATAAGGCTATCAAGTCACCTGCAATGGGATTTGTACCGAATACAGAATCCATTACAACCGAAATTGCAAACATCACAAACGTTAATTCGGAGTATAAAGCAAAAATGGAATTCGGAACATCTCCGAGAAGCGAGTATTGGGACGAATATATGCAGAAGCTTAAAACAGCCGGAATAGACAAGGTACGTGATGAAATTCAAAAGCAGTATGACGAATTTCTTAAAACCAAATAATCTGCACCGAAAAAGAACGGTTTAAACGGAAAAATTATACACTCCTAACGGGTAATTGCAGGGCGGTAAGCCTTGCAGTTACCTAAAACGTTCTTATTCTGAAAGGAGTTTCAAATGAAGACAAGTCAAGGCAAAACCGAAGCGGTAAAAAAGAGAAAAAAGCTTACAAAAAGTGATTGGCAGCTATATTCGCTCAGCTTAATTCCGATTTTGGTTATATTCATATTCAGATATCTTCCTATGGGAGGACTCATAATAGCTTTTAAAAATTACAAATTCAGCAAGGGTATTTTCGGCAGCGACTGGGTCGGACTTCAGAATTTTGAGTTCTTTTTCAAGTCGAATGTATTTGCCCAGCTTGTTAAAAACACTCTTTGGAATAATGTGCTTTTCATAGTTTTCGGAACGGTAGCGTCATTGCTTGTTGCGGTGCTTTTGTTCGAGCTTAAGAGCAGAAATGCAACAAAGGTTTTCCAAACGCTTATGATAACTCCGTATTTTATGTCGTGGGTTATAGTTGCGTATATGGTTTACGCTATTTTAAATCCCGGATACGGCTATCTTGCACAGGTTTTGTCGATTTTCGGTATCGATCCGATTGATTGGTATTCAAAGCCTGCGGCATGGCCTACAATACTTACGATAACATACGTCTGGAAAAATGTCGGTATGGATTCGGTCGTTTATTACGCCGCACTCATGGGTCTTGATACAACTCTCTTTGAGGCTGCGGAAATTGACGGTGCAAACAAGGTTCAAAGAACATGGAGCATAGTTTTGCCGAGCCTTATACCGCTTATTTCCATACTTACGATACTTAAGATAGGCAATATATTCCGTGCCGATTTCGGTCTTTTCTATACCGTAACTCAGGACGGAGCAAACGGAAATTTGTACTCTACAACAAACGTTATAGATACGTATATTTTCAGAACATTCCGTGAAAACTCAACCGGTAACTCCTACGGTCTTACAACGGCTGTCGGTCTTTTGCAGTCGCTTGTCGGAATGATAACGGTGCTGATTACAAACTGGGGTGCAAGAAAAATCGACCCCGATACGGCATTATTCTAAGGAGGCGGACGATATGCGTAAAAAGAATTTGGCAGGACAGATTTTAATTTGTGTTTTCTTTGCGGCGCTTTGCTTTTTGATTGTGTTCCCGTTCTGGCTTTTGGTCAGTGCGTCACTTTCCGATTCGGCGGTGCTTGCGGTAAAGGGTTATCAGGTATGGCCAAGCCCCGTTGATTTTTCGTCATATGCGTATGTGTTTAAAAATCCCGACAGGATTTTGCGCGCATACGGCGTAACGGCGTCGTTTTCGGTTATTTGCATGGTTATGAGCGTTATGCTTATGTCGATGGTTGCATACACGCTGTCGAGAGATAACCTGCGCGGCAGAGGTGCGATAAACTTCTATCTTTACTTTACCATGCTCTTTAACGGCGGACTTGTGCCGACATATATCATAGTCGCAAAAATACTTCACCTTAATAATACGCTTTGGGTTTATATTTTGCCGAACCTGATTAATCCGTGGTATGTGTTTATGATAAGAACGTTTTTCAGAGGTATACCCGGCGAGATTGTAGAGTCGGCAACGATAGACGGCGCATCGGAGTACAGAATTTTTGCACAGATGATTTTGCCGCTTTCAAAGCCTGTGTTGGCGACCGTTTCGCTGTTTGTGTTCCTTAATTCGTGGAATGACTGGAATACGGCGCTTATATA
>CAKSPW010000126.1 GCA_934486495.1 uncultured Clostridia bacterium
AGCTCTGTGAAAAGAAAGCAGAACAGCGCAGAGAAAGTTAAAAGAAAACTGACGGTTTGGCAGTATCAGTATGATAGCGATGAGGCTGGGATGCTGTATGAACGCAAAGGTGTGTGGAGGGGCGAAAAGAGAATATGGTCGGACATTGCATATTTCCCGAACGAAAATGAGGCGCAGAAACATGTAAAGGATCTATGCAGAAAGAATGGAATATCGGAAGAAAAGTGCATGGGTGGAGTAAGGACGTTTAGTTCGGGAATAGAACACCTTTCACCGGGAGGGGGTATCTTAAAAACGCAGGCAGCGCCTACCGCCCTTATGCAGATGCTGGATAGCTGTGGGTCTGATGAAGAAGGACGGCGCACGATGGTGCAGATCTTCAGTGCCGGGCTCGCGGGATACCTGTTCCGCTTGTGCAGTAGAAAAGGGCTTCTGTCGGTGTCAGAACCGGTCAATTATCTGACAGCGCCGCGGATCACCTGCTCGGCAGCAGACGGGGCAGCGGATACGCTGAGGCTCATTATGCAGTCGATTGAGCTGAATACAGAGGAGGTGCTGGCCGCACACGCCGATGAAGGGTCAGTGGAGAGCCACCTGCCGGTGTGTTTGCCATCGATTGGCAACGAGAGGCGCATTATCGACTGTGCGTATGCGCAAGTCTGCAAGGGTAAACAGGATAAGGCTGGCGATGAGAAATATTATGGTGAAGTGCTGGCAGCGCAGTACCGGGACACTGTTGTAGGTGTCAATACAGCGTTCTTTAAAGGCGCAGATGTAGAGGACTTCGTTCGGAGAAATCGCTGGGCGACGATCATCCAGCTTGGTGATAAATGTGGGATAGTCGAACCTATCCGGATCAATGGTAAGGTATTGGCGCGGGCGTGGCAGTCCGATGGATGGGACGCTGCGGGGGTACAGGGGCTGATCCGTGACTTCCTGTTGTGGATGACAGCTGATTTATTCTCCGAGGATAGGAAAGGCGTTTGTTCAAAAGAAATGGCGTTAAAAGATGCATGTGACCGGGCAAATCAAAGGATCAGTGAGAACAATCAAAAGCGCGGGACTCCCAAATATAAAGGAATACAACGGCTTTGGATGGAGACACAGATGATGATGCTGCGGGAGCTTGTGTCCTACCTGTTTGACCTGGGATTTTGGACGAGGGAAGAAGGACGGAATACCTTAAACGGATGGTTACACGCACTGCTGCCCGCAGTGTACTCACCACCCGTAGACAACCTTCCAGTGGATAATCCGAAACACCTTCTCAGCTATGAGGCCGATAGCCAGGAACTGTTCTAAAACCTGCTGACCGCGATGGTTACGCCGGAGAATTGTAAGCACTTTATGGCTGTTCCGGTCAAAGGAGAATTCCCAATGAAAAAAGTGGATGGCACTGACATTTGGGGCTATGTACGGGGATTTCAAGTAACAGGAAAGGACGGGCATCGTTATCGTGTACCGACACTGCAAATACGTGAGGACGTGCTGACTGAGGTTGCGGCGATGCTTATGCCGATTGAATGTGACTGGCTCACGGTCATCAAGACAGTGAGGGAACAACAGCCGGACTATTTGGTAGGCAAGAGCAGAAATGTTCGCCTGCCAGTCGATGGAGAAAGCAGACTCTGCGCAACGCTGGTATTATCCGTTGAAAAACTGTCATGGCCGTCAGATGAAGCGCAGAATATGCTTCTGAATCTGATCGCGCTAATAGCGCCATAAAATTGAATATAAAATGACCCCCGTGGAGAAAATCTACCACGAGGGTCATTTGTTTTTGAAATATTGACCAACAAATAAATACGCGGTCAAGGGATCAGAGGTGATGCGTGAATATTACGAATAAAGGAGGCGACCATTCTGTGAGCAGGCAGACACAAACGCTGGGCGACGCTTATCGTTGGGGAATGTTGACCTGGTTCAATCAGCTGCTGCTGAATCAGGGAACGATAACCGAGGCCGAGTTCAGGCAGATGCGGACGAAAATTGAAGATAGCGCGAAGCAAGCGAAAGACCGACGGTGCTGAGAGGCAGAGGACTCAATAGGCACCGTCTTTTTTTGCGCTGGAGCCTATTGTTAAAAAGGAAATAACAACACTAAAACGCGATAAAACGCGCTTTAAGATGGGTTAACGGTAAAAAAGTAATACAGTTTTGGAGGTATAGGCAATGAAAAAGAAATCCGGGATGTTTAAGTTGGAGCCTGATAAATTCTCAATACATACCTTTGAAATAAGTAAAAAAATGACAAATCAAAACTACAAAAGAATGCGAGACCGACTGTATTACCAATGCCCTAAGGGAGAGATATACCAAGACAGGAATTGGCAGGGGGAAGGAGAACGCTATCGATGCCGCTGGTTTCAGCGAAATGGGCTGAGAATTAGTCTGGAGAAGGATGTGCATGGTCAAATTTCGACGTGCTATCTGCGCATTGCGGTGAATCCGCGAGAGCTGATCGACCCGAACTCCCCATACCTGGGCATCCTTCCACCGACTGAGGAGAGCGTACAAGATGTTTCTAAGATGTTCTTTGCGGTGCTGAAAGACTTGGGTCTGCCATGTGTGCTGGATGCCTATCAGCTTTCCCGGGTAGACCTGTGCGTGAACATCCGATGTGACTCTACGGCACTGTTCAAAGAATTGCTGCGTGTCACACGAAAGCTGCCGACACCGCCGAAGTATGAGAGAGCCATCTTTAAGAGCGCGGACAGAAAGGCAGCCAGCAAGTATAACAGACACCACATCACCTTAAAACACAAGTCGCGTGAACTGGTGATCTACGACAAAACCTACCAAATTATGGAAAACGGGTTGCTGCTGGACGAAGAAAAACTACCTAAAGGGGTATTGAGATTTGAGGTACATGAGCTGAGAGCGAATCTCAAAGGTGGAGAAAGAACTGGGTACTGCAAGCACGATGGCTCACTGGACGACGGCTTCGAGATCGTCACACATCCCATGTCGCTGGACTGCCAGCTGCA
>CAKSPW010000127.1 GCA_934486495.1 uncultured Clostridia bacterium
CATACAACCCACGTACTCTGACATTGGCCACACGTTCTCCCGCCTTGATGACGACAGTATTGCTTTCCAATTCGTAGTGACGCCCTTCAATAGCATTGCTTTCCTTGTCAATGATTTCGACTGCAAGCGTGCGGTCGTCGTTGTCAGCATACATAGAAACGACTGGAATGTCGAACATCTCGACATCATTCTGGACAGGGAGGGTGTACAGCGTATCGGAGAACATTATGTACTGCGGTCCGTCATAAGAGACTCTCTCTTCCTTACATCCGGCAGCGGACAACAGCACGAGAGCCGAAGCCGGAAGGGCCATAAGTAATTTATTAATTGATGTTTTCATAATCTTTACCGATATTACTTATTGCTTTCATTTGGCTGGATATCCGCACCTGGAGATTCGATTTCATGCTGCGGAATCGGCCACACGAACAGAGGGTCATCCTTAGCTACTTTCAGATCGCTTTGGGTGAAATATTCCGCGCTCTGGTCTGAAACATTACGTTCGAAACCTTTGTGCCAACGCTTGAGGTCATTCAGACGGAAACCCTCCATATAGAGTTCCTTGACGCGCTCTTCCTCAATGACAGTCATTGCATTAGTCGCGTCCATGGCAGTATTGCCTCCATAAGAAGAGTAACGGGCTGCACGGATTGCACTTATATCCTTACCTGCTTTTCCGTACTCTGGAGTATCTTTCTGCACATAAGCCTCTGCGCGGATAAGATATTGCTCGGAAAGACGGAGAACCATAGGAATGCATACTCCGTAGATTCTGTAAGGCACGAACAATTGCTGATTTCCGAAATACTTGTACAGCATCGGCCACTGAAGTCCATGGCTGTAGCCGGTGACTCCAGTCTTGAAGAATGCCGAAGCGCGGAGGTCCGTGCTGCCATAAAGATTGAGAACCCATGTAGCCGGCACGTAATCAGGTTTGTAGGACACATTGTCAAAGTTGAAGAAAATCCGTCCGAGAGCCCCTCCATACGAGTTCAATGTCATCGCGACCTTCCAGATAGCCTCGGTAGAATTACCGTAATCCCACATATATTGGTAGAAACTTTCTCCTTTCTTGATTTCAGAAGAACAGCTCGACAATGCGTAGTAACCGCTTTCAATAACCTTGGTGGAATACTTGATGGCCTCATCCCATTTACGCATGTTCAGCGCCAGTCTGGCACGGAGGGCATAGCATGTATATTCGTTGAAGTATTCCGTATTGTACAGCACGCCATCCACCGAAGGATTGAAATCATCGCCGAGATAAAGGAGCTCTGCCGCCTTGTCCAAATCAGCAAGAACAAACTCGTAAGAAGCCTTCAAAGTCGCCCTGCGGACAGGTTCATTGCCATTATAATGCTCCGTCAGCACTACACCGAGCTGTTTTTCCGCATCTTCATCGCTGTCATAAGGCTTGCAGAAGCATTTGAGCAATTCCGAATAGGCAAGCGCCCTGGCGAAATACGCTTCGCCGCAATATTGGTCAATGCGGTCAAGCTCATCATCATCCGTGGTATTGGCTCTTACCTTGTCTTCCTGGTCCAACAGGAAGTTGGCCCGGTTGATAACATCATAGAGCGCACCATATACGCCTTCGATATCTGTGTTGGTAGCCTTGATCTCATTCCAGCGCCAGATATCACCGTAAGTATTGTTGTTTTCTTTGACACTGAAAACGAAATCCGCCTGAATATCAGGGAGAAGAGTCAATGCCCCTGAATACAGGGAACCATTCTTGAATGCACTGTAGACTCCAATCATCAGCTGGTTCATGTCATCAGCCGTGTTGACCGCTTCATCCATAGGGATGGAATCTGACGGATACTTGTCCAGGCACGAAGTGCATGAAAGTGCCGCAGCTACAGGGAGAATATATTTAAAAAACTTTATCTTCATTTCGTAACCTCCTTAGAATGAAATTTCCAGTCCAAGAGTAAACTGACGGGTGGACGGATAAGTCGCCTGATACATGTTCGATGAAACTTCAGGATCGAATCCGGAGAATCCTGTCAATGTCCACAAGTTCTGCCCCTGGACATAAACTCTTGCAGATGAGAAGAAATTAGTCTTCTTCATGATGCTCTGCGGGAGAGAATATGACAATGTCAGATTCTTCAGACGCATGAACGACACGTTCTCAAGCAGACGGTCGTCGAACTGGAGGACTTCGCCGTATTTAGGGATATCCGTGACGTCACCCGGCTTCTTCCATCTGTCATAGAGAAGACGACGGGACTTGTTATATCCCTCAGCCACAGCACTGTTCTCATCGAAATAGCGGTCATTGTTCACAATGTAGCGTTTCGCCATCCAGCTGAATTGTCCGGAAAGCTGAAGGCCTTTCCATGCGAAGGTAAGTCCGAATCCGCCCCACCAGGCAGGCTCGTGGTTCTTGCCGGTCATCACCTTGTCGCTTTCAAGCATGACATTGGTGATTTCACCGTCCTTGGTGTACCAGAGCTGTTCACCGTTTGCAGGATTCACACCGGCATAGCGGTTATAGTAATATTCACTTACGGAGTGGCCTACCATGTATTTGAATCCGGTAGTGGAGTTTACATATTCGGTAACGCCGTTGTACAGTTCAGTAATCTTGTTCTTGTTGTAGGTTACATTCGCATTGACATTGAACGCAAAGTCGTTTGTCCTTACGATGGAAGCGTCAGCGCTGAGTTCCAATCCCCTGTTCACGAGGGCGCCCATGTTTTTCCAGTAGCTGCTCTCACCCGTGATGGAATAAGACTGAGGCACATTCATGAGCATGTCAGTCGTCTTCTTGTTGTAGAGGGTAATGTCAAGGTTCAACCTGTTCCAGAAACCGAAAGTAAGTCCGAGGTCGGTCATCCATGACTTTTCCCAACCAAGTTCCTCGTTGCCGCTCTGGGACGGATAGATACCGTTCTCTTCTTGTGAGCCGTAAGTCGGGCCTCCGGAAACGAGAGCAAGATGATAG
>CAKSPW010000128.1 GCA_934486495.1 uncultured Clostridia bacterium
AAAGGCAGTCCCAAGTAAAGGTAGTAAGGTCAATTCAGTAATGCTAACTTTACGAAATGACTATGATATGGCTTCTCGAGTGCAGGGTATGACCATTGATGCTAAAAACGGTTATTATGCACTTAATGTAGGCGGTGGCAATGTAGAAGTTGCTGACTATAGAGAAAAAAGTAAGTCGTACTCCAAGGTTAAATATACTCAAACAAATGGAACTAGTAGTTCTATCGATGTATATACTCCTGGGGCTAATGATAACTTTGTTTCTAAGACTGTAAATGTAAGAGCACCGAATGATAATACAGGTCTGATTGAGAACAATCAGAAAACTAGTATGCTCTATATGGCTATCAACAAGAATGATCTTGATACTTCTATCTTTACTCCTAATAAAGAATATATCATCAATGCTGGAGAAGTATATAAAGATTGTCCTGAGTATACTGGCAACTACATTCTTCAGAGAAAGCGTGAACTCTATTTTAAATCTTCTGAAGAGACTTCAAGCGATAAACTTGTTTTAAGTTTAATGCTTTTCTTTGAGAAAGTTTATAAATAAAACTGTAGGTAGGCATTTAGCCTACCTACAATTATTTTATTTTCTACTACCAAAGAATCTTCTTCTTTTTCTTTTTAGGAGCGGCTCCCTGAGTAGCACTAGGCTTCTCAGCAGGCTGATTCTGCTGCTGATTACCATTGTTATCTCCATTCTGGGGCTTAAGTTCAATATCTGCAGAGTCACCAAGACGACCCTTAACAATAGCTCTCATGAGATCAAGCATCTCTTTATGAGCATAATTGATAGCAGTCATCTTAGCAGTAAGAACTTGCTTGCAGACATTCATATAGATATTCATACGGCCAGTAATTACACTACCAGCATCCTTAGAATTCTTAACCTGCTCATCGGTATCACCCTGAGTAGTCTTATAAGCTTCCTTAGGATTAGGATTATTAGTATTTTCCTGACCAGCTGCACCATCAGTTGCAGGTGCACTCTTAATATCCATCTCAGTCAGATACTTATTATAGATATAGCTATAATAAGATTCCTGCTTAGCCTGGGGCTGTGCAGTATTCTGCTGCTGGGTATTATTCTGAGTGGTATTATTCTGCTGCTGATTCTCAGGAGCACCAAGCTTATCAGCAGACTTAGTGTAGTTATTAACAGTCCGCTCAATATTTTTGATCTGAGCCTGAGTGTTCTTTGCCAACTTTTCAGTATCAAGCAGCCACTGATACATAGCAGCTACAGTAGGCCATTTAGAACCATTGAAGTCTGCGAATGTACCCTGATCACCATTACTATCCTGGAATTTAGCACCAAGATAGATCTTGCACTTATCAGCAAGAGTTCCATCCTTAGGCACATGAGGATCCTGATCCATACCAGGGAAGAACTTGGAGAAGTACTGCTTAAAGAATGCATCCTCAGATTCGAAGGCATTGCTATTTCCAGAGAGCTCATTATAGTTAGGCATCGGAGGAACAACGTTCTGGATCTGATTTACGGCATTTCTCAGATTACAATAGACAGTAATCTGGGTATCGCCCTTAAGAGTATTATTCAGAATAATATTCTTATACTTGGTCAGCCAAGCTTTCTCAGTACCGAAGTTAAAGAGAATAGCCTCGACAAACTTAGCAGCGATCTTCTTAAGAGCTTCAAGAGCCTTCTGAAGACCTGCTTTAATTTTCTGGCCAACTGCCTCATTAAGATCAACAAGGCCCTGATAGTTCTGTTCAGCCAGATATTTGGCTTCCATGGACATAGCCCACTTATAAGTTTCCATAGAATCCATCTTCATAGCATGCTCAGATACCAGTTCAAGATTCATGAACTCAGTGGGATTGAAGTCACCAGGCTCAAGATCATCGAAGACAGACTTGCTATCGATTTCATCGCCAAACATAGACATGGACTCAGAGAGCATTCCATGAGAAGAAGCAAACTCCATGATATGCTTGATATCTTCACTGCGGACTTTATCGTTGATATCTTCAGCAATCTGAGAAGCTTTCAGAACAATGATAGTATAAGTAGAGATTGCATCACAGATATTCTTTACAATCTCTCTTACATCATTAGGATCTTCAAACTTATCAGCATTGACCTTCAGATAAGAAATAGCCAGATCAGCCGTCTTGGTCAGACTTATAGGATAAATCCAGATATGCTGATTAGAGAAAGAGTCATAGAAAGAGTAATTTGAGATAGGAATTTCTCTCTCCTGAATAGAATAGCTATCTGTGATTTTATCCATCAGTTCTTCAATGCTTTCAGCACCATCAAGACCTGCACACTTGCCAATATAATTTACTACAGCCTCAGGAAGATTAGTACCCTTCATATCTTTTCCAGCAACTACATCTTTGCAATACTGCTCAAAGACGAAGCTACTACTAACATCTTCTACGTTAGCCATAGTAGTGCTAGCATAAACCTGTGTCAAAGTATCAGAAGGATTGGTCTTCTTAAGCTTTTCAAGAATAGCTACAGCATCTGATGTAGGCTTAGCTTCAGGCTCACAACAATCTCCAGGCCCCATGCAATTCATAGCTGCATTCTTAACTGCTTCATACTGAGTAAAGCAAGCATTAAGAGCGGGATCATAATTACCGGAACCAGATCTGATTACATTAAGCACATTGAGATAGTAATCTCTAGTGCTCTTGATATCAGCTTCAGCTGCTGCTTCATTAAATTCCAAGAATTTAACAAGAGTAGATTTAGAAGTTTCAAAAGAATCAAAAGTGCCAGTTACAGACTCTGTGATAGGAGTCTGTTTAGCACTTAGAATAGAAGAGGAAAAGGCTTTCATGTCATACCTCCATATTAAGTAATTACTTATAAGTTAAAAGCATAAGAAATCCCCGAGGAGAGAACTCCTCGGGGATA
>CAKSPW010000129.1 GCA_934486495.1 uncultured Clostridia bacterium
ATATACTACGGTGCAGCGGATACTTGTGTGGGACTTGCATTTACAACGGTTGATGAATTGACGGAATTTATAAAAAAAACTGACATTAATAATAAGAAGTAGATGACGTGAACAGCAAGTTGAAATACAATATCAACGCATTTATAAAGGCATTTTTGTAAGTGTTCGGTCTTATTTCAAATACTGATGACAACCGCAGCTGAAAGGTTGATAGAAAGGAGAAAGATGTAGTGTAACGACTGCTAAATGAGTCAATTGCACTATACTATAAAAATGAATATAAATGAAGATAGAATAATCTATTATAAGCAAAAGCTTAATACTATATGTGATAATATGATAAAAACCAGACCTGTGAAGCCTGTTGTTTTCAGACCATATATAAAGTCGAAATTTGTACAGAGAGAGTTAAGAAAAGGTATTAAAATCAGACTCAACGAATATTACCGTAATGCTTCAAACGGCGATTATGTATATGTGTACGTGAATATTAAAAGTCAGTATTCTGCAAAGGTTGTATTAACCGCTAACGGGGCATCGTCATATGTTGTAAATAATCGGGAAAATAAATTTAAAAGCGAAAATAAAAACAAATATGTTGATGGATATTACTCTGAGGTTATTGATGTGCTTGAAGGCGATAATCAAATTGTGTTTAAATGTATATGCAATGATGATTCTTTCTTTCTCGATTATATGGTAGGGCATATATTTTATCCCCAATTTTGGACAAGCGATTATTTGTTGTGGGTGAGAGATACGATTGGATTTGGAGAATACCGAGACGAACAGGGATTTTTACTTTCGGAGTTAATAAAAGCGGATGAGGATAAAAGTTATATAGATTGTTGCATTGTGTATCCCAAAGACAGTGAAGATGACAGATTTGTTGATTTAGGGAAATTATATAATACTAAAAGAGGAAAATATATTATTGCATATACTGTATGCAAAAATGATACAGGCATAAGAATAAAATCTGATTTTGAATATAAGATATTTATAAACGGAAAAAAACAATCAACAGCAAAATCGGGAGATGAGATTTACATCGTATTCGAGAATGCAGAAGGCTGTTGCTTTGAAAGTCTGTGCAATGAAAGCATATATTTGCCATTTGTAAAACACAACAGAAAAAGAGGAATGCATTGGTTGCTTTTAGGTGCGATTGATAATTTTGAAAATTTTGTTTTCAGTTTAACAGATGTTTATATGGATTCATGCGGAGAACAATGTTTTTGGCGTTTTGCGGATTCGGAAAGCTATCTTAGACCATATCTTGATACAAGCTTTTTTGGTCAGTGGTTTTACGGGCTTATGGTTGGACAGTATGGTTTGTTAAAAGCATCTGAATTTAATATAAAGTATTATAATTATTT
The DNA here is from genome assembly GCA_934486495.1 of uncultured Clostridia bacterium. Classification (GTDB taxonomy): domain Bacteria; phylum Bacillota; class Clostridia; order UBA1381; family UBA1381; genus RGIG9115. The sequence goes on from CAKSPW010000129.1 coordinate 1,380, forward strand.
TTGCGGGAGTATGCAAGTTCTTGTAGATTATTATCAATATATGCAGTATGATGCAAAAGAATTTGGTGATGCCTCATTTCTCAAAAGAAGCGTTAAAAAAGATGATTTAGATTCTATCGGGACAATAGGAATGAATCTTTGTGAGCTTTATAACAGGGAACATGATAAATTATTAAGGATGAAAACTTTGTCGTTAATAAAAGAATTGGGAAACTGTGTTGATGAAAATATTCCGAAAATGAGTGATGGAACATTTTACAGAATTAATACCATGTGGGCTGATGATGCTTTTATGAGTTGCTCATTTTTGTCAAGGCTCGGCGATATAACAAAAGATAATCGATATTTTGATGAAGCTGTTAATCAATTGATTTTATACACCGAAAAGCTTTTTCTGAATGATGAGGGCGTTTTTTCACATATATTTTTCCCGGAGATTGGCAGAGCAAATAATGTTCCTTGGGGAAGAGGTAATGGATGGGTGTATCTTGCATTTGCCGATACAATTGAACATTTACCGGACAACTATAAAGGTAAAGAAAGGCTAATTGAAATTTTTGAATCAGCAGTAATCGGATTGATAGATAAGCAAGACATTACCGGGCTTTGGCATCAGGTTTTAACTATCGAGGATTCATTTTTAGAAACATCATGTACGGCGATTTTTTCTATAGCTATTGCAAAAGGAATTAAAATTGGTATTTTGGATAGAAAAAAGTATATGCCAATAGTAATAAATGCTGTAGAAGGAATTTTAAAATATAAGGTTGATGCTGACGGGAATGTTTTTGATGTTTGCAGAGGCTCGGAATGTAAGGATGATGCTGAGTATTATGTAAAGCTTGAAACGGTATGCAATGACGATCACGGAACGGGGGTTGTTATTGCGGCAATATGTGAGCTGATTAATTTACTTGCTGCATAATGAGGAGGTGGAAAAAATAACACATGACAATAATAAGCGTAATCGGGCAAATAATCGGGTTTATTGCTATAGGAGTAAATTTGATTATATATCAGCAAAAGACAGCAAAAAAACTGTTGATTTGGAAATTAAGTTCTGATATTCTGTGGTTGTTGCATTATATATTGATATCGGCAAATGCTGCAGCTGCCATTGCTGTGGTATCTTCTGTACGTGAAATTGTGCTATTAAAAAGCGGAGACAGCCTGGCTCTGAAAAAAAAATGGATGGTAATCTTTATAGTTTTCAGTGTTGTATCCGGGTTACTTACGTGGAAGGGAGTTTTTTCAGTTTTTCCGTGCGTAGCATCGGTGCTGGCTAATATAAGCTTTTGCTTAAGTATACCCATGATTTCAAGAATAATGTCATTTCCTGTTTCAGTTTGTATGCTTACATATGATATATTTAGTGGTTCTATATCGGGAATAGTGAATGAAGCTTTTACAATAATATCTTCAATAATAGGAATATACGTGA
>CAKSPW010000130.1 GCA_934486495.1 uncultured Clostridia bacterium
CCGACAGCAGGTTTTGGGTTTAACCAAAGAGGCCGGAGAACAGGATAACCAGAGTGATGCCGATGAGAGCCACGCCACCCGCCATGAGCTGTTTTATCCCCAATTAGGTGTAAAACTCTGCTCGATGGCGGGCGGCGGCGTACAAAAATCTACATCACAGTATTGTCAACGCTAATTCCGCTTTTTAATGGCTACTTTGTTGATTCACTGATAACTGCTGATAACTATCGACCAGTCTTTACAATTGGTGCTGCCTTAATTTTGATAGGTGTCTTAAATGTGCTTTTCTCCTTTTATGAGAATCTAGTATCTGTCAATTTAGAAAAGACGGTATGTTTTGAAATTAACGCTGAACTAATAAAAACAATTCAATCCACAAAATATAGTACAATTGTACAGGGTCAATTTGACCCCGCTTATATTAACGAGCGAATTAACAAAGATACAGCAACTCTTGTGGATTTTTTCATTTGCAATTTTTCTAAGTTTGGTTTATGTTTGATTCAAATTATTGCTATCCTTATAATTATTAGTTTAATTTCAGATGTAGTCCTTGTGTTTTGCCTGGTATTTATCCCACTTTATGCACTAATCTTTATTTTATTAAAGAAGCACTTATTAGCATGGAGCATCAACGCAAAAGAAAGATCAAATAAACTCATCAATACGCTATTCCTTCAGTTGGCAAGGCTACATTCCATTAAAGCAGAGGCAGCCATTCCTCATAGCAGAGACGTGATGAATACATCATTTAAAAAATATCTTTCGTGTATTCTCAAATATACTAAAGTGTCCAATTTGTATATTTCTTTGGATGCAATAGTTTCTGTGGTTTTTCAAGCTTTAGTTATTGTTGTCGTGGGAATGAAAGTGATTGACAAAGAAATATCAATCGGGCAATACACAATGATGATATCCTATTTTTCGTTTTTTGCAGGATGTGTAAAATATTACATAACGCTTGGACAATCAAGACAAGAGGCGATGGCTTCATATGTTCGAATACGAGAGGTACTTTCTTTACCACAAGAATCACCCGGACGTATACCTATAAACAAAATTCTAAATGTTGAAATAGATTCTCTTAGCTTCTCTTATTCAGGCTGTAAACCGCTTTTCAATAAGTTTAGTTTTAAGTTTGAGACAAACAATGTCTATCTTTTGACTGGAGATAATGGCACAGGAAAATCGACGCTTGTAGATATTATCATTGGATTGCGCGATGACTATTCCTCTGGAAGAATCCTTTATAATGGAATTGATATTAAAGAAATCGATGCTTTTTCCCTGAGAAAAAACAATATTTCAATAATGCTCCAGTCATCTATAGATGAAGGGATAGCGGTCGGAGAATACTTTGATGAAGCAAGAGTTACCAGCGACCAAGTGTCTAACTTCATTAAAGACAACAATCTATTTAGCTTTTATCACTTTTTTTGCACGGATGATATTTGGAGTCAAGGTATGAAGGCTTTCTCTCGTGGAGAAATTCAAAAAATACGTTTATTACGATCCTTGACTAAAGAAACTGCAAATTTCCTGATTTTAGATGAACCATCTTCATTTATGGATTTTGAAAGTTCAAATGAACTGATGTCTGTTCTTCAAAGTGTGAGAAATGACAGAATTATCTTACTTATTAGCCATGACCCTATTTATAGTGAGAGTGACTTTATAAAAATCTCCATATAACCCATGGTGTGCATATCAGTTTAGACTTTTAACAAAAATTACACAAGTAACTGTAAATGATAATATAACGCAAGTGATTATCAATTTTAGAAAGGAGCGGTTAGCATGTTGTTTTGGATATACATGTTTCTGGTAACATTGATAATCCCATGCGCAATGTATTTTGTTGGGAAAAAATATTTGACTTCACCGCCTAAATACATTAATAACACGAAGGGATTTCGAACAAAAAGATCTATGAAAAATCCTTTGACATGGGAATTTGCTCAGAAACATTTTGGAAGGTTGTGGTACAAAGGTGCCCCTTGGACCGCCATATTCTCATCTTTGGCTATGCTATACTCAATCGGGAAAACCATAGCATTTATCGGCTTTTGCGGTGGGTGCGTTATTGTAATTCAACTCGCTGTTATTATCATTTTGGGAATAATAACGAACAGTGCACTTAAGCGTAATTTTACAGACGAAGGAAATCCCCAAAAATAGAAATGATGGGGTTGCAGACCAAGTGCCCATAATCAATGCAGCGCAGTTTGAAAAAAATTAGAGACCATCCCAAAATTTGTGTAAACTCCGGAAGCCGTGTAGAATAGGAGCACCACATTCCTATCGGAGCCGGTGTAAGTACATTGCGCCAGCTCCGTTGTTCAGATATAGCGAACTTATCTTTCGTAACCTCTGTCCTTCGTCTTCTTCTGTTGCGGCTGCTCTCGCTCGTTCTGCTTCCTTTCCCATAGAATTCTCTTGACCTTTTGTTCTTCGGAGTAGAGGTCAATCTTTCCGTCAACGGTACGCCTTGCACTTGTCATATCCCAGAAATTAATATCCTTTGAAGCGGTGCGAATACGGCTTTCGGCAGCTTCTTCGCATTCATTTCGGATGGTTTCTCTTACATGGAAAAGTTCAACCGGATCAAGGCTTTCAGTCTGAGAATTCAGCTCATTGTATTCCGCAAAAGCCTTTTCATGCTCGGCAGTATACTTTTCTTCCTGCACGGATAACCGCTTCACAGCCTGTTCCGTGTCCGCCACCTCTATCGAATTTCGCTGGCTCATTCGGATTCTCAAAAAATCAAAGAAAATGGGAACGCCTATCAGCCAGAGGAAAAAACGGTA
>CAKSPW010000131.1 GCA_934486495.1 uncultured Clostridia bacterium
TTTGAAAAAAGAAAAATAGATTTTTTTCTGCGTATTTTTCTTTTGTAAAAAAGTGTTCCTTTTTTATGACCGCAAGGGTTATTCGCTTCTCAAACAACCGACTTATCCATAAGGATAGGCTCGCTCCGCTCGTACTAACGTGCTTACAAAGGTTTGTTACTTAGAAAATATTAAAACTTAGAAAAAAATTTTTAGAGTAAAAATTGCTGTTTTTGGCTTAAATACTGGGAAAACACGAGTTACGATCATTCCAATCCTCCATAATATAATAATATATATATTATTGATACTTTGAATGATCGAAAGTCTGATTTTTGGCTTACCTATGCGGAAAATCGAGATTTTATTTACGGAAATTTCATATAATTAACAATTTATTCACATTTAATATTAATTAATAATTATATATTACAAACGTTGACTTGCCTCTGGCAAGGCAACGTAAGCATGAGTTGCTTTAGCAACGAATGATTAATAGCGTCGCAGACCCTATTGAGAACTTTGTTCTTTATCTTTCCACTTATCTAATATCTCATCCAAGCTAACAGGCGTATAATTATAAAATCCACACCAACAGTTAAAGTACTGTCCGGTATGTCTGCCTGTTTCTCTTATGTCTGTCTTTAAGATCTGCTGCTTTAACTCTTGTAGATATTTTTCTTCTACTGTATTATGTACATGTCCATACAAATGATATACCTTGTTGTTATAGTCCGACTTATAGAAGGGAATAGGGTAGTGGGACATTATTACCTTTCTTCCGTTATCAGTAATTTCTTTATATGCTGCTATGTCTTGGAATTTATGTTTTAGTGTAGCTGACATCTGTTTTAAATCATGGTTTCCTTGTATAAGTACCTTAGAGCCTTGTAGCTGAGATAATATTTCTACCCACCTATCTTCCTTAGACCAACAGAAATCTCCAAGAATGAATACAGTATCAGTTTTAGATACCTTGTTGTTCCAGTTCTCGATAATGGTATTGTTCATTTCAGTTAAAGTAAAGAATGGTCTGTTGTCAAATGCAATTATATTCTTGTGGTCAAAGTGAGTATCTGCTATGTAGTAGTTCATTATAGTTCCTCCTTGCTTCTTGTGCCAAAGGCAATTAGCCATACATTGAAGTCTGCTTACGCAGCCTTGCAATGTACGTCTATTATCAGCTTCGCTGATAATTTGTTCTTTTTGATTTATTTCTTGATTAATTTGTATAATTTTAAAAATTACTTCTGTTAGGCATATAAGTTGTTGCCTAAGTATATATAAATTCTCTTTTCTGATTAAATAATCACAAAATTTTGTTTAAAATTGATTTTAAGGGGTGTGATATGTTGTAAGGAATATAATTATATAATTTGAGTCATAAGGGTTAGCGGAGAATCTGTTTAATATTGACATCACGTATTTTGTTTTTATTCTGATTAGTTTATGGGAATTTAAAATTTAATGCTTTTAGGAATGTAATTTGTTGTCTGTGAGGATACAATTTTTATTTCTTGATTAAACAATCATAAAATTTTGCGTAAAATTGATTGTGGAATGTTTTATAATGCTCTATATAAAAAAGCGGTTTATTATAACCGCTTTAAAAAGTTAGATTTTTTCGATTTCTGAAAAAACAATATTGATTGTTCGTAATAAAATATCTTTTGGGAGTTGTTCTACAAGTATATGTGGTCTTGCATTAAGATCCAATGTTTTTACATGTTCACATAAAATCACTCCGGTAGTTTGAGTTCTGCTATCTAACGGAATATGCAGTGGGAATTTATTATTGGTATTAGTAATGGGGCAAGCTATGACAAGATTTGTTTTTGCATTAAAAAAATCATTGCTTATTATAACGACAGGACGATAACCAGCTTGCTCGTGTCCTTTTTGAGGATTAAGATTAACCTTTATTATGTCTCCTTGTCTTACCATATTTCATTCCCCTCCGGTTGTCCCCAGTCAATATTATCCGGCGTATATTCACCTTCAAAATTATCAAAAAGTTCTATAATCGATTGTTTGGATTCTGCTGCTTTTTCAATTATAATTTTATCATCATCAATACTTAATGTAACTGATTCGTTATCATTCCAATTGATAGCATCAAGTAAAATTTTAGGAATTCTAATACCTTGACTATTACCCCATTTTTGAATGAAAGCTTTCATGTTTTAACACCTCCGCTATTTGTATATACATAGTATATACTTTTTTTATAAAAATGTCAATAATAATTTCAGATTTTATAAAAGAATTTTTTGTAGAATAATGGGAGAATGTATTAGAAATATCTTGACAAATTATTAAATATGTGGTATTATGCAAATGTTAAGAAAATATTGGAAACAGCTTAATATGGAGGACATTATGAGAAAGGAAATACAGGATTATTTAAATCTTAAGAAAAAAGAAGCTTTTAATATTTGCGATGAAGATATAAGCACATTAAGCGGGCAGCTTTGTCGTAAAAAGTACGTGTCCAGTCAGTTAATTTGTCGTGGAGAGAATGTGGACGATGGAACAGAAGGACAAATGACATTTGACGGAAATGAAACTCTTCACAAAGGTGATATTATTAAAATAAAAGATTTTAACAATAAAGATATAAATTTTAAAATAAAAAGCATTAAACGAATAGAGAGTGAAAATGAATTGACTCAAAATACTTATCAACTAAAAAAAGAAATTGATAGTATAATTGAGAGAGATATATTTGATGAGGCGCAATATAGACATTACATAATGGAACCCATAGAGTTAACCGATGAAGAAT
>CAKSPW010000132.1 GCA_934486495.1 uncultured Clostridia bacterium
GAATAATAGGTGTAAAGGCGATTCATCTTCTCACGAAAGAGGAGGAAAAAAGCGTGCCGAAGGTGTCGCAGCTTTACATTGATATAGGTGCCCGCAATAAGGATGAGGCGAAAAAATATGTTTCGGTCGGTGATTATGCGTGTTTTGATACGGAGTATGAGCTGATAGGTTCGGGAAGAATAAAGGCAAAGGCAGTCGATGACAGGGCGGGTTGCTGTGCACTTGCCGAGGTTATGAAAGATAAACCCGAGTTTGATACGTATTATTGTTTTACAACGCAAGAGGAGGTTGGACTGCGTGGGAGCGGCGTGTGCGCATACAGAATAAAACCTGATGCGGCGCTTGTACTCGAAAGCACCACCTGCTCGGACGTTTATAAAACAAAGCCGAGCGGCTATGTTACGGTATGCGGCGGTGGATGTGCGCTGTCTTTTATGGACGGTGCGACAATAACCGACAGAAAACTGTTCGGGTGTCTTACAAAAATGGCGGATGAGGAAAATATATCGTATCAGCTTAAGAAGACAACGGCAGGCGGAAATGACGCAGGCAGTATTCATTTGTCGGCAGGCGGAATATTAACAGCGTCCGTGTCGCTCCCGTGCAGATATATTCACTCGCCGGCAGGAATAGCGGATATGGGCGATTATGAGGCTATGGTCAGCTTCGCAAGAGCGTACATTAAAAATATCGGCAAAATATTAAATGAAATTGAAACGGAGGAAATATAAATGGAGCTTCTTAAAAGACTTACACAAACATTCGGCACCTCGGGCAAAGAGGACGGAATAAGGGAGCTTATTATATCCGAGATAAAACCGATTTGCGACGAGGTCGGCGTTGATTGTATGGGAAATGTTACGGGAACAATCCGCGGCGGCGAAAAAACTATTATGGCGGCTGCACATATGGATGAGATTGGAATTATCGTAACATATACCGATGACAGCGGATTTTTGAGATTTGCTCCCGTCGGCGGACTTGAGAAAAACAGACTTGTAGGGAGAAGAGTTGTTTTTGAAAACGGAGTCGTGGGTATAATCGGTACGGAAAAGGATAACGATAAAAACAATATTCAAAAAATGTATATTGATGTCCCGGTGGGCAGCGGAATAAGCGTCGGGGATTCGGCTTGCTTTGAAGGCGGATTTTACGCATTCGGAGACAGAGTTATATCAAAGGCACTTGATAACAGGATAGGTTGTTTTGTGCTTATAGAAGCGATGAAAATGATTAAAAATCCGAAAAATACGTTAAAATTTGTTTTTACCGTTCAGGAGGAGGTCGGACTTCGCGGTGCAAAGACGGCGGCTTTCGGAAGCGGTGCCGATGCGGCAATAGTCGTTGATGTTACCGATACGGGAGATACGCCGGAATGTGCGCAGATGGCGGTTAAGCTCGGCGGAGGTGCGGCAATAAAGGTAATGGACAGGTCAGTTATATGTCACAGTGAGATAAGAAATTCTCTTGTGAAGCTTGCCGCCGATAATAATATTCCTTATCAGCTTGAAATTATGACAGACGGCGGAACGGATGCCGGAAGTATTCATACAAGCGGAAGCGGAATAAAAACGGGCGGTATATCGGTTCCTGTAAGATATATTCATTCGCCGAGCGAAACTGCCTTTTTAAAAGATGCCGAAAACTGCGCAAAATTGCTTGCTTTGTTTATGACGGAAAATTAAAGTGTACAAAAAACAAAAACATATTTGTGCATAGTGCATAAATATAATTTTGCCAGCTAAAAACAATTGAAATTTATTGAGAATTGTTATATAATATATATACTAAAAATATTGCATTTGGAGGGTTATTCATGAATAAAAAATTTGTGTCAGTTATGTGCATTGCTGCAATGAGCATATCTGCTTTCAGTGCTTTTGCTGATGAAATGAAATATCCTTTTGCTTCGCATCCGGAGGACGGAGTGCCTGCAAAGGAGCGTATCAAGACAATGGATTATTTTGACTATTTCGACAAATATACCGTGACTTTGAAAACCTGCGAAAACGGTAAGGTTACCGTGGATTTGGATAAGGTTGCACCGCGTGATGTTGTAACAATTACACCAATTCCGGATGAGGGCTTTGTTGTGGACAAGGTGTATTGGGGAGAAGAAGAGGTTTCTGCCGGAACGGACGGAGCTTATAAGGTTATTGCCGGCATAGGTAATATAGAAGTAAGCGCTACGTTTGCAGCTAAACCGGCTGAAACACAGAAAGTACCTTTCTCTAAGACGGGAGAAGGCGGAACTGTTAAAAAAGATTATGTTAATAATGAGGATTATTCGGCACTCTTTACGGAAAAACCCGTTCTTACATACGACGTAAGTGTGTCTGCAGCCGTTAATGGAAAAGTGTCGGTTGACAAGACAAATGCTGTTAAGGGAGAAACGGTTACAATTACCGTAACACCCGACAGCGGATACAAGGTAAAGACTGTAACGGCAGGCGATGTGGCGGTAACAACCGTAAATGAAACAACATACACATTTACAATGCCTGAAAAGAACGTAGAAGTAAAGGCAGAATTTGATGCAATTCCGCCTACAAAGTATTCTGTAACAAAGGCAGAGGTTGTAAACGGAAAGATTGATGTTGACAAGGCAGAGGCTGTTAAGGGAGAAACGGTTACAATTACCGTAACACCCGACAGCGGATACAAGGTAAAGACTGTAACGGCAGGCGA
>CAKSPW010000133.1 GCA_934486495.1 uncultured Clostridia bacterium
GTCGCTCAAATGGTAGCGGCAGCAGCAAAAGCCATTGTTTCCGCACTTGCCGCACTCGGTGGATGGGCGGTACTGTTGGTTGCTTTAATTATTGTAATCGTGGTTGCGGCGATAGCTGCAAGTCCTTTCGGTATCTTTATTTCCGATGAAGCGGCGGATAATGACAGTATTCCCATTTCAGCTATCGTTGCCGAGTGTAATATGGAGCTTTCAAACAAGCTCGATGACATAGAAAATGCCGCAGCCGCCGACCGCAGCGAGATTATCGGCGAACAGGCAAATTGGGACTTGGTACTCGCCGTATTTGCAACAAAGGTTGCGGGTGTGGAAGATGATACGGTCGAAGATGTTGTCGTTATCACGGAGGATAAAAAACAAAAGCTCAAAGATGTGTTTTGGGATATGCACGAGATAACCTCTCGAACGGAAACGGTCGCAAACGGCGATACTAATGAGAAAGTTGTATATATTACAATTACGGCGAAAACAAAAGAGGAAATGATAGAAAAATATCATTTTACGCGCAAGCAACAGGAAGCGTTGAACACTCTTTTGGAACAAGATGAAGTGTTGATTTCTATGGCGCAGTCACCCGCCGTATCCGACGCAAATGCATAAGATATTTTGAAAAACTTACCCGATAGTTTATCAGCAGAATAGAAAGCTATAGAATCTTCCCGCAAACTTATAAATATGGATGAATTGCAACGAGCAATTACGGATTATTATTGTCGATGAACCTGTAGAATACACACAACAAGGTGTATTTTTTTAATTGTTTGAAAAAAGCATTGACAAACAGTCGCAAATATGTTATTGTGCAAACAGTGACTATTGTAAATGCATTTCGCAACTGTTATGGTACTCGTATGTTTGCGTAGTAGGTGTCTGGTAGTTTGGTTGGTCTCAACACCACTTTCAATAAAAATGGAAAATAAGGTGATTATTAAACCAAAGAGCAGTTGGAGAGACGGAGGATTTTATGAAAAAATTGATATTGAAGGGATTCGAACAACTTGAAATTGAAAAAAAACAGGCTCTGGACTGTTTCGATATGCCATTGGCGTATGCTACTACAGTTTATTCAGACGATAATTATTTTTCATATTTCTTGTTGACATTGTTGTATCATTGCTGGAATGGAAATAACGATACAATAATGAAAAGCAAGAAACAAGCACTAAATTATCTTGGATTGAATCTTGAGTCAAAGCGTGTGGCTACAAAAAAAGAATTTCTCGAAAAAGTATATATGAGCATAGACAGTGGTACCCCAATATTTATAATTCTTGATTATTTCAACATTTTTTATGAACCTACATTCTATCATCGGCGACACATAGCACATGGAGCGGTTATTACCGGGTACGAGGAGGATCGGGGACGGCTGATTTTACAGGAAAACGCCCATATGGATTTTGTGGGAATGTATCAACTCTATCTTACAGACGATATGGTGTACGATATGTGGAAAAAATCGGCCGTATATTTTAATGATGGAGATGAAAGTGCCCCGGGATCGCTTTATATTGTCAGCAACTTCAGTAAGAATTCTGTCTCGAGAAGTCTGATCGAAATTTTTGAATTTTTCATTTCAGAAATTTTAAAACGAAAAAATACTCTTCTTACAATGCTTGAGAGTAATGAGTTTTCGTTTTTATTCGACACAACGGCACAGACTACGTTCCGAAAGCATCAATACACATCCATGGAGGTTTTATTTGATATTATAGGGCTTCTTATAAGTCGCAACCAGTTAGATGAAGCGTTTAGCGAATACTTGGAACTGAGAGAAGAATATCTGAGGCAGAGAAACATAATAGTGCTCAGCATTATTAAAAGTGCTATTACCACATCTGCATTGCACACGGAAATATTGCATCAATACATTGATGCGACAATAAAATTGGATGATAAATTGGTCAAATTCTCTAAAAAACTTATATTTCAAATCAATAACTTGAAAGACAAAAGGCATATGGTTGACTTTGCGTTAAACTGCAAGGTTACGGCATCTAGTGAAACGGAGTATGCTGGTTTACCTGCTGTTGCAGCCAATGCGGTAAACGGTAATGTTGGAGCGGAATTGGGGGGGAATGTATGGCGCTCAAACGAAACGGATTTATTTCACTGGATGCAGTTAGATTTAGAAAAAATTGTTAAAATACAGAAAATTATGTTGAGATTTGTGAGAAACTACTGCCTTAAATATGAAATACAAGCAAGTTGTGATTGCACAGTGTGGGAGACAATTGTTTCCGAGGAGAATAACGCTTCCGAGGTCGCTCAGTATGATGTTGGGGGCGTAATGTGCAGATATATAAGGTTAAAAATCGATATACCGGTGCTTTACGGTTCAGTTGCTATGCTGCACGAAGTTGAAGCGTGGGGATGGGAAAACGATCGGTAGTAGCTGTATAATTGGATGCGGAGAAACCTTCCCATGTGAAAAAGTTTTTCAATGAGATCCAAAGAGAACGTATCCTTGAAACTTATAAAAATAGGTAGAGTTGCCTTTTTGAGAAAAAAGGCAGCTCTACCATTCATTAAGGA
>CAKSPW010000134.1 GCA_934486495.1 uncultured Clostridia bacterium
GATGAAAGGATTTATTATAATTAATAATGATACATTGGAAAAAATCGAAAATGAATATGACCTTGCCGAAATAAAAATCAATTTTGATGAAGATGTAAATCCTGCTGTGACGGGCTTTAATGATTTTAAGTGGTGTTATAATGATGAACTTTCAAAAAAAATCAAAGGAGCGGGATTTATCGGCGAATTTTACATTGATACAAATAACGGTGTGCTATATTTTGATTTGGAGAGTTAATTTTGAAAATGCGGAGAATTTGTTGGCAGTGGATCGGATAACGTCTTATTATGTGATTAAAAAACGGGACAACGCAGAGGGGTTATGCAATGAGTACATTAAAAAAAGTCATTATTATTATGTCTATAATTTGGACGCTATTTATTATATGTTTTTTTATGCTGTGGAACTTTAAAGGTTATTTGGTTTTTATAGGATTAAATAAATTTATAATTGCTCCAAGTTATAGTAAAACAAATAGATTTTTTGAAAATAATATCAATGAATTAACGTATGTTACCGATGAACTGCTTGAGATGGAATATGATAATATCACAATGAGAAAAGAAATTAATAATGAAGATGATAGGAATTATATGGAGGTTAAATGCAAGGATTCAACATATGAAACTATACCTGTTCCTGAGAATTTAATTGCTCAAATAGAAAAATTATATGAAAACGGAGTTTTAAATATTTCGTGCGGAGAGGAGTATGTAAGTTTTTCAATATGGTCTATTATGGATGAAAGTCGAGGTATAATATATTCCGATACCGGAGAAAAGCCCGACAGTGAGCAGCTGATTGAAGTAAAACAGCTATCAAACGAAAACTGGTTTTATTATGTACATAACTACGAAAAAGCAAAAGAAAGAAATCCGGAGCGATTTAAGTAAGTAAATCATGAAACAGGGCAGAAAACACCTGCCCTATGACAAACAAAAGGAGGCACGGAATGTATTTGCGATTACCATGATTATAGCCATGTTTTTTAGCTTTTTAAATGTGAGCGCATATTCAGACAGGGGGTACAAAATGGCTTCGTATACAGAGGAGTAAGAGGACATATATTCTTATTGTACTGTCGGCACTGAAAAAGGTAATATTAAGCTCTATGCTATGGGAACTAATATTTATGATTTTGCTGATAAAACGTATGAAATTTCTATAAATGATGTTAAGCCTTATAGTGCAGTTTGGATTAAATGGGGTAATGTTCCCGAACAAGCAGCTAATGGATATTAATGCGAGGTTTTAAAAATGATAAAAAAAATTAATATTTCGATTTCAATATTTGCTTTTGTAAATATTATGTTTGTGATAATAGCAGAATACCTTCAAAATACAAGATATTATGTACAGGCAGAGAGAATAATAAAGCTTCTATTTAATCCTAAAACACCGATATATTTTAATTATTGGCTGATTTATTTGCTGTGTGCTATACTTATAACAATATTTCTTACTTTCAAAAAAATATATAATATATTTGAGATGATTTTGATTGTTGGGATAAACAGTGCTCTTATTATTGTAATCTTTGTTTGCATTATCAATAGGATGTGAAAATGATTATATTATTAATACTGTTTTATAATGTTTTATATATAGAGCAAGGTATTATGAGTTTTATCTTAATTATATATTTAGTATTTAAGGAGTACATAAAATTTTGATTGTAATTCATGTAGGGCAGAAAATCCCTGCCTTATGACAAAAAAGATATTATGAAGTCAGCTTGATCGGTAAATTGTGATAGGCTTTAATGAAACAGATGTTAATAAGAATTAGAGGTGAGTCTAATGTGTAAAAGTAATATGTTTATTAGTAAATATGCAGATTTAGTTTTACTTACTTTTGATTCTTCCAAAAAATATTTTAAAAACAATAAAAGAGTTATTACTTCTGGTAACCCTTGTGCTTCTAATGCTTTAACATCTTTACGGATAAAAAAAGAGAGCCTAGGATTTAACAAAGATTTACCACTCCTTGTAATCGTGGCTGGTTCTTTAGGGAGTACGTCTTTGAACAATAAATTTAAAGAGTTTTTTAAACAAGAAAAAATTGAAAATTATCAAGTTTGTTTTATAACTGGTAAAAGCTATTATGATGAATTTATTCAGGATTGTAAGCAAATAGAAAATGTAAAAGTATTTCCTTTTATGGATAATTTACCTGGTTTGTTAAAGGATAGTCAAGCGGTAATATCAAGAGCTGGAGCTGGTAGTTTAACAGAAATTATGGCTATTCATGTACCATCTATCATTGTACCTAGTCCATATGTTGCTAATAATCATCAATACTATAATGCTTTAGAATTAAAAGATAAAAATTGTGTTTTGTTATTAGAAGAAAAAGATGTTAATAATGATAGTTTAAAGAAAATGATTAGTTTAGTATTATTTGATAAGAAAAAAAGAGAAGAATTAGAAAGTAATATGAATCTTTTAAAGACTAGCGATAGTGCTAATATTATATATAAGGAAATTAAAAAGATATTGTAAGAGAAATTAAGGGGCTATTATGATAAG
>CAKSPW010000135.1 GCA_934486495.1 uncultured Clostridia bacterium
GTCGTTTTTGTTGTATCGCCCGTTTTAAGCGAATATGCGGTTACATTTGAACTGCTGTCATACGTATAGCTCTGCTCGGAGGTACCGTTTGTTTCTTTTACAACTCTGCCGAAATTATCATACTCATAAGAAACGCTGTCGGTCAGCTCATCTCCGGAATACTGCTTTACCTCAGTTACATTTCCGAGATTATCATAGCTGCTGACGGTTTTTTCACTCATACCAAGCGCTGTATTTTCAGCATTTGTTTCCGTCACTCCGAAAACAGAATAAACATTTGTAAACAAACTTCCGTTCCTGTCGGTTGAGGTAAGGCAATTACCCAAAAAGTCATATGTATAATTTTCACTCATGCCAAGCGGATCGGTTATTGCTGTCAGCTGTCCCACATTATTATACGTATACATTACCGTCGCATTGCCGTTTTTCATTGTCAGCGGTACACAAAATCCTTTTATACTTAACGTCAGATTTTCTTTTTAAATTTTAATGTTTTACATCCTGCAATTGCTTGATTACCATCAAGAATAATTTTAAATGATGTAATATTACCAAGAATATTTTTTCTGTACTTTGCTCGACCGCATATAACATTCCCGTTTTCATCATTTATTACATTAGTAATTTCATTATCATTTTCGTCAAGTTTAAATAAATATAGTTTATCATATCTGACATATACATTGAATTTTTCCTTTGGGCTACTTGAAAGCGTACTCAATACAATTTTACTTTCATATGGTTCATCTGTTTTTTCATAAAATACCTCAATCAAAAACTTTGAATCCGTATCTACCCACATTGTATTTGGGCAATCGTCAAGCGTTTTATAAAACAGCCCTTTAGGACCAAAAGAAAAATTATTAATTATCAACAAACAAATCGCCGCAAAGACAATAAGTAAAATTATATGTATCTTTTTCATATCAACCTCCGCTGTGCCAGATACACAGTAACCGCAAACCATAACAGCTTATCCCTTTGATTTTTTATCTTTTATAAATCAATCTTTAATGGAAGAATACGTATTAATATACAAAACCTCTCCCGTTAATAATTTAAAGCTCGCAAGATGCCATATATCTTTATCTCATAATATAAAAATACCATCCATCAAAATTATCTATTTCCTTACTTGACACAATTAATTCATTCTGCGGCTTGTCACCGTCGGCAGAAAACGCCACACCATACCCGTTTCCAAATGAAGCATATTTTGTGAAATAAACAGCATTATCATCTTTCATTATATATTCGTATTTTTTCTTTGCAAACAAATATTCAAAATAATGACTATAATTTTCATCAATATGTATATATTCATCAGGTCTGTAGCTCACATCAATTATATCATTCTCGTACATTATTCTGTTCATAAACATAACAGAATAATTAAGACTATTCCATTTTTGCACAATTGCTGTCATGCTTTCTACATCTTTTTTAAATGTATTAAGAACAGCCGCCCTTTTCAAATATGGGTTCAAAATAACATATAGTACAGGTAAAGCAAAAATAATTATCATTGGAATACATATTTTCTTTATTTTATCAATTCCCATAATGGTAATAGGAAACCCCCTTTCTTATACTCATCTGATCCAAGCGTTCGCCTATTTTTGCTTCATAAGTAGCATCTTTTTTCCAAATTCCTGAAGCAAAAACTGAACCTGCAATAAGGAGATTTTCATTAATTTTAGCAGCCGCACCAGCATATCCATACAAAAAATTTCCTAGTTCTTCAGGAGTAGTGATACCGTCTTCATATACTACACTTGCCTCCACTGAGCCTGGATACGTAATTCCTAATGTACTCTTCCAGACATTAGATCTTTTTATATCCCATTCTTCCCCGTGATTTACCTTATCATAAAATTTCTTTAGTTTTAGCGGATCTTGCCGCCATGTTTTTGCTTCATTTTTTGCAGAATCTAACAAATTATTAAATGGTGTTGTAATATCAAATAATTGACAAAATCCTTCTGTAACAATCTCCACTCCTGCATTAATATCTTCTTCTGTTCTGTAAATTAGACCTAATGAAGTCCAAGTCTGCAGTCCAACAACACCTCTATCTTTACCGGTATTACCAAACCCCATATCTGTTTTATATGCATTTACTGCCGCTAGGGTTTTCTTACCAAAGTACCCCCAACCACCATCTGACATATCTAAATACCCTAACCATGCCAATTCGTTTTGTAAAACCTTCACATCTTCGTTGTATGTTTGACTATATGAGAGCCTAGTATACTCATCAAACAAACCTAAAGGATCTATAAGCATAACAGGATTATTCCCACAATAAATATACCAATTAAGACCACTGCGAATCGGGTCTTCCGTCAAAAATCTTCCGGTATCTGCGCTATAATACCTATTTCTAAGATAAACAAGTCCCGTTTCATTATCGGTATATTCGCCGCAATAGCCGAACGGATTTTGTTCAAAAGCATTTCCGGTAATTTCATTTCCGAACGCCGAATACTGATAAGTGTTCTCAAGCTGTGAGCCGTTATAAATC
>CAKSPW010000136.1 GCA_934486495.1 uncultured Clostridia bacterium
TCTCGGCGGAATAATAAATCAGATTAACACAAGGGATAAAAAGACGGACGATATTGTAATAAACAAGCTGATACAGTTTGTAAACGAAAACTTTTCCGAAAACATCTCGCTTCAGGACGCGGCGGACAAGGTGTTTTTCGCACCTGCGTATTGCAGCCGCTTTTTCAGAAAGCATACGGGAGAAAAGTTCAGCAACTATCTTTTGCGTGTTCGTATGGAGCACGCCGTCGTACTGCTCGGCGAGAATAAAAACATAACCGAAATAAGCAAGGAATGCGGGTACAGAAGCTCGGGATATTTCACACGTGTTTTTAAAGAGTATTACAACTGCACTCCGAGCGAATATATACGTAATCGGGAATAAAGAATATGAAAAATCTTAAAAGCAACATAAACTACATACGAAACTTCAAAATGGGCAGTCTTTTTTGGAGAACGTTTATAATAATTTCTCTTTTGCTGATTGTTCCGTTCGTATCGCTTAGTATAACGTTTAATTCAAGAACGCTTAAAAATATGCAAAATGAAATACTATCGGAAAACGAATCGGCACTTGGCAGTGCGGCAAACATAATAGATGACACGCTCATTGAGTGCGACACTATGAACTCATATATTGCCGGCAACGAAAGCACACAGATTTATGCGCTCAACGGCTATGCACGTGATTCATTTTCGGATATGCTGCGGCTTGCGAAAACCCTGCCTATTATTTATCGGTATATCGATTCGATATACATTTATTCCGAGCGGCTCGGCACCGTCATAAGCAGTGAGGTAAGCACGCCTATCGGTGAATTTTCCGATACGGAATGGCTTGAGGGCTACAAGGCGGTAAAAAATCAAAAAGGTATAATAATTCCGTGCAAAAAGAACGGCTCTTATCCTTATTTGATAACCATTATAAAGCCGATTTACGTTGCGGACGAGAAAATAGGCGCAGTCGTTATGAACATAAACAGCCAATCCCTATACAACGCCATTTTGTCAAACAAATACAGCAACAGCGGACAGTCGATTTACCTTTGCGACTCACAAGGTAGAATAATCTTATCAAAAAATATTTCGGATTTTGGGCAAACGCTTGAAAACATCGGCTTCCCTCCCGAAAAAGAGCTGAGGGCTGACGCTCGAGAACTTCTTATAAACAATGAAAATCATACCGTGCTTTGCACCGACAGCGGTATACAAAACTGCAAATACGTAAGCACATATTCCATGAGCATTTACGAGGACAGAATTGTCAGGACAAGAACACAGCTTATTTTAATCTCGGTATCGCTTTTGCTGTTCGGATTTATTCTTGCATATTTCGCATCGGTTAGAAGCTATGCACCGCTTAGAGAAATTATATCGTTTCTCGATATGACAAACTCCGACGAACACATAACAACGCAGGATAAAAACGAGATAATATATATAATCAACAGTATCAAACTGCACATTGACGATAAGACTAAAATGAAAGAAATTCTCGAGGAGAGAATGAAAATGCTTAAGCAGGCGCAGTACGATATGCTTCAGGCGCAAATAAATCCGCATTTTCTCTACAACACCCTCGAAACAATAAATTGGATGGCATACGATATTGCCGGCGGCGAAAACGATGTATCCGAGGCGCTTGTAAATCTTGCCGGATTTTTCAGAAACACGCTGTCGTTTTCGGGTTACTTAATAACCGTTGACGAGGAAATACAATATACAAAAGACTATATTAAAATACTTCACTTAAGATATGCCGACCTGTTTACCGTAAGGTGGGATATTGACGAGGCAATGCTTCCGTGCAAGGTTATTAAAACGTGTTTACAGCCGATAATAGAAAATGCTGTTTATCACGGTTTTAAGCCAAAGGGCGGCAACGGACTTTTGGAAATTACCGGCAGGCTCGACGGAAACAATATTGTGTTCCGGCTATCCGATGACGGAGTCGGAATGAGTGAGGATGACGTTTTAAAGCTAAACGAAGGATTAAACACAAATGTGTTTTCAAACACGACCTCGCATATAGGTCTTGCAAACGTAAACAAAAGAATTAAAATACTTTTCGGTGAAAAATACGGACTGACGGTTAAATCACTGCCCGGTAAAGGCACGGAGGTTTGTATTGTTATTCCGTCATCACGACAATAAATTAAGAAAGAGGCGTATATTTTATGAAAATTTTATCAATCGGAAACAGCTTTTCTCAGGACGCTCAGCGTTATCTTCACGCCATAGCGGACGCAAACGGCAAGGAGCTTATGTGCGTTAATCTGTACATAGGCGGCTGTACGCTGAGAGAGCATTACATTAATTTGCATGACGACGAAAAAGCGTATGATTTTGAGCTTAACGGCGTAAGCCCGCACCTTAAGGTTTCGATTAAGGATGTTGTAAAAAGCAACGACTGGGATTATAT
>CAKSPW010000137.1 GCA_934486495.1 uncultured Clostridia bacterium
TACGGTCCGCTGTCTTTGTCAGCGTTATTTACCGCATATGCTCAATTAATTCCGACAGCTGCCGGCGTGATTTTGTTGAAGGTGAAAATGAGTGTGCAGCTGATATTGGGTGTGATATGTCTGGTTGTATCTTTATTTCTGGATATACTTTAAATCAGGGGGTAAGCCGCTTACAATCAAGTGGCTGGCGTTTGCAGCTTTGACTTTCCTGTGCAATGGTATGTGCAGCGTGATACAGCGGCTTCAGCAAATTGATTTTAACAACAGATATTCATCATGTTTTATGATTATTGCGCTGTTTATGTCATCAATAATATTGTTGATTCTCGGCAGTTTTAAAGCTCCGGAGACTATGCGCGGAGCTTTAAAGCATAATTGGAGGTACGGAGTCATTTTTTGGTATTTTAAACGGTTTAACAAATTATGGTGTTATAAGATTAAACGAAATGAAATTTCCGGCATCAATTATGTTTCCGGTAATTTCCGCCGGAAGTATTATATTAACATTTGTTTGCTCGTTCATATTATTTAAAGAAAAATTAAGTAAAAGACAATTAATCGGGGCGAGCATAGGGGTAGTGGCAATTGTGTTTTTTTGTATATAAATTGCATGATGTAAATTATAAATTGAATAATGCAGACAGAAAAGGAAGGTCATAAATAACAAAAACATACAGCATAAATTAAAAAATAAACATCATAGCTTTTAACTAAGTTGTCCGGGTACATAATGCCTGATGATTTATCGGTAGAAAAATGGCTTACCTATGTGGGTTAAGCCGTTTTTTTGCTGCCTAAAAACTCTGTGTTTTTTTTCTTAAATTTGGCTGATTTTACAGCTACCGTACAGCTAAGTGGATAAAACATATAGGGAACAGATAAGAAATTAACAGACAAATACATACGATTTGCATTTGGTTTTAGTAATAATAAGCATAATATATTTACACTGCTATGAAGAAAAAAAGTTCAGTTATGTAGGATGGGAGAGGTTCGCCTCCGACTACGCCGCATAATTCGAACTATATCACATATTTACAATATTACAATTATTGACATATGCAAACCCCAAGAGAGCCTTTTGGCTCTCTTACTACATTTTAATGCTATCGGGTATCTTTTTGCTCCATGGCAGGAGTTCATTGATGCTGAGATTATTAATATTTTTAATTATCCACTTAAGATAATCACGTAAAAATAAATTATTCTCTTGAGCAGTCTTTATTAATGAATATACTATTGCGGTCGCATTAGCTTCTTGAATAGTAGTTGTGAAAAATTTCTTTTCTCTCAAGCGGATAATTGGCTCCAGCGCATCATAGGCTCTGATATTTGTCAATTCGAGTTTTTCATCTTCAAAGCATCTCATTAAAGCGTCTTTTTGATTTATAATAGATGATATGGTTTGGGCAACTTCATAATTCGGCCAATCCTTTATTTCATTACAGAAGTCAAAAAATTCTTTTGCAACTATTAGATTGTCTTGGCGTATTTCCTGTAAATTTTCAAGGTCTTGTACACCTTTTTCATCTGATAGGATTTTTTCAATTTGATCGATTCCTTTATGGGATTTTCCAAGGCTTTTTTCAAATATACAGTGCTTATAGCTTCTTTGTACAGCAGCCCACGAACCGACTGTTTCTACGCCGTACATATTGTCATAACAGCTATAACAGTTACAGTGTACATAACCTTCAAAACCGGTAAGAAACTGTTTATTATGTACTTTAAAGTTTGTATCCGTATAGTCATACAATGTTATTTTGCGCCATTCATATTTACCTGTTGTATATCCCCATATATATGCTTTTTTCTGCCGATGCATTTGAGGCTGGTATGATGCTTGAAATTCTATTCTGCCTACGTGGATAATATGGGATTTTAAGAATATTTTATGCAGCTCCTCATATATTGGTTTTACAAACTCCGATAACGACATTAACCAACTAACTAAATACTGACGTGATAATTGTACTTCCGAGTCTATAAAATTAGCGCCAAATCTATGTAGATATACATTGATACAATGATTTTGTTTATCTATATTCTTGAGTATTAATTTGGATTGTGTACTGCCGCCGCAATCTTTTTGTTCAGTAGGCGTATATAATGTTGTTTCAAGTGCTTTTTTCTGTGGTTCAATTGCCGTTATTTTGGAATGGATGATGTTACTTTCTATATCTTCAAATAATTTACGTTGCTTGCATTTTTTACGGTCAAAAGCAATATACCGCTTTTTTGATATTCGGTTATTTTGAAGATATTTTTGTAAATGGATTGAATATTCTGTTTTGCCGTTATTTTCATAAACGTGTATAAGTCCCATGGAATACAGCGCTCGTTTGAT
>CAKSPW010000138.1 GCA_934486495.1 uncultured Clostridia bacterium
ATATGGGTGAATCCATATAATCGGGAAAAGTATATCCTTATATTCTGACGTGAAGCTTATTACTCTGTCAAGACGGGCATCAAAATCCATGCCAAGCTCCGAATCATATTCAATCGGCGGAGGGGAGAAAACGCACGCTCCCGATATTTCCATGTTATCAATGTGTTCTCTAATGCTTTTCTCAGGCTTTACAAAGCCGAGATGTGTATGCGAATCTATAATTTTCATGATTCTTTTCCGTCCTTCTTTTCGGTGATTGATTTTCATAAAAATATTATACAATAAGCAGCGATAAAAGTCAATGCATTTAGCTGAATATAAACGGTTTTTTTAAAATATTTCAAGAAAAAAGCATGGATAAGTGCAACATTAATCACGTTAAGTAATTGTGCATTTTGTAGAATTTTCATAAAATACATTGCAAAAGAAATATGTTGTGATATATTGTTATGTGCACCTCGTACGGCATTTTGCATAGTACACGGTTATGATTTATATATCGGGAAAGGGAGAAATACAAATGTACTCAGTTTTAATTATAGATGACCGGCCGCTTATTATTGCGGGTATGCGACAGCTGATTAATTGGGAAGCTTTCGGAATTGATACAGTTTATGACGCAACGGATGGGCAAGAGGGCTTGTCGCTCGCAATGGAGAATAAACTCGATATTATTATTACCGATATAAATATGCCGAACATGAGCGGTTTTGAAATGGCGGCGGCTCTGCGGGAAAAGGATATGCAATATTTAATCTTGTTGAAAATGTTAAATATGTTGACAGCAGCGTTGATACAAAAAATCATAAAAGCAGAGACGGCTTTACAGATTATTTTGATTATTTCGTAAAAACGGTGCAAATTGATAATAAAGTTTTTGACCTTAATGTTACTGTAAAAAAACATAACCGCTACGACGGAGGCTATACATATACATTATTTTTGACTGACAATAAAAAAATAGGAGCTTCCCCTGCACAGGGAGCTATTAATCCCCTTACATCGCAGGCAAAGCCTCTATCTAATAATAGTATATCACAAAGCAATAACTTTGACAATAATAATTATATACAAAATTCAGAAAATTATTCTGTTGAAAATGGCGAAAAATTAAAATATTCTGTTAAGCCTACGGACGCAATTAATGAGAAAACCCTGCAATCAATACGTGATATATCGGCAGAGCATGGCGTTGATAAAAATAATGATATTGAGACCGAATATATTAATGGCAACAATTCTGATGACGTCATTTTTATTAAATTTAATGCTAAAAATTCAGATAATTTTTCGAACAATTCAAGCGTAAAAGAACAAATTAAAAAATATGCCAACGTTTTGAATGATTTGAAACCAGTTTTTAATGATTATGTATATGTTGATAATAGAAGGAAAACACTTAATAAAGAATGGGTATTGAACATACTTAAAGACACCGGATATAGAGTTTTCAGAAAAAATCTTGGGACGGTTATATTGGATAAAAAAAGAATAAGTAAAAGCTTAAGTTACTTACTGACAGATGGCGAACTTGCGGCTTATTCAGCTTTACCACATGTCTTAAAAAACGGCATTGACATAGGCGAACATGAAAATCACAAAGACAGAGGGTATATCACATATACGATTGCAGCTCATGTTATAATTAATGGTGAACGTGGTAACATGGCGGTGGTAGTTAGAAGAAACGATGGGAATTTATATTATAAAGCGCATAGAATTGTTATGCCTGATGGAAGTCAGTTTGTGTACAAAAAAAAACAGTACTGAAACGGCGGGGGCTCTATCAAATGATACAGTCACATCGCCAACAGATACTGTTTCTAATAATATATTACCACAAAAAATGAAAATGTCAATAGTTTTTCTGAAAATAATTCAAAATATTCCGTAAAAGACCCAAACAGCTCCGAACAAAACAAGCAAAAAATGTATGAAACAAAGGCGAGGGAGATTAGTGATGCACTTATCAGAGGCGAAAACCCCGAACTTGTTACTGAGGGTTACGAAAATTTTGACGTAGATGATTGGTTAAAAATCGGCGAACTTATTATAAATGTTGGGGTCAAAAAAATAAAAAAACCGCTGCTCTACTTCAAAAGGCCGGGCTCCAATTGCCCGGAGTTTTGGTTCGTAGCAACGGCTATATTCATAGTATACGCGATAACGGCTTAAATGTCAAGCCAAGATTTGAAAATGTTACAGAAAGTTCACAAATTTAGGCTCTATAATAAATGTGGCTCTATAATAAATGTTGGGGTCTAAAAAAATTTACAAAATAAACGAGCATATCAGCTCGAAATCCTGTATAAT
>CAKSPW010000139.1 GCA_934486495.1 uncultured Clostridia bacterium
GCATAAGGGTGACTTGTGGTATAACCCAACAGATAAAGTTACAAAACGTTGGAGCGGTGCTGAGTGGACTACTCTGGATGACGCAACAGCACTTGCCGCGCAAGAACTGGCAAAAAATAAGAGAAGGGTGTTTTCTTCACAGCCTACACCGCCTTACGATATCGGGGATTTATGGTGCCAGGGTGGTAGTGGTGATATTATGCAGTGCAAAACTGCAAAGCCTGTTGGTGGAACATTTAATAATTCAGATTGGCAAAGGGCAAGTAAATATACAGATGATTCTACTTTCAATACTTTCCTGGATGGTGTTTTCAAAGATACAATAAACAATCTTAAAACACAGATTGATGGGAAAATCGAAACCTGGTATCAGCCAAACGACCCTTCTATTAAATGGACAAAAACAGAGGAACATCCTTGGCTTGATGAAAGTGGAAATAAGATTTTAGACGCCAGTGGAAATGAAATTGTTCTAGTGTGGGAGACTGAGAAAGTAGAGCATGAAGGTGACCTTTGGCATAATACTACGGATAATACACAATGGATTTATAAATCTGGTATATGGCAGCCACAATCCATTCCAGATGAATTATTAGACAAGATAGATGGGAAGTCATCTGTCTATATGGTTCAGCCAAAACCGCCATATTACAAAGGCGACTTGTGGGTAACAACCAACAATGAAGGAAAGGCTTCCCTCAAAACTTCTACTGTAAATCGTGTTGGTGGAGATTTCGATGCATCCGATTGGATTGATTTCAAATATGCGGATAAAGACGATATAAAAAAAGCAATTGATAATTATGATACCAGTCTTGGACAGGATGAAGTATTCAACAAACTCACAAAAGGTGGAGTGGAACAGGGAATCTACATCGAAGATGGAAAAGTATACATCAATGCAAAATATATTCTGGCTGGATTGCTTGCCGGTGAGAGAATTAACGGTAGAGGGCTAAAAGTCATTGATGATGACAAGAACGTAACCTTAGAAATCGACAGTAAAGGAAATGTCATATTAGCCCCAAAGACTTTTACATTACAAGGAAAAACAGTCAATGAAATTGCTAATAGCTCAGCAAAAACAGCTGTCGATGGACAGACACAAGCCGATATTTTCAGCAAACTTACCAATGGTGGCAAGGCACAGGGGATTTACTTAGATGAAAATGGAAATGTCTATGTAAATGGAGAATACGTGCAAGCCAAAGGGATTAAGGTTGTTGATAGTAATGGAAAGACCACTTTTGCCATCGACAAAACTACTGGCGCGGTAACAATAGCAGCTTCACAGTTTACATTAGGAGATAAAAGCGTTACTGATATAGCACAGGAAGAAGTCGTAAAACAAGTCCAAGATATTACATCGGACAATATAATCAAAGGGTATTATCTAACAGAGCAAAATGTTAAAGATTATTGGTCTACGCAAAGTGCATATACATATGAGTATGGAGTTCAGGATGTAGATGGCGGTAAAAATGCAATCAAAATAAACGGAACTGGAGCACAATTTGGAACGAAAAATTATAAGCCAATAAAAGTTACTGGAAATTATACTTTTTCGTTTTGGATAAAAACTAGTGTTGCAACACAAGTATATGCGTATCTTGGAAGTAAAACAATATTAAATGCTAAAACTACAACTGAATGGCAAAGACTGCAAGCAACAACAACTTTATCTAGCTTGCCAAATGATAGTTTAAACAGTTTGAGAATCTTGACATCATCAGTTGGGTCTAGCGTAAAATTTGATACCTATATTTACATGCCAAAACTTGAATATGCTTACACAAATGAACAAGTGTTCAATATGCTTACAAACAACGGCGCAATAAAGGGCATGTACATGGAAAATGGAGAATTGTATTTTTCATTCACCTATGCACATGGAGGTACATTGAAACTTGGCGGTTCAAATAACGGAAATGGGTTACTTTCCATTCTGAATGCAAGCGGCGCACAGGTTGGATATATTGACAATACAGGCGTTCATTTTAACCAAGGTGAATTTTCTGGAAGCGTAAAGTCACTAACTGGGGAAATTGGAAACTGGCTGATTGATAAAACGAATGGAAAATTAACCTCTGCAAACGGAGCCATTGTACTTGATGCGAAAAACAACATGGTAACCATAAATGGCGTTGATCTAAAAGCAAATGGAAACGGATTTGTTATTGATGGCGGTGTAAAAATTAAAAACACCACTGATTCCAGTGGTTTTGCAGAT
>CAKSPW010000140.1 GCA_934486495.1 uncultured Clostridia bacterium
ATTTCGCCGTGGAACT
This sequence comes from uncultured Clostridia bacterium, assembly GCA_934486495.1. Lineage (GTDB taxonomy): Bacteria > Bacillota > Clostridia > UBA1381 > UBA1381 > RGIG9115. The sequence goes on from CAKSPW010000140.1 coordinate 17, forward strand.
ACCCCGTCCAGCTCTGCCTGTCGCCGCTGGTGGGCGCGATCTCCGGCGGCAACTGCGCCGTCGTAAAGCCGTCGGCTTATGCCCCCGCGACCAGCGCGGCCATCGCGAAGCTCATCGCCGAGACGTTTGACCCACGCTATATCGCCACTGTCGAGGGCGGACGCGCGGAAAACAGCGCGCTGCTGTCGCAGCGCTTCGACACCATTTTCTTCACCGGCAGCGTCGCCGTCGGCAAGGTCGTGATGGAGGCTGCGGCCAAAAATCTCACGCCCGTCACGCTGGAGCTTGGCGGCAAAAGCCCTGTCATTGTGGATAAAACCGCCGACGTGAAGCTTGCCGCGCGGCGCATCGCGTTCGGCAAGGTCCTGAACGCCGGTCAGACCTGCGTGGAGCCGGACTATCTGCTGATCGAGAAATCGGTCAAGCCCGCGTTCATCGAGGCATACAGGCAGGCGCTGCATGAATTCTTCCCGGACGGCAGCATGGACGAAATGCCCGTGATCGTGTCGGAAAAGCACTTTGCCCGCGTGACGAAGCTGCTGAACGGCCAAACGGCGGTGATCGGCGGAGAATTCGACGAAAAGACGCGCTTTGTCGCGCCCACGCTGCTGGACGGCGTTTCGCCGGACAGCCCCGTCATGCAGGAGGAGATCTTCGGGCCGATCCTGCCCATGCTGGAGTTCAGCCGGCTGGACGAGGCCATTGACTTCATCCGCAGCCGGGAAAAGCCGCTGGCGCTGTATCTGTTCACGTCTGACAAGGCAGCCGAACGCCGCGTGCTGGATACCTGCTCCTTCGGCGGCGGCTGCATCAACGACACGATCATCCATCTTGCTACTACACACATGCCTTTCGGCGGCGTAGGCAGCAGCGGCATGGGCAGCTATCACGGCAAAAAGAGCTTCGACACGTTCACGCACGCACGCAGCATCGTCAAAAAATCCACCTGGCTCGATCTTCCGATGCGCTACCACCCGTATTCGGAGAAAAAGCTCGGGCTGGTAAAGAAATTCATGAAATAATGCACACCACCCCTTGGCTCCCCTTCGAAAAGGGGAGCTGGCGCGAAGCGCCTGAGAGGTCGAGCAGCAGGCAGCTGCAAAACCGGAAGTCTTTCGGCGAATTCGTACCGTACCGCGTAGGGGCCGACGACTCTGTCGGCCCGATCAATGTTGCGAATTCGCCGTAGATTTCCGTAAAAATGCTGCATTCTGCGGGCGGACAGAGGCGTCCGCCCCTACACCCGAATCCGCAGATGCCTACGAATTCGCCGAAAATCCGTGTGAAACCTGCAACACCCTACTGCGAAACCTCTCCGTCTCGGCGGGCCTGAGGGAATTCGAACGTTACAAATCCCGGCGCACCTTGAAATTTATATAAAATCCCCTCCGTCATTTACTGACACACATCGGCGTCCCTTCATTCAAAGGGGCGCTTTTTATTTCCCTGAAAAAAACGCAAATTTTTTTCAAAACCCTATTGACAAATGTCGGGTACATGGATATACTATAACCGTAATGATAATTATTATCAATATTAATTCAGCAAAGGAGATAAGCCCATGTCCATTGCCCGTAAGCACAGCCGCAAACGCGATGCAATTCTCGAATGTCTGCGCTGTACAACGAGCCACCCGACGGCGGAGTGGGTCTACACGCAGCTCAAGCCCACCATCCCTGACCTGTCGCTCGCGACGGTCTATCGAAACCTCGCCATGTTCAAGGACGAGGGCACGATCGATTCCGTCGGCGTCTACAACGGACTGGAGCGCTTTGATTTCCGTACCGATCCCCACGCGCACTTCATCTGCCGCATCTGCGGCGCGGTCAGCGACATCAACTGGCTGGAGCTTCCTGCGGATACCCTTTCCGAGGTCGAACGGCAGACCGGCGCAAAGGTCGAAAGCTGCCGCATCGCCGTCACCGGCGTCTGCGCCGACTGCGTGAAAAAGGACGCGCACTGACATTCATCCATCCACAATTTTATCATCAAAAAATTATTTTACGGAGGAATTTATCATGAAGAAATTTGTTTGCAAGGTCTGCGGTTACATCTACGAAGGCGACGCTGCTCCGGCAGAATGCCCCGTCTGTCATGCAAAGAGCAACATGTTCGAGGAAGTCAAGGGCGAGCTGACCCTGGCTGCCGAGCATGA
>CAKSPW010000141.1 GCA_934486495.1 uncultured Clostridia bacterium
ATCGCACCCGATAAAAAATCCTCAACAGGCGACGATAACGGAACTATCGGAAAAGACGACGGCTCCGGCAAATTTACTTATGTTATCAAGGTTACGGATAAGCTCAATGTTACAATCCCGAACTGCGAAACCTACATTGGCGAAAGCAATAATATTGTCGTAAAACTTCCCGACGGTTTGATTTTGACACAGGACAGCCCTGCAATTATCACCGTTACCGACCAAAACGGCAATCCTCAAAAGGGTGTATCTGTTATCGTAATAGCCGACAAGGACTATATCGAAAAAGGCACGACCGATATGTACGGAAAGCTGACTGTACCGCCCGTAAATTCGGGAATTACCGATAAAGACGGAAAGGTTAATTTGCAGAATTATTATGTTTTCGTAAATGACGAAAAGGGTTATATCGAAAACGCTCTTGTTACTCTGAATGAGGATAATTCTTTCAGCGTAAAACTTCCGGCTGAAAATATGATTGACTATGCAAACCGAATTACCGTAACCGTACTTGATAAGGACGGCGCACCGCTGAAAGACATTTCCGTTACCGTTTCGGACGCTGCGGAAAAATCCATTACGGACAAAACGGGCGAAAATGGGAAAATCGTTGTACCGCCTATGAGCGAGGACTACACAGATAAGGACGGCATTGCAAAAGTCGGCAGCTATACAATTCTCGTTGAGAATGTAAAGTCAAAAATCGAAAACGCATATATAACCTTAAATGCTGACGGTACAATTTCGGTTTTACTTCCCGAAAGCATAAAGATTGAGCACAGCAACAGAATCACCGTAACCGTGCTTGATAAGGATAACAAGGGTGTTAAGGATATTTCCGTAACCGTAAAAGAAACCGTTTCCGAAACTGCGGAAAATGAAAATGCAGCGGAGCCTAAAACCGCAACGGCTGTTACCGACAAAGACGGTAAAATATATATTCCCCCTGCAAGCGAGGGTGTAACGGATAAAGACGGCAAGACAGATATTTCCGAAACCATACCGGGCAAGGACACAGACGGTGACGGCAAATCCGACACAGAGGAAACGAAAACAGAATACAACATTACCGTTGAGGACACAAAGGGCAAGATTGAAAATGCCTTTATTGAAATAAAGGACGGCAAAATTTTTGTTACACTTCCCGATAACAAGACCTTAACAACGGATAATCAGACAACCGTAACAGTGCTTGATAAAGACAGCAAAGCTATAAAGGGCGTATCTGTTACAATTAAGGACAAGACAACTGAAAAGACGGCAGCTACCGACGCAAACGGCAAGGTTACACTTCCCGTCAAGTCAACAGGTGGCGGCGGCTCATCTTCCGGCGGTGGCGGCGGTCGCGGCGGCAGCTCCGGCGGCGGATATTATACAAGCGTAAATGTGAAAATCACCGACAAGGACGGAAAATCTGTTACAAACTTCTCAAAGAGCACCGACAGCAAGGGCAATTTAACAATTACTCTGCCTAACGGAAAAACTCTTGACAACGGAAACTTTTATACTGTTACCGTAACCGATAACAAAGGCAATGCAAAAGCCGGAACTTCTGTGATTCTCAAAGACAAAAACAAGGGCGAAGCAACAGGCACGACAGATAAAAACGGTGTTGTAACACTTCCGGGCAAAACGCATACGGCGTACATTTTCGGTTATGAGGACGGAACTTTCCGCCCCGATAACAATATGAGCCGTGCCGAAGCTGCTGCAATTTTCGCAAGGCTTATTTCCGAACAGAAAGGCGAAAAAATAAGCGGCAAATCCGATTTTGCAGATGTTAAGTCAGGTGAATGGTATTCAAAATTTATAGGATATATCGAAAAATACGGCATTATCAAAGGCTATGACAACAACACCTTTAAGCCGGACGAAAATATATCCCGTGCGGAATTTGTGGCTATGACTGTCAGATTTAATTCTCTGTTTAATGATGTAAAAAAAGGCAGCTACACCGTTAAATACACCGATGTTGCAAGTAACTATTGGGCGTATGCTGACATTGCTTATGCAAAACACGCAGGCTGGCTTAATGGCTACGCTGACGGAACATTCAAGGGCGATAACGCTATCACAAGAGCCGAAGTCGTAACCGTCGTAAACAAGGCAACCGGCAGAACAGCTGACGAGGGGTATATCAATAAAAATCTTTCGTCATT
>CAKSPW010000142.1 GCA_934486495.1 uncultured Clostridia bacterium
CGTTATTGTGGGAATTATATACGGTGCGTTTTTCCTCATTAAGAGAACAAATGTCGAGTTTGAGTATATTATGACAAACAATGAGCTCGATATTGATAAAATAATGGCTAAAAGCTCACGCAAAAGACTTGTAACCGTAGATTTTAAAGAGATTGACATAATGGCTAAGGTAGACGATGCCGAGCATAAGTCGGAATATAACTCAATCGATTCATCTGCAAAGGTTTTGGACTGCACGGGTGACGGTATGACAGATATTTATTTTGTTGATTTAAGCAACGGTGACGGAAAAGTGAGAGTGCTTTTCCAGCCGCCGATGAAGCTTTTGGAAGCGGCGAAAAAATATAATCCGAGAAAGATTTTTATATAAAAAATCTAAAATCCGCGGAGAATGTGAAAGGAGCTTTCACGTTGACGGCTTTTCGGAACACCATTTAAAGCGGGCGTTTATATTGCCGGCTTTTTTGGATTGAATTTTTCATAATTGCGGGGAGGCGAGGGTATGTTCAGAATTTGTACTGCGGCTCAAATGAAGGAAATTGATAGGTTGTCTGCCGAAAAGGGCGATGTGCCGGGAATTATACTTATGGAAAATGCCGCACATGCGTGTGTTGATGAGATAAAAAAAGAATTCGGTAATTTAGAGGGTAAAAATGCAATTTGTGTTTGCGGCAAGGGAAATAATGGCGGAGACGGACTTGCAATTGCAAGACTTCTTTCAAGGCTCGGTGTTTGCGTCAGCGTGTTTTTGACGCATGGCGATGATTACCGTGGTGATGCTCTTGCAAATTACAAAATGCTGAAAAATATGAATGCTTTGATTTACGGCTCGTGCGATGAACTTTCGGCTGCACTTGCAAAAGCGGATTTTGTTGTTGATGCAGTGTTTGGGATAGGAATATACGGAAGTATTGACTTTGAAACAAGCGGTGTGATAGAACAAATAAACGCCTTTGACGGATTTGTGCTTTCGGTTGATATTCCGAGCGGTTTGGAAGCCGATACGGGTGAGATTTGCGGAATATGCGTAAATGCTGATGCGACGGTTACTTTTGCCGCATATAAGCCGGGACTTTTCATGTTCCCCGGGTGCGAATGTGCCGGCAGGATTGTTTGTGCGGATATATGCACACCGGAATTTCTTTTTGCCGATTGCAATAAATATTTGACGGATGAGGAATTTTGCCAAAAGAATTTCCCGAAAAGAACAAGCAATTCACAAAAAGGGGATTATGGAAAGGTTTTGATAATAGGCGGAAGCAGAGGAATGACAGGCGCTGCGGCTATGGCGGCAAAATCGGCGCTGAGATGCGGATCGGGTCTTGTTACGGTCGGAATTTGCGAGAGCCTGAACGATATACTCGAGTGTAAGCTGACAGAACCGATGACGGTATCTCTTGCTGAAAAGGACGGCCATTTAAGTGCGGAATGTATCGGCACCGTGGCTGAGCTTATGAAAAAAGCCGACAGTGTTTTGTTTGGCCCGGGAATCGGGACGAGTGAGGATATAGAAAAAATTCTTGAGTTTGTTATGGAAAACTGTACCTGTCCGCTTATTATTGATGCGGACGGACTTAACGTGCTTTCAAAAAATACGGATTTGATACAAAGGTGCAGCTGTAACCTTATTTTTACACCTCATGAGGTTGAAATGAGCAGACTGTGTGCAGAGAGCTTGTCTGAAATAACGGACGACAGAATACGCATTTGCGAGGAGTTTTCCGAGGAGTACGGAGTAACGCTTATTTTAAAAGGACATCATACAATTGTAACGGCAGCGGACGGTACGCAATATATTAATAATACAGGCAATTCAGGTCTTGCAACAGGGGGTAGCGGAGATGTTCTTGCCGGAATGGTGGCATCTCTTGCGGCGCGCGGAGTACGTGAGGATATAGCTGCTGCGATAGCGGTGTATCTGCACGGGAAAAGCGGAGATGCGGCTGCAAAGGAGCTTGGCGAGGACAGCGTTACGGCAACGGATATTATCAAATATTTTCCGAAAACTCTCAAATCGGTGCTTAAAGGCAAAAATTACTTGTAGAAAAATGAATAAAAATATGCTATAATAGATTTATCCCTGAGATAAGTCGAAAAAAATAATAAATCAGAGGGATTAATAATGAGAACTTGGGCTGAAATCAAT
>CAKSPW010000143.1 GCA_934486495.1 uncultured Clostridia bacterium
CGCTCTGTGCAAACAATTCAAGTGCAGTTTCCAAGATTCGCTCTTTAGTATTTCCCGCCATAATTTCACTCCTTAAACAGTAGTAACCGCTCGGTTACTATAATTATAGCAAACGAACGGTTACTTGTCAAGAGTTTTAGAAAAAATTTTTATGATCATTAAAAAATTGTATCGACACCGTCATATGTCCTGCGCCAAAAACAGTCATAATAATCGCAGCAGGAAGATTGTGCGGCCAAACCGCAACACATAAAAAGTAAATCGCCGCAAACACCGCAAGCGGTATTTACACAAAAGAGAAATGTGCGGTTCAGCATAGCAATCTTTCGTCCGCTGACAAAATAGAGGCTCCGTGCGGTATAGGATAACATTAAGAATACCGCCGCAAGAAAAAGCCATACGCTTATAATTCGAATTGACTCTCTGCTCACTAAAAAGTGATTGTAAATAAATAACCGACACAAAACCTCCGCAGATTTACCGTTTTGGTTTCTCTGCGGCGTTCTTGTTTATGCGATAGACCACTTGTTTTCTGTTCTGCCTTTGAAATTTACACGATATGTTCTTTGGAGTATATCGTCATTGTTTCTATCAGCGCATTCCAAAGTCCGGTATCAAAATCTGTAATTAAATGCTCCTGCTTTTCCAATTCATCAAGGAATGCCGTAATCATATTTTTCGCCTTTGCATAGCTTTTCCCGACAGAACGAAGATGCTGAATTTATTGCTTTTTAATATCGGTCATTTTCGGATTCTCCTTCATTATTGTCTGTGTCTATAGGTAAGTGAATTTTGGGAAATCCGAAGTGGTTTTCAAAAAAGATTCAAAAAAACTTTTAGTGAAAAGTCTGAATTTCAAAATTGGTTAAATCCCAAAAGACAGATAAAACAGGGGGTTTTGAGTGCCGCCGTCTGTATTTTCATAAAAGCCGATTACATTTTGGTATGATCTATATTTTAGACATAACCTCTTTCGAAAAAAAAGAACAGAATTTTTAAAATAGTATTGACATTTGCCGAAAAATAATATAATATATAGTGGCATGGCAAAAGAAAACTGTACGTTATCAGCGGCAACGACAGTATTGCAGAAAAAATGAGAAATTTACGCAAAGCGGAGAAGGGGAGAAAATATGAAGTATAAGTATTACGGAACGGCGGCAGCGGAGGCAATTCCTGCTATATGGTGTGATTGTGATACCTGTGAAAGAGCAAGAAAAAAAGGCGGAAGAAATATTATGAGCAGAAGTCAGCAGACGATTGATGATAAGCTTCTTATTGATTTTTCTCCCGATACATTTATGCATATTACAATGGGACTGCCGATAAGAGATATACACACGTGTATCATAACTCATGACCACAGCGATCATTTTTATCCGGAGGACATAATGTTTCGCTATGGATGTTATGCGCATGTAGAGAATGATTCAATACCGTTTAGTATATATTCGATGAAACCGACTATTGAACATATGAAAAAAATCATGAATGATGAGTTAGGCTCAGTTCAGGCTACACCGGGCAGAGTACAGCTGCATGAAATAATTCCGTTTACACCGTTTATGGCGGAAGGATATAAAATAACACCGCTTAATGCCAATCATGATATAAAATCAGGTTGTGTTATTTATCTTATAGAAAAGGATGGCAAATGTGTACTGCACGCTAATGATACGGGATACCTGCCCGAAGAAACATGGCAGTACCTCAAAAAGCATCCGATACATATAGACTTTGCAAGTTTTGACTGCACGGGAGTGGTGAATTCCCCGGATGATAATACTGCACAGTGGCACATGAACTATGCAACCGTTAAAAATGTAAGAAAAAAACTTGGAGAGCTGGGACTTATTGATGATAAAACAATATGTGTGGTTAACCATTTTTCGCACAACGGAAAGTGTATATATGATGATATTGCGGAGCTTGTTAAAGATGACGGTTTTTTGACCGCATATGATGGTTTTGAAATTGAATTCTAAGCGGTCGTTCGCTGCTTTAACGAGCCATATTACAAATAAACTGTGGTGTGGCTGTTTCAACAGATAAATATAGTGTAGAACAAAAGCTTGGTTTTGATAGAAAATATTGAAACCAAGCTATTTTTATAGCCTTTGTAACACATCTATTGTAATTCTACA
>CAKSPW010000144.1 GCA_934486495.1 uncultured Clostridia bacterium
GATAAGGTGGAATTTCCGAAAGGAACGGCGTACACAATTATAAACGACTACGAGGACGACAAAAATATTCTGCTTTATTATACCACCGACGGCAGCGAGCCGAGCATTGAAACGGGTGAGAACAGAAAGCTGTATAACGGTGAAACGCTGACCTTAAATGAAGCTGTAACCGTAAAGGCTGTATATTTAAGCGTGTGCGGAAAGTGCGTATATTGCAAAGACGACAAGCCGGAGCTTTGCACGAACAAGGTTTACGGCAAAACGGGCGTGTATAAATACACCGTTCCGAGCGTTATTCATACAGGCGGCGGTGGCGGCGGACGCATTACAATAGACAACACAAGAAAATACACCAAAGATATTTTCGGAACGGAGCACCCGACGCATATCGGATATATTAACGGCTACCCGGACGGCAGCGTTAATCCCGACGGTGAAATTACAAGAGAGGAAATAACCTCTATTCTCTATCGTATAGTAAATCACGATTACGAAAATCCGTTTGTCGCAACGGGCGAAGCGTTCCCCGACGTGAGTATGGAGCGTTGGTCTGCACACGATATTGAATATATGTCGGATAAAAATATTGTCTACGGCTATCCCGACGGCGAATTTAAACCGGGTAACAATCTGACAAGAGCCGAGTTTGCGGCGCTTATAAAGCGTTTTGTAAAGCTCGAAAAAACGGATAAGGAAAATCCGTTCCCCGACCTTGATAAATCGCATTGGGCGTATGATGATATTTTGGCTCTTGCCGCTTCGGGACTTATGCAGGGCTATGAGGACGGAACATACCAACCTGAAAATCAGATTACCCGTGCGGAAGTTATGACGGTTATAAATAAAATTCTCGGCAGAAATCCGTCAGAGCCGTATGTAAAGTCGCTTGACTTCAACCCGTTTAGCGACCTTGAAAAAGATAAGTGGCATTACACCGCTGTCCTTGAGGCGACAATTACACATAATTATTATCTTGACGACAAGGGTGTTGAAATCAAGTGGGAGGACTGCAAATAAAAACATTATATGGGTATCGGGGGCTTTAATGCTCCCGATATTCGATAAAACTCTACAACAAAGGAGCACAGCAATATGAGAGAAATATTGATATTTTTAGGCGGAGCAATGTTCGGCGGTTTTGTTGCGTTTCTAACCTTTTGTATGCTTGCCGGCATCCGTATGAAAAGTGAAACAAAGAATAAAAAAGGATACGGCGAGGTGAATAAAGCAAATGTTTAGAAGAAAGCTATGCCCTCATTGCAAAACAGGAAAATATATATACGAGCTTGGTATACATTCGCCGGAGTGTCCATACCTTGCCTGTCATAACGGCAGAAAATGCGCTATGTACGAAAAACTCGATGAGTCCAAAAAACGCAGCTTCTTAAGCCGTATTTTTAATAAGGCATCTGTACCGCTCGAAAAATTGAGTCTGTAACAGCGTTTTTAAGCTGTTTATATGTCGTATGGAACGGAAGCGAATAACCTTTGCATACGAGAGATACAGCAGATTTGCCGTAATGAACAAGCAAAAAATTTTTTCTTGTGCATACTGATGATTTTACATACGCATTATTGAAAAAACAGGGAGTTTATGATATAATTTAATACATAAAAAAGGGAGTAATCGAATGAAATATTTTTAGCAGCATTGGAGCTGATTTATATGTGAATATATTTTAATTTGCAAAAAGTGAGATATTAAGCGCATAGCGCCTATCCTTACTCTTTGCTTTTTTTATTTTATTATGCGATATAAAGCTTGATCTAATTTGTTGTGAGTTGCAACATATGTATTATAAAATGATGGATTATGCAAAGCTATTTTTAGTAAATCAAGCAAATATTATATTTACAAGAAAAATATCTGTATATAAAATTAATAAGGATTTTAAATAATCAAGTAACTTCTTGTTTGTATGAGATATTACTTTAATAATGCGATTTCTATGTGAAGATTTATAAAAGAAATGCAGTCCTAAAAATTAAAATATAATAAAGTGGATTTTTAAAAAAGTTCAAATATGCAAGATTTTGTGTGGATGATGAGAAAAATAGTACTTGTTGATGTGTAATGGTACTTGAGATAGTAAAGATATAGCGGT
>CAKSPW010000145.1 GCA_934486495.1 uncultured Clostridia bacterium
GCTTTGAACTTTTGCTTTTGGGTGCAATGATTTCAACGCCGTTTTCTGTCCGTGCCTGTGTTCCGTTTACGGTTAAAGTTGAAGTTTCAAAGTTAATATCCGCCCATTTTAACGCACAAACCTCACCAATGCGAAGTCCTGCATAAAGACAAATCCATATACCAATATCAAGAGGCGATATCAGTACGATTTCAAGCTGTTTTTGCTCATTTACTGTTAAGATTTGAACAATGGATTTTTCTTTTTTAGGCACTTTGACTTTATCCCATATATTCAAAATCAAGCCGTTATCCTCTGCGGAGGATAGCGCTGATTTTAATATGCTAAATATATTTTTAACTGTTGACGCCGATAAATTCAAGTCGTTTATAAAGCCTTGCAAAATATCACCGTTCAGCTTTTTAAGCGGTATTTTACCTAAATTCGGATTTATATAATTATCAATATGACTTTTATAAATCTGTTTTGTTGTAGGCTTTAACGTGCCTTGTGATTTCAGCCAGCTTTTAAGCCATTCCGAAAGCAATGTATTTTTGCCTTGCCGTGTCGGTCTCTCGATTTTGTATTTTGCAAGTAGTTCTTTAACCTCTGAATAACTTCTTGAATATACATAGCCGTAAACAGCTTTGCCGGATATGTCATAATATTTTATGTAACGGCCTTCATAGCGACCGTCTTTTCGTTTATAAATGTTTTCGCCCCTGCGAGCCATAAAATCAACTCCTTTTTGACTATGCTTATGACGGAAAATTAAGAAATCCTTTCTTGTGCAGTTTGTAGAAAGTAGCGTTATATTCTTGATTTTTCGCCTATTTTGTGATACAATAAATTATATCATTTTATGTTGCCATAAAACTATGAAAACCGAAAATTTCAGTAATAATGCCGATTTCAGTCTTGTCCTTAAATATCGTGTTTAAGGACATAATTCTTAAAACGGGCATTTTTGTTGAGCAAATAGAAGTCATTTCCGTGGCGGTTTTGGGTTAGGGTATTACCTTGTTCAAAACCGCCTTAAAAAATGTTGATTTTACGGTGTTTTCACTCGTCTATTTGTTCAATTTTGCCTTGTCTTTTGCATCACCGTTCGTTTTCTTTTTCTTGTTTACGGCGGACATTTTCGGATTTTTGAACACTTTTCTTGTTTATATAAATTTCAAGCCGTTTGCGTACAGAATACCTGTCCGCTTCGCCTATGGCTTTATCGGTTTCGGATTTTGCAAGTTCAAGATATTTATTAGAAATATCCGCCCAATTTTTTTTGGCATTTATTTCTTCACGAACCTCCGCACGGATGGTTTCGGAGATATTCCGCAGCGTTTCCTCCGATATGCTCGATACCGCATTACCCAAAACCGACAGTGCCGGAATTGTGTTAAAGTTCATAATATGCGGAAAGTCCTCGCGCTCAAAAACATTATCTGCGTTAATTCCGAGTCTTTGAAGTACAATATATGCAATGCTCACTTCCGCAGTCTGCTGAAATTCCACATCAATATTAAGCTCGTCCAAGCCGTCCAAAAAACTGTTTTCTTTTGCGTATTTAAGTTCTGATAGATAGTCTGATTTACTGTCCTCGACCGCATTTTGTGCTGCACTGATAACAGCGTCCGTAATACTGCTTTTGGATTTCAGTTCACCGAAAGAATTTTCAAGCGTTTCAATGATAGCTTCGTCAAATCGGCTGTTATATTGCCATAGCCGCACTCTTGTATTGTCAAGGCTGTGCGTGTCGGAAATATCGAAAACATAGTCAAGATATTGTCCTCTGTCGCCCTCACGGAGCAGGGCAATACCTTTTGCACCACGGTTTATCCAAGACTTTAACCGTTTATTCCAAATATCAATGCTTGCACACGCCGTTGCGTCCGGGCGTTGAGCATAGATGAATAGCTGGTCTTGAAAGGAATATTTATATTGCCACGCCGCACTTTTCAAAAATGCCGTCCATTTTTCATAATCGGATAGGCTTTTGCCGACTTCATTTGATAAAGCACAGATGTTTTGCAGCTTGCTCGCCATTTGCATTTCACCTCCAATAATTTATTTTGCAAATATTATTTATCCTCTTTTTCGATA
>CAKSPW010000146.1 GCA_934486495.1 uncultured Clostridia bacterium
CGAAAAGAAAAATAATTCGCTTTATGCCTTTGAAAGACGAGTGCAAAGAGCGGTTACAAAAAATTCCGTAACGGATAATGGATGGAGAAATACAAGTATTAAAAAGGGCAGCAAGTTTTTGCCGGGAGATAGAGTAGTACATAATAAGTTCGGAGAGGGAAGCGTTATTTCTTCGGAACGCTTCGGCGACGATTACAAGCTTGAGGTTATATTCGACGATTACGGGAAAAAGCTTCTCATGTCCAATTTTGCCAAGCTTGAAAAGGTGGAGAAATAACTACTGCAAGGGGGATTAAAGGTGTCGGAAATACATATTTTACCGATTGAAATATCGAATAAAATTGCGGCCGGCGAGGTTGTTGAAAGACCGTCATCGGTTATAAAAGAGCTTGTCGAAAACAGCATAGACGCCGGTGCAACAAGGGTTACGGTTGAAATAAGAAACGGCGGCGCAACATATATGTGTGTATCGGATAACGGAAAGGGTATGTCCCCTGACGATGCATTGCGAGCCTTTTATCGTCATGCAACGAGCAAAATTCAAACAGAGGATGACCTTGACGCAATTTATACTCTCGGTTTTCGCGGTGAGGCGCTTTCATCAATCGGTGCGGTGTCTAAGGCGGCTCTATACACGAAACAGAAAAATTCGCAAAACGGTATTTGCGTAACGTGTGAGGGCGGCGAAATAATAGCGTCGGAAGAAAACGGAATGCCCGAAGGTACAAAGCTTGTTGTTAAGGATTTGTTTTACAACACACCGGCGAGAATGAAGTTTTTAAAAAAGGACGCAACCGAGGCAGGCTATGTAACAGATGTTATGACGAGATTTGTTTTGTCACACCCCGAAATATCATTTAGATTCGTAAAAAACGGAAAAGATGTTATCTTTTCGCAGGGTGACGGAAATCTCAAAAATGCCGTTTATGCCGTCTACGGACGTGACTATGCAAATGCCGTTTTGGCGGTTGACTATACACAAGGCGCCGTTAAGGTCGGCGGTGTTGTCGGAAAGGGAAATCTTGCACGTCCGAACAGAAGCTTTCAGAGCTTTTTTATAAACGGAAGATATATTAAAAGCCCGCTTATTACAAGAGCCGTTGAGGAAGCGTATAAAAATCAGATTATGATAGGCAAATACCCGATTTGTGCGCTTAATCTTGAAATAAACCCGGCATATATTGATATAAATGTTCACCCGACAAAGCTTGAAGTAAAGTTTTCAAATGAAAAAGAGGTATATGAGGCTGTATATTACGGAGTAAAAAATACTCTCTATGCGATACCCAACGTTCCTGAAATAGAGAAAAAAGAAAGCAAAAAAACATTTTCTGTGCAAAATATGTATTCATCGGGCGAGCAGCTTGCAATAGAGCATAAGAATGATAAAAATTCGTCGATTGCGGCGGAAAAGAAAGAAAACAGTCATGAAGTGCCGGATAAAAAAATTTTGAGCGATAATGCATATATAAAAGAAAGTCCCATTGCTCAATTTATAAAAAAAGACGAGCAGAGAGATTTTAAGTTATCCGAGCCTGAAAGTGAGCTTAAAATCGGTGAAAAGCCTGCCGATACTACCGTAATCGGCGAGCCTGAAGGGGAGATTAAGACAGATATTAATTCGGAAGATAACAGCAAAAGCGTTGAAACAAATAAAGACGCTTCGGCATATGACGGTAAAATAAAGACTGATTTTAATCTGTCTGACAATACCGAAAGTGTTGAAACAAATAAAGATGCTTCGGCACATGACAGCAAAATAAAGACTGATTTTAATTCGGCGGATAATATTGCAGAAAATGAGCCGAAAAAACAAATTTCCGCAGGACAGGCTCCCGTCGCAAAAAGTGAGCTTTACAGAGATATAAAAGCAATAGGACAGCTTTTTGACACGTATATCATAGCCGAGTGCGGTGACAGCGTTATATTTATCGACCAGCACGCAGCACATGAGAGAATTAAATACGAACAGCTTTTAAAAAGCATTGAAAATCATGAGCTTTATCCGCAAATGCTTCTTGAGGGGATAACCGTCAAACTCAGCGGTGCGGAGGAGGCAGCATT
>CAKSPW010000147.1 GCA_934486495.1 uncultured Clostridia bacterium
GATTTATAACGGCTCACAGCTTGAGAACACTTATCAGTATTCGGCGTTCGGAAATGAAATTACCGGAAATGCTTTTGTAGCCAATCCGTTTGGCTATTGCGGCGAATATACCGATAATGAAACGGGACTTGTTTATCTTAGAAATAGGTATTATAGTGCAGATACCGGAAGATTTTTGACGGAAGACCCGATTCGCAGCGGTCTTAATTGGTATGTTTATTGTGAGAATAATCCAGTGATGTTTATAGATAGAGCTGGGCTAAGTGCGGAGAGCAATATTAAATCTGCATATAATGCTTGGCAGGGGGGGTATATTACTTATAATCAATATGCCGATAACATAAGACTAAATGGCGGAACGCCTGTAAGAAATGGTTGGACCATTGGCAATAGTGCTGGACAAATTAGTGGTCAAAGTGGATATGGAGGTATTTATGATACTTCTGTTTATGTAAATGATAAATATGGCTCTGGCTGGACAGCAAGCAGCTGGGGAACTTTAGAGCCGAATGTTCCGAATTTTTTAATGAATGATTTGGAATATGGAGCTAATAATTGTACACTTACTGGCATTACAAGGCTTTTTGCTTATCAAAGAGATAACAATGGTTATACAACTATTCCTGACAATGCTACATTATATGGTGATATTAAAGCGATTGCAGAAGGTTATGGATATAGTAGCGATGGTGGAACATCACCAACAAAGATTAACAATATTATCAATGATGTTTTTGAAAAATATGGTATTTTCGGCAAAGGAAATAGTACATATGTTTGGGATTTTAATACAGTCAAGAAAGAAATCGATGCTGGCCGACCACTTTTATTTAATATTGCGTTTGGTTATTATGGTGACCACACAGTAGTTGTAATAGGATATAGTGTATTTACAAAAAACACAGGAATATTCCAAAAAAACGCAAGATTTTTTAAAGTTTATGATGGTTGGACAAAAAGTAATCGGTATATTGATTACGATTTGATCAATGTTGGAAGCTTTTCTACAGCCGAATTTAATTAGTAAAGGAATGATCATTTTGAGTATAAAATTCTTGTTTATGACGATTTTATTAGCAATCATTTGTATTGTAGTGGTGATTCTTATATTCGTTCAATATAGAAAAAAAGGTGTAGTAGCAATCATATTGTGTTTTGTATTAGGTGGTATATTCTGTGTATATATATTGAATACACCTTTCAGACGAGAGAGTAACATGATTTTTAGCCCAACTACAAAACACGTATACATTTTAAATGAACAAAAAAATAATATCCCATTACCACCGAGTACTATTTTTAAATACAGATCATCAGACACTTTGGCGGCATATGTTTCAAAATCATCTGCAGATGAAATATCCGATTTTTATTTTCGACTTGCAGAAAATGGTACATCGTTAAAAAAAGGGGAGAATAGTGCTATAAAAATTTTATTTAAATATAATGGAGATAATTTTGTAGTTACAATTGACGAAAACGATAACAATAGCAATTTCACTATTGATATTGCTGATTAAAACATGATACGTAAATTGTCTGCTATTATTAAGTGATACTGAAAAAACGAAGTTTTTTACAAAAAATATAATGATGCGGTACTATTGGTTCCAAATGAGTACATAGATCAGGTTATACCGTCAAAAATCAGAATGTATGACAAAAAATTATACTTGATTTGAGTAACGGAGAATATCCTGAAGATATGATAGATTACGGAGTGTGGCTGCCGAGAACGGTAGTTAAATGAATTGATAAAACGCAAAGAAATATATGGTATACGGTAATGAAACCTGAGGGGGAATATACAAGAGTATATGTTTATGTTTCTAAAATAGTTTGGAATTTATATCAAGTATAAGGGAATGTAGGGCAGGAAATCCCTGCCCTATGACAAACAAAAGGAGGCACGAAATGAAAATAAAAAGAAATATATTTGCGATTACCATGATTATAGCCGTGTTTTAAACGGTACATCTGAGCAGAGCTATACGTATGACAGCAGTTCAAATGTAACCGCATATTCGCTTAAAACGGGCGATACAACAAAAACGAC
>CAKSPW010000148.1 GCA_934486495.1 uncultured Clostridia bacterium
CCGCTTTGCGCAGATCGGCTTTGCTCATCTTCTTATCGACGAGCAGCTTCCAAAGCTTGTTATACGAAATAGCCATTTCCGTTCGATCTCCGGCTACAAATAATGTTCTTATTCCTCAATAGAAAAACTAAATTCCAGTTGGAATACAAGTGGGGCTGAATTTAATCATGCAAAAATGTACCCGGAAGTAACTCTTACAAACATTGTGTACAGCCATTGACTTGCATCCAACAGTAACTTACAATATAAATGTTTTACCTGTGTGCAGGATAGGGCAACGCTGAGGAGCGACCTGAGCGGCACATAGGGTTTGCGGGAAGGCGGCATCTTAACGGATGCTGCCCTTTTTTGTTGCTTTCCTGGAAACAAAAGCGATAAACCTCGGGGTTCAGGGGCGGAGCCCCTTTTTCTCCGAATGGCGGCAGTGAGAAACGGAGAAAACCATGGCTAAAAACACTCATTTGACCCTTAGTGACCGGATCGCCATTGAAGTCGGTCTCAGAGAACGAAAAAACTTTTCCGCCATCGCAGCTGAATTAGGAAAAGATCCTACAACCATTTCCAAGGAAGTCCGTACACACATCAAACTGAAACAAGCCGGAGGATACAATCCGTGCGTTATCCGCAGAGATTGCAAGCATTACGGCGATTTGTGCAATCCCTGTAAATTCACTTATGGAAAGCCCTGCCACTCCTGCTATCAGACCAAGTGCTTTGAAATCTGCCCGGACTTTCAACCGGAACAGTGCGCCAAACTGGATAAGCCGCCGTATGTCTGCAACGGCTGCCAGCAACGCCAGAGTTGTAAATTGGAACGTCATCTTTATGAGGCAAAATTTGCTCAGAAAGAATACGAAGCCACTCGCAGCGAATCCAGGCAAGGCTTTGCTGTAACGCCTGCAGAGTTGGACCAGATTGACCAAATCATCTCGCCGCTTATTAAGCAGGGACAGTCCATTCACCAAATCTGCGTGAACAATGCCGACGAAATCATGCTGGATGAGAGAACGATTTACAATTATGTGGACGCCGGCCTTCTGTCTGTAGGAAACATTGATCTGCCCAGAAAGGTGCGCTACAAGGTACGTAAGAAGAAACCGTCTGTACGGGTAGACAAGCAATGCCATCTCGGACGAACCTATGAGGATTTCCTCGAATATACCGCAGCCAATCCAGATATTCCTGTCGTGGAAATTGACTCTGTGGAGGGACGCAAAGGCGGCAAGGTACTGCTGACGGTATTCTTCCGCAACTCAAACCTCATGCTTGCATTTTTGAGGAACCGGAATACCGCACGGTCTGTCACAGAGGTTTTTGAATGGTTGTATGAGACGCTTGGTCACGAACAGTATTGCCGTTTGTTCCCCATTATACTGACCGACAGGGGCAGTGAATTTACCGATCCTGTATCCATTGAGTGCACCAAATTTGGTGAGGTACGAAGCAGAGTTTTCTACTGTGATCCGCAGCGCTCCGACCAAAAGGGCGGCTGCGAGGTTACGCATGAGTTCATTCGCCGTATCCTCCCGAAGGGCACATCCTTTGACAATCTGCAACAGAGCGATATTCTGCTTATGATGAGCCACATTAACTCCTATACGAGAAAGAAGCTGAATAACCAGTCTGCCCACCGGTTGTTCAGCTTCTTATACGGCGAGACCATTCTGCCGACCCTCGGCATTCAGGAGATCCCCGCAAACGATATTAACCTGACACCCCGTCTGCTCAAGAAGTAAAACAGGCTGCCGCCATTCGGAATATATCCGTTTCCAGAGGTGGAAGTTACTTTTGCAAATTTTGCAAAAAC
The DNA here is from genome assembly GCA_934486495.1 of uncultured Clostridia bacterium. GTDB lineage: Bacteria > Bacillota > Clostridia > UBA1381 > UBA1381 > RGIG9115. The sequence continues at coordinate 1,808 of CAKSPW010000148.1, forward strand.
GCTTCGGCCTCCGTTTGGCATGCCCATTTTTACGCTGGGTATCCGATCTGTATCTATGCTAACACACCGGCTGAAAATATTCAATTCCCTTTGTAAGAGTAAATTCCGGGTTGAGCAGTGTTTGTAAAATTAACTTCCAGCTTTTCGTGGGCTGCATTACTTTCCCGGAATTTAATCTTGCGAGACTTTTGGAAACCCGGAAGTAAATCGTGCAAACTGGAGCTTACTTTTGCAATTCACC
>CAKSPW010000149.1 GCA_934486495.1 uncultured Clostridia bacterium
CTGGCATCCTCTTGGAGCAATGGAGTTGCTTCCTACAATCAATTCCTCATCACGGATAATAATGGGAATATTATGTAAAATGTGGGCAAAAGCTTTCGCTCTTCTGGTAATGATCGGCTGATCTTCGGTCTCCTTATAGGACTCAGTGATCAGCTTAGCTCTGTAAGATTCAATCTCTGGCATCTTCGCATAGAGATGATCCACCAGACGGGTAATTCTGGAAGATTTCGGAATCTCACTTGTATTGTATTTCTCCATGTTTCTCCTTTCTCATGGAAGCTGCCGCATAAAAAGCAATAGGTTCTATGCTGTTCCATGACATAGTTTTCTATGCTCATTATACGTCATCTCCTATACGGTGTCAACAGAATTCAACACTATTTTTGTTGCTTTAGTTGGAGTTTTTGTTTGATTTTTGTGGTTTTTCGTTGTTTTTATAAATTTCTGTAGAATAAAAACAAGATTTGGACTATAATGGATTCTAAACAGACATGTCTGCTTGCGCAGACATCCCTATGAATGAAAATCAATTACACCGCGCCATTGGCGCTCTCACGATCAATCATTGCATTCATAATCCTGAAAGACCAATTTACCGGAGGTAACCATGAAAAATTTTGCCAGATTTTTTTTCTTTTTCCTGTTTACTATTTTTCTTTTCCATACACCATCTCAGGTTTTCGCATCTGACAGAACAGATTCACCCATTCGCATTGGACTGGAATTTCGGGAGGCAGACTACAATACCTCCTTTCACATTCTCAATGAAAACCTGAAACATCTGGAAAAACTCGCCAATGTGGAATTTATCCGGGCGGACTACCGTAACTTCGGAACTTCCAATGAACAATCTATTTACAATATTGAATATTTTATTTCCCAGGATGTAGACGGAATCCTCTTTGTCCCCACCACGGACCAGGTTCTTCCCACGATCTGCCGGATGTGCGAAGATGCGAAGATCTACTGGGGCATTTACCTGCGAAGCATTACCGACGAAGATATTGAAAAATTCTGTCAGGATTCTCCATATTATATTGGAAATACCTATGAAAACGAAGAAGAAAGTGCTTATCAGCTGGCAAAATCCGTACTGGAAAAAGGTTACCGCAAATTTGCAATTTTGTCAGAATCCAAATGGGACAATACCTGTCGTTTGAGAGAAGCCGGTTTTCAAAAGGCGCTTATGGAATATCCGGATGCCCAGATTCTCACAGAAGCCAGAACCATGCATACGGATTCCGATATTGAGACAAACATCAAAAGTATCATTCAGGCATATCCGGATCTGGACTGTTTTTTCCTGGCAGGGACCCGAAGCATCGACGGTTCCCATCAGGTGCTCACCGCGATTCAGGCCATGCGCAGTACCAGCCGCATCAGTCTCATTGCCATTGATTTTACAGATAAGCTCGTAGACGATTTTCACAGTGGTATTTTAAAAAGTGCTTATGGAATCATGCATCTTTCTCTGGATCCGTACTATCTGTCCCTAAAAATGATCAATACCCTGAAAGGCTATCCTCTGGAGGAAACCAGCACCAGCCACTGTATTCCCGGGGTTCTGATCACCTCGGAAGAACAGGCAAAGGAGCTCTCTCCTATTATCGAAGATCGCTCCTTATTGTATTTTTCCGATGATTATGTTCAAAATACCCTTTTTAAATGGAATAATCCGGATCTGGATGAAGCATTGTTTCAACAGATCATTGACGAAAATCAGTTTCTGGAATCCTCGATTTCGAGCGGAAGTGACAGCACGATCGTAGAACCGTGACTCTCTTCGCTCTGAATATCCATGGAAAACCGGTCTTTATAAAGGTAGGAAATACGGCGGTAAATGTTTTCCATGCCAATGTGTGCTTCTTTTTCCTGGTGCATGGTGGCATGTTTCAGATTCTCCCGTATTTCCTCCAGTCTTTTTGTGGAAAATCCCTTTCCATCATCACTGATCTCAATGATCAGTTCCTCTTCCAGCGGATAGATCAAAATCTCTATATTTCCTTGAATCTCCCCTGTATCCTTAG
>CAKSPW010000150.1 GCA_934486495.1 uncultured Clostridia bacterium
ATCCTTCGGCATGCCGCCGGCAAGCTTCCGGCGCAGATACTGCTCCGGCTTGCAGCCGACCTTTTTCTGAAATGCGCCGTAGAATTTCTCCCGGTCGCTTTTTGGCTGTTTTTTCGGATACATGGCATTCCCTCCCATGCTTACTGCGTCCAGTATAGCACAACCGGCCTAAGAAAATCTACTGCGTTTTGTTTCCTTGACACAGGCGTCCCCGGCTGTTATACTGTCTGACACGCCGGGACGGGGCAGCGCTTACCTGAGACAGTAATTTGAGAGAAGTTCGGCGGCAGTACGGCCGACATTGAATGAAAAACTACGGAACGAAATGGAGAAAGAACCATGAACAAGGATATGTGCGTCGCCTGTGACGACGGGATCTTGAATGTTCGTGCCGGTGCGATCATCATGAAAGATGGAAAGCTTTTGATGGTCAGCAATGGTGGAGATTATCTCTACTCCGTTGGCGGCAGGCTAAAATTCGGTGAAACAGCAGAGGATACTGTTGTTCGTGAAGTGCTTGAAGAAACAGGCGTTCAGATGGAAATTGACCGTCTCGGCTTCGTGCATGAAAACTATTTCTATGGCGATGCGCCTTCCAATCTGAACAAGCTGATTTATGAGATCACGTTTTTCTTCTATATGAAAGTGCCTGATACGTTTGCGCCGATCAGCGAAAGCTTCATGGAAGCTAACAGCAAGGAACATCTTCGTTGGGTCTCACTCGACGAGGATATGAAGATGTATCCGGAATTTTTCAGAACCGAGTTGAAGAATCCAACAGACACCGTAAAGCATTTCACGAAAGACGAGAGATCAATGAACAGATAAGCCGCCAAAAGCAGAACAGGAATGACCGCAATCATGTCTGCTCCCGGAACTTTGAATTTTACTGCTTTGCAGGCAAGGCGTCTCACCGTCCCGCTTTTTGAAAATATCCGGCCTCTAAAAGCAGCGCAAGGCAGGCGTTGACCTCGTCGTCGGTAAAGAGCGGGCCGTATTTGCCCTTGACGGCGCTGGCCTCTGCGGACAGGTCGAGTCGGCCGGCCTGTGCAAGCGAATCGAACGCGTCGGACGGACGGTTCCGCCTGCAAAGCTCCCGCACGGCCCAAACGCCGCCGGTGGTCTGCACGCTGCGCACGAAGCGCGTCACGGGACTGCCGCACAGAATGCGGGCCTGCTCGGCGTTCTGCAGCAGCTCCTGATCGAATAAAAGCTCCAGTCTGGTTCGTTCCATAAGCGGCTCCTATCGCATGCTGAACTGGATCTGGTCGCGCTGGCCAAGCTCGGACAGGCGCGTTTCGATGGCGCCGATGCTCCGCCCATGGCGGCGCGCGATCGTCTCGGTCGTGAGCCCCGCACCGTATTCCTGAAGCAGCCGCGCTTCCTCCTCCGCGTTCCAGCTTCGGCCCGCGTTTGTGGCGGCCGCGCCGTCGGCGCGCTCCTGAAGCTCCCGCAGGACGCAGTGCAGCGCCCGGATGATCTCGGGGCGGTTATAGACGCTCTCGTCCGGCAGCGGCCGGCCCGTCATGGGGTCGACGCCGTCTGCAAGACCGCGAAGCAGCTCGGCTGCGCGCTTGATCTCCATATGCTCACCTTTTCCGACGTTTTCTTCTATTATAGTACGAAAAACGCCGTGCTGCAAGCCCTTTTCCGGCAAAACTGCCCGCAGCCGGAGGAATTCCGGGTTCAGTTCATTTCTTCGATATAATATACGTAATCCAGCGACCGCAGCGCCTCGATGATCTCGCCGTGCTTTTTATACTGCTTGAGCTCCGCGCTGCTTACGGTGAAGGAGACGGTGAACACGCTGAGGCCGGAATTCAAGTACGCGGGATTCGACTCGATATCGTCGATGCGGATGCCGAGGGCGCGGACGGTCGAGACGAAGTCCGGCAGGTCGGACTTGTTTTTGAGCTCCAGATGGACCTCAAAGTG
>CAKSPW010000151.1 GCA_934486495.1 uncultured Clostridia bacterium
CCTGTTACGACTCTATGTCCTTCTTCGACCACATGACCGTACCGGTTCTCGGTCTGCACACGGGCAACACGCGCCTTGCCGAAGGTCTTAGGCTTTTTTGTGCGCCATGAACCTTTCAGCTTTTTTGTTTTTCCTGTCGGTGTCTTGGCACGGACACGCTGTCTTGCAACATTTGCCATTGCCATAAGCATAGCGTCCGTCTTGTTTTCATACTTTTGCTCGATACGGCTAAAAGCCTTTTGCAAATCCTCAAATCCGAATGTTCCGTCATTCCTCGCCATTATACTCACCCTTATCGAAATTCTGTGCCGTTTGTGCGTTTCTTTCGGCGGCTATGATCTGGAGTTCCTCATGCCGTTCATTTAGATCAAGCACGGACACGATCTCAAATTCACGGTTATTGTAGAGAATACGATGCGTAGAATTTATCCCTCGAAAATACCTGGTTGAGATTTTGTATGTGGTTTCCGCGCGGATTTTCTGACTTTCTTCATACTCTCTACCAGTGGTTGGTGCGACAAATGCCGCAACAGAAAAGTTTTCAAGCGCCAATTTATGCGCATACGGTTTTCCGTTCGCATATTCCAATACTGCATTACCGTCATTATCGTGCGATAAATATACCTTATCTGCATCTACTTGCAAAGGCAATGGTAGATACGGTTTGAACGGCTTGTATCTCGGCACCGTTTCACCCATAGAATTTATAATTTCATCTGTCGGGGACAGGAAAACTATTCTGTGTCTTAATTTTGAAAAGTTCATTAGAATTGGTCCTTTCTGTAATTATCCAAAAGCCGATACACCGTTTCGGGAATAGGTGCGCCGCTCCTGTTTTCATAAAAATGTGAAATAACCAAAAGCTGTGCCTGGCGCACAGACTCCGGCATCGGTTCGATGATGTCTTTCCTCAAATAATTCTCGCAAAGTTCCTTTGCCAAAAGCAGAAGGACGGAAATGTATCTGTCCTCCTCGTTGTGGTCTATTCTTAAAAAATCTTTTACTTCATCAAGCGTCAGCATTTGCCTTTCCACCTGCTTTCGGTTTCTGTTTTTCTTTCGGTTTGGTTTCGGCGATTTCTTCTGCCAGTCCTCCGGCAATTAAACCCTTTCCCAAATCCTCTGCAACAATGACTTCGTCACCTTGCCCATATGCGAAATCAAGTCCGCTGCACGATACCAATATTTTTATGCGCATATCGGCTCACCTCACGATGCCTTACAAGTAAGCGTTTTTACCGCTTCTGCAAGAGTAAGCTTCCCGTCCACTCTCTGGAAAGTTCTGAATCCCACCTGCCCCGTTGCAGCGTACAGTTCATTCAATCTTTGGAAGGTTCTGCCCTGGCGGTCGGCAATCCAGTAATATGAAACATCACCGAAAAGAATCGGCTTTTTACCTGCTCCGATTTCGGGCATATATGCGGAAGATATAATTCTGTTGCCGATAAGGGTATCCGGCTGTCCCTCTTTCAGTCCCGGCTGCCACAGATACATTCCGTTTGAGTCTTTAAGCTGGCGGATTGCTTTTACAGTTGAATCGTTGGCAATAAATACGGCATTTTTTCTGTATGGTGAGCGAAGGCTGTGATAGAGGTCAATAACTTCATCTGCTGTAATCGCCGCTGCCGCCGCTGTGGTTTTACCTGTTTCCGCTGTTTGCAATATTCCAGTAGGTCTGCCTGTTCCGGTGCCGTTTATGAACGCATTTTCTTCCGCCGCTGCCATACGTCTTACAAACTCTTTTGAGATATACTGTTCAAGGTCAAATGCGGAATCGTTTAAGAGTTCCTCCGATACCTTTATAATAGAGGTAAGCTTATGCGCACCGAGCGTGATTACTCCGAACGAATCGTCCGATTCGGT
>CAKSPW010000152.1 GCA_934486495.1 uncultured Clostridia bacterium
CTTTTAAGACACTTGTGATGGAAGGGAAGAGCGGTGGTTATTATGTTTTTGTAGTCCCTATTGAGAAAGAGGTGGATCGTAAGGCGGCAGCAAGAGCTGTGGGTGAGAAAACAGTGGATATGATTCATGTGAAAGACATTACGAAAATTACAGGTTATGTGAGAGGCGGTTGCAGTCCGATTGGAATGAAGAAACCATTTCCGACTGTATTTGATGCTTCTGCGGGAGATTTTCAGGAGATTTACGTAAGCGGAGGCAGAATTGGTCTGACCTTAAAGGTACCGGTGGATGATTTACTGAAGGTAACGGGGGGCAAGCTGGCAGAGATTACGGCTGACCAGGGAGAATGATAGGTTGTAACCTCTTTCTTAATGAGAAAACAAGTTTTACAAAAGAAAAAATCAATATGTTATACTATATATAAATATAAAATGCTTCTGATAAGGGGTTGGGAAGCTGAAACTAACAGAAATTTATTATAATTAGCCCATTATAGGAAGGGGCAGCAAGGAGGATTTATGAGAGAAGGGAAGAGATTTAAGAAATTATTGATTGGGCTTGCGGCTACGGCTATAACGATGATGTGTGCATTGCCTGTATCAGCGGCAACTAAGGCATTTACGCCAATTAATATTAAGTCAGGGAAGTGTCTCCATCTGATGAATACTGACATTCAGGGGAACCGGATTACCAATTATACCTACCGGATTCAGCCACAGAGCGCCGGAACCAGATATGATGTTGTATATGCATATGGCGGAGAAGCGGTGGCTATGAAGAATGCCCGCACAGATTCCGGCGAAATTACGAATACTACTTATATAAAGAGTACCAGTTCCTCTAATCAGGGAATGATTGCATGTATTAAAGTAACATCTGGCTCTGCTAAGCTTAGCGTGAAGGTTAACACCACCAATACAAAGAGTAAGCTAAGAGCAGCTTACCAGAGTAAAAAGCATAGTCCATTGAAGGCTACCAGAACGATCGAGAAGGGTCAGTGGATTAAGATGACGAGAACGGAAAGTAATATTTCTACGTTACCCCTTATTGTTGCTGCGAAGAAGGGTGCATCCATAAACCGTAGACTGAATGCTGCAACTTATGAGACCTATACCTTTAAGTCCAGTTATAATTTATGCAGACGCTATACGAATAAGAAGCGTGTCGCTTCCTACAAGCGTAAATATATTACCACTAATGGAAGCGTTAAATATCATTTCATGCTGATTCCTCAGAGTTCAGCTGGCAGATCTTATACAGGAGTTCTGACGACTAAGAAGGGAAACGTAACTTATTATTATCCGTCTGATTTCATTAAAATAACGGGATTTGCAGGAAACAGCAAAAAGTAAGAACGCTAAGAAAATAATGGCGACTTATTATAAAAGCTCCTCTTTATCGGATCAAATCTGATAAAGAGGAGCTTTTTATAAAGAAAAATTATTTGCATAAAAATACAGAACTTAGTTGTCCTGTGCGTCTTCTTCGGTGATCTGGAATACGTGACGCTTCTTAGCCATTTCATCACTGGCAAGATACTCATCATAAGTAGTGATCTTATCAATCATAGTACCGTTTGGAAGAATTTCCATAATACGGTTTGCTGTTGTCTGAACGAACTGATGGTCATGGGAGGTGAAAAGAATAACACCAGGGAACTTAATGAGACCATTGTTAAGTGCCGTAATAGATTCCATGTCCAGATGGTTGGTAGGCTCATCCAGAATGAGGATATTTGCACCGGAAATCATCATTTTAGAAAGGAGACAACGAACCTTCTCT
>CAKSPW010000153.1 GCA_934486495.1 uncultured Clostridia bacterium
AAACCTGTTTAGAAATGAGCATCAAAAATGCGGCTGTACCAAAAAAAATCAGAGTATCACAAAACTGTCCCGACAAACCCATCTACACCATAGGGGATGAATTCAGACTTTCGGATGCTTTTGTATGTATAATAAACAACAGTATAGAGGCTCTTGTTGACAAGAATACCGATCCAACCATAAGTATAACCGTCGGAGTTGAGGGGCATAATATATATATTAATTTTTTAGATAACGGCGTTGGTATCGCAAAGAAAAACATACAAAAGGTCTTTAACCCCCTCTATTCCTCAAAGCATAACGACAAAAACTTTGGTCTTGGCCTTAATTATATAAAAAAAACAATAAACAGTCATAACGGAACTGTGTTTATTAAAAGCGAAGAAAATAAGTATACACTGATACAGTTAACACTGCCGTTGGCAAAACAATAACTAATAACAGATTATCAGCGCCAACAATATGAATAAAAGGCAGCCGGAGATTAACATCCGATAGCTGAAAAAATTGAAAGGATAATATAATATGAACAAAATCAGGGTATTAATATGTGATGATATGATATACATATGTGATTTTTTTGAATTGGCAATAAATAAATCGGACACTTGCGTTTGTTGCGGCAAAGCCAACAATGAAAAGGATGCCGTAATACTTACCTCTAAGCTTAAGCCGGACATCATCCTTTTGGATATCCAGATGGATTCTCAATTCTCCGGGTTGAATATAATGAGCACTCTGAAGGATGTGTCACCTGACAGCAAAATTATAGTAGTATCGGTTAATGAGGATAAAAAATCCGTGTTTGACGCAATAAACGGCGGCGCCTCAGATTATATCTTTAAAAATCAACCGGTTGACACAATCATACGCACTATTGAAACGGTTTACGGCGACACAAACCAAACAATGCAATACTCAACAATTAAAAAGCTAAATGAACAATACTGTGAAATTGAACAACGGCAAAAATCGTTGCTCTTTATGTTTAACAAAATGCTTAATCTTTCAAAGCATGAACTCAAAATACTGAAGGCGATATATGATGGTAAAAGCTACAGTCAAATTGCTTCTGAAAACTTTGTTGAGGAGGTAACCATTCGCGGACACGTTCACAGAATTGTCCATAAAATGGGTTTTCAGAATATAAACACATTGATCGCTGCACTATCTGAGCTTCAAATCTTTACTATGTTCGATGATGATAAGCTGTAATGTTTTATTATAGATAGGCTCTTTATCAGTAATGCAGATAAAAGCTTGCCGTAGTTTTTGAGGCAGTTTCTAAGCTGCCTCCTTTTTGTGATTAATGTGTGCAAAAACTTCTGTTTTTGAAAAAATACGCTTTTGATCTTGCCCCAACTATTGACAATGCCAAATTTTTATCATACGAAAATCAATATATCAACTCAATTATTTTTCCGCTATGTGCCGAAACATTGATAGGATTGCAAACCACGCTATCGTCAAAAAAGTCACTCATTTTCGCACAATTTATGTTAAAGCTTTTTTCATTTTCCGTACTATTTAAGAATACATAATACTTTTTATTATGGCAAATTTCAAATTGATCGTTCTCAAAATATATATTATCATTATCTAAATCCTTTAATCTGTTAATGAGATTTATTTGTTCGTCTGTATAAGTTGTCATATCATCACCCGAAAACAAAATCTTTGATCCGCTTGCAAAGATATATGCCATACAATAACTGAATTCCGCTTCATTTAAGTAATTATTTTCAGCCGTATTTCCGGCGCCATCAATTATGT
>CAKSPW010000154.1 GCA_934486495.1 uncultured Clostridia bacterium
TTATTTGCCTTGCACCAAGCAGGCTGATAACCAAGTCCGTTTTGCACCTCGTCTAAAATTCCGCCTATCAGATTTTGAGTTATTGCAACGCTTTTATCCGTGGCATTGTCGGGATAGCTTTCAACGGGAATGTCGGCAGCAAATCGCTTTGAGCCATTACTGTTATAGCTGTTATTGTCAGTATGGCAATGAGAGGCGGCAGAGTACGCATTACACGTAGAATTACAGTTTCAGAATTTTGGGTAAATTTCGACTGCACATTTATTGACATTTCCAAACTTTATCAGTCCAAATTTCACATAGTGCACTCCGTTTCTTATGCTGTGGCCGGTGTTTTTGGTATTAAAAGCAATGTGCTTTCTGATTTTGATAAGTATCTGCCGGAAGCGGAGACAAAATTTTTGATAACGGTAAATTAATGTATATTTGTTACGTAAGCCGGTTATCTCTTTTTATATAATACCAGCTCGGGGTTTAACCCGTCTTTTTCATAAGTACATACAAGCAGAAAATCCATATTAGCAAGAATTCCGAAACATCTTTCTCCGCCAAATTCGCATTCGAGCTGATTGCCGAGGTAGGTCTTTTTGTCGTCTAAAAACTTCACTAAATTGCCGTTTGGCAGCATATACTCAAGATTGACAAACTTTCCTACAAGGGCATTTAATTTTTCAACCTTTGGCATTCCTTCTATATGAAGTTCGTTTATTTCGTTCATCAGTTGCTGTTTAAATTCCTCAAACTGTCCGTTATCGCTGAGCTCATCATAACGTTTCCAATAATCTAATTTCGGAAGCAGCTCCTTCATATAAGAACGGGCCTGTTCCTCCGTAAAATTTTCGTTTGCCATATTTTTGACGCAGACATCAATCAAATCATCCATATTGTTATAGGTATAAGTTCCGTCGGAATAGCACCATTTGCAATAATCCTCATTAAGTGCGCCGTCGTTATCCCTGCCGAGGACTGCATCGTCTCCGAGCGGCATTCCGCAGCACTGACAGATAAGCTGTCTCGGCGAGCCTAAAAGCGTATTAATCGAAACATCAAATAATTTGGAAAGCAGTTTCAGAGTTTCCGTATTCGGAACTGTTTCTCCGTTTTCCCAGCGTGAAACGGCCTGCCTTGTAACAAATATTTTTTCTGCAAGCTCATCCTGTGACATACCGTTTTTAGTGCGAAGCTCGTATATTACTTCTTTTGTGTTCATATAAAGCACCTCCCTACCATTACATTATAACAGATTGTTTTTACAGTGTCAAGCAACTCGCTGTTGCGTTATATTATTATACCGTTATATACCGTTTTTCGATTGGTTTATACATTTTCGCAGCAAAAATTAAAAGGCTTGATTCCAACATTCTGCTGAAATCAAGCCATTTAAGCTATTATACAATTTTGGGCGGTTATTTCTTTCCTTCATAATTTCTCTCCAAAATCATCGCCTTCTACCCTAAATACGTATTTTTTATCTTTTTAAATCACTTTTTGCACTTTCATATTAAAACCACATCTACAATAATATCTTCCGTAAATTTTTATATGCCGGATTTACTTTATTTCATATCAGCTATTGCTGAATTATTGCCAAAAGATACGGTGTTGATCCAATTCTACAAAGCACTTTCAAAAGTAACCGGCAAAACTCTATCATAAACCTGCATAAAGAAACAATCTATGCCGTTGCGCTCATGGATGCGATACACTTTCATGTTAGATGCGAATGACAGATTATTTCTGATGAATTCCTGTT
>CAKSPW010000155.1 GCA_934486495.1 uncultured Clostridia bacterium
TCTTCGCGGTAAATGGAAAAATTATGGAAGAACCGATATTGAATGCCCATAACAAGGCTGAATACGAGCCGGCGCACACTGCTGAGCATATCCTTAACCGCACGATGGTCAACATGTTCGGCTGCCCACGTTCACGCAATGCCCATGTCGAGCGGAAGAAAAGCAAATGCGACTACATCCTTGACACCTGCCCTACGGACGAGCAGGTGGCTGCAATCGAGACGAAGGTCAATGAAATTATCAATGCTGCATTGCCCGTGACGATACATTTCGTTTCGAAAGAAGATGCCGCCGGGATTGTGGACCTGAGCAAGTTGCCTGATGATGCCTCAGATACTTTACGCATAGTCAGCATTGGAGACTATGACGATTGCGCGTGCATCGGCGCTCATGTATCGAACACCTCGGAAGTCGGTGAATTCAAGATAATCAGTCATGACTTCAACGACGGAATCTGGCGGGTCCGCTGGAAAGTCATCTCTTGTAGATAAATGCTTTGTTCTTTAAATGATATTTTATACTTTTGTGTAAATATTTAAAATGGCAGTTTAATAATCGTGGTTAATAAAGCATTACTTAAACAGATTCTTCTGGACAATCGTCGTGAAATCGAAAGTTACAATATAGTCCACAGAGACATTGAAACTGAGGGCTATGGCTGTTATGTGTTTGTCGGTGTGAGAAGAGCCGGCAAGTCATTTGTTCTCTTTGAACGGATTCAACAGTTGTTGCGTGAAGGGCATAATTGGGATGAAATGCTTTATTTGAGTTTCGAGGATGAACGGTTGATCGGCTTTAATTATGAAGACTTCAATTCGATCATTGAATGCCATATTGAAATGACCGGAAAGGATAATCCGATGCTGTTCCTTGATGAGATGCACAATATTGACGGGTGGGAAAAGTTTGCGAGGAGGATGGCCGACAGCAAACGTACCGTTTGGATTACCGGTTCAAATGCCAAGATGCTTTCAAAAGAGATAATGACAACTCTTGGAGGTCGTTATATACCAATAGAGGTTTATCCATATAGTTTCACAGAATATCTCCGTTCGCGAAATATTCCTTATGATGACAATACTTTGATGAGTACTGCAGGAAAGGCCATCTTTTTGCGGGAATACGCAGAATATATGAACTGGGGAGGATTGCCGGAGAGTGTTCTGTTGACGGTGAAAAGGGGGTACATGAGTTCAGTATATCAGAAGATATATCTTGGAGACATTTGTGCGCGTAACAAAATCAGCAATCCGAACCTCCTGCGTCTTATGGTCAAGAAGATGGCTGAAAGTGTGAAACAACCATTGTCTTATTCGCGACTCTCTAAAGTTTTGTCCGGAATAGGCGGCAAAATAACCATTCCGACGACCAGCAATTATATCGGGCATTGTGAAGATGCGTGGCTTTTGTTGCGGCTACGTAACATAAATGCTGCATTTGCGGAACGCGAAACTAACTGCAAATATTATTTCATTGATAATGGATTACTTAGCCTTCTTCTTGTGGATCCGACAACTACTTTATTGGAAAACATGGTTGCCGTTGCTCTTTTCCGCAAATATGGAAATGACTGCGATAATGAGCGCGTCTTTTTCTATAACCATAATGTTGAGGTTGACTTCTATATCCCAGAAGAAGAATTGGCAATACAGGTTTCTTATTCCATCGACAAATCGGATGTGACCTTAAACCGTGAAGTTGACGCTTTGCAGAAACTGCCGAAAGCATTACCG
>CAKSPW010000156.1 GCA_934486495.1 uncultured Clostridia bacterium
TTCAGATTGTGAATGGCAGGATTCTGATCAATGGAGAAACCTATAAAGAGGGACGGGATTTTCCGACGATCAATAATCCGGGAATGGCAGCGAAAGCAGTCACCCTGGAGGCCGGAGAATATTTTGTTCTGGGTGATAATCGGAATAACAGTGAAGACAGTCGTTATGGTGCTATTGGACGAGTGAACAAAAAATATATAGTTGGTAAGTTGTGGTTTCAGATTTCACCTAAAAAGGAAATCGGCCCTTTGGAAAATTAAGATAATAGAAAATGAGGTAAATATGAACGTACAGTGGTATCCTGGTCATATGACCAAAGCAAAAAGACAGATGCAAGAAGATATTAAGCTGATCGATTTGATCATTGAACTTGTAGACTCCCGTGTTCCACTTTCAAGCAGGAATCCGGACATTGATGAGCTTGGGAAAAACAAGGCCAGATTGATTCTTTTAAATAAATCAGACCTTGGCGATGAACGCCAGAATGAAGCATGGAAGGCATATTTTCAGAAGAAAGGCTTTTATGTGGTTAAGGTAGATTCTCGCAGTGGCTCTGGTATGAAGGCTATTCAGACAGCCATTCAGGAGGCTTGTAAAGAGAAGACAGAGCGTGACAGAAGAAGAGGAATCAAAAATCGTCCCATTCGTGCCATGGTGGTAGGAATCCCGAATGTGGGTAAGTCTACCTTTATTAATACTTTCGCAGGGAGAGCCTGTGCCAAGACTGGAAATAAGCCGGGTGTTACAAAGGGAAAACAGTGGATCCGATTGAATAAGAATGTAGAACTTCTGGATACACCTGGAATCCTATGGCCGAAATTTGAAGACGAAACAGTAGGAATGCGTCTTGCGTATATTGGCTCTATTAAAGATGATATTTTGAATATGGAGGAACTGGCTCTTTCTCTGATTGATTTCCTGCGTGAAAAATATGCCGGAGCTCTTAAAGAACGTTACCAGATCCAGGAGGAGGGAACAGCAGTGCAGGTGTTAGAGGCTGTTGCACGTTCCAGAGGATGTCTGAAAAAAGGAGAAGAACTGGATTATGCCAAGGCGTCTTTGATTCTGTTTGATGATTTCCGCTCTGGTAAGATTGGAAGGATCACCTTAGAGTGGGCACCGGAAGAGGAAAAATAGCATGGAAAAAATCAATGAGATCAAGTGCATGGTTCATGCTGCTCAGCCAGAAGAATATGCTTCTATTTTTGAAAAATATAAAGATGATACAAGAAGTGGCGTGATAAAGCTTATGGAACAGCTTCACAAGAAGGAAGCTGCTTATCAGAAGGAGCTTGTACGTACTGAAAAAATGAAAGAATTCGAGCACAAATATGAAGAAATGGGATCTGTGTGTGGAATAGATGAAGTGGGAAGAGGCCCTCTTGCTGGTCCCGTGGTGGCAGGTGCTGTTATTTTACCGAAAGATTCCAAGATATTATACCTGAACGATTCGAAGCAGTTAAGCGTTGCAAAAAGAGAGGAATTGTATGATGTGATCATGGAGAATGCAGTAGCTGTGGGAATTGGAATGGCCACTCCTCAGAGAATTGATGAAATCAATATTCTTCAAGCCACTTACGAAGCTATGAGAGAAGCTATCAGCAAGCTGGATCCGGCACCTCAGATCCTTCTTAATGATGCGGTGACAATTCCTCAGGTCAGCATTCCTCAGGTTCCCATTATAAAGGGCGATGCAAAGAGTGTTTCTATTGCAGCTGCCAG
>CAKSPW010000157.1 GCA_934486495.1 uncultured Clostridia bacterium
ATACAGCACCTACAGACCGTCATAAATCTATTTTAAAGTTGATTAGGATAAATGATACCTCTAAACAGTTAAAATGGGTTTACGGGGTAAATTAACCCATCAAATACAATGAAATCAGACAAAGAAAGGACAAGAACAATGTCAGAAATAAAAGCAATCATACAATCGGCAATAAAAGCTAGGAATGATGTCAGAAGTAGAAGAGTCAGTGTATTAAAACTTTTACAGTCAAATAACATGGAGAGTTATTTCCGTGTGTGCTGTTCTCGTATTATTAACGGGGCGGACTTTGCAGATTTGGCAGCGGAAGGGATGGAAGTCGTTATGTCGGCCGGCTTAGATCAGTACGATATTGATTTAACTTCGGACGGAATGGGAAAGAGCAGAGATATATTGTTAGGGTATATTCCGGGAGAGAAACTTGCAGATACGTTTGTGATGCTCTGCCAGGAAGAAGCAGTCACGAATGAAATTAATGCTATGGCTAAGGAGTTGAGGAATATGAGCTTGATAGAACTTATCAATGGATTCCTTAAAATGTCTATTCGGGATAGAAAAAAGTATCAGAATGAGAATGGAGAAGAACTAAAACAGTGCTATATTTTAGAGCTTTTATGCCGCTCCTACCTCTGGAAATGCAAAAAGAAAGTCTGTGAGGTATCGAGAGACGTATATCTTCGATTCAAACTAAGAAGAGTAATTAAAGAGTTGATGGCAGAAACAGAAGTATAGATATTTAAAGAAGTGGCATAGTACCGGACAACCTAGAATCCATTCTAAGCCCGTCAGAGTGGTTTGTTAATGGGATTTAGGCAGGTGAAAACCGTTAGAGGTATTATTTATCCTCTAAAGGGCGAAATGCCGCAAAATAGGAGATTAAGAGGACATGGAAGAATGCAAGTTGACAAAGCGGCCATGTAGAGCAGCTATAAAAGAATCCGTTGATAAATGCAAGAACCCTATAATTTTGAGAAATATGTACCAGACTGTGGAACTGCTTAGAAAAATAGTAGACGATGTAGAATACAAAGAATTATCAGAAGCAGACCACAGAAGAGCGATAATCATTCGTGATGTGTTGTGCCTGGAAGATAGAGAAGTAAAAGGGATACAACATTGGATTAATGGAGTGCAAGAAGCAAAAAGAAAGCGGAAAGGGAAGAAATAACATGGTCGCAGAAATGCAAAATAGTGAGAAAATCAAGGAGAATAACAAAATGAATTATACAGTATTGAACGAAGAGTTAGGAATTTACGCTTGTCATGTTGGTGATCTAACAGGGAAAGAAGCAGGGAAGTTTTTAGAGAAGTTCCCAGATTCACCACTTAGCAGCATGACAATTTATTATAAACCAGAAGAAGATATTATACTTGTTAATGCGGATTTCAAAGGCAAAAAAGAGATATTAGAACTTGCACTTTTTTGCCTTACAGAAGAAATACAGAAAATTGATGACTTTTTATATAAAGTTTCTCATGGTGGGATATTAGAAGCGGCGCAAGTTCTTCTTGAAATCCGTTTTATTAGGGCAGCACGAAAAGGGGCAAGAACAGGGCACGAAATTTGTAAAAAGATAGATACAGGTTTAAATGTTGATGAGATAAGAGAAATTAAGAGAATGAGTGATGATGAGTTTTCATTGGTTACTAATAGTTTTTATTTTGGTGTAGACCTTGGATATGAAGCAAAGAAAAGAACTACATAAAACTA
>CAKSPW010000158.1 GCA_934486495.1 uncultured Clostridia bacterium
GATATGAACTCATTTTACAGTAATATCGATGTATATAATGAAGATATGCCCAAATATGTAATTCGTCCGCTGCACCTGAAATTGGGCGATGATGAAGAAGTGATAGGCTTCTATTTTGCGGACCGCGGCGGCGGCATAGAGATGAATGTATCAGATTATGACGGCTTGTTTGAAAAGCTTATGGATTACAAAAAAGCGCATAAGCCTAAACTTTCGTATGATGAGATAATGCAGAAGTTTAATGACGGTAAGGCTTATGAAATCAAATACAGCATTGATACCGATGATTATACTTTTATCTTAACAAAGAATTTGCAAAAAGAAGATTGTATTGACTATGTTTCGGTAAAAAAATCGGGTGATTTTGTGATTTTGTTCAATGATGTTCATGATTATACGGAGACAACGCTTAAAAAAACGGACAAGAATACGGTTGCTGTGGATGTATTTCCGTTTGGAGGCCCTCACGGTGCAACAACAATGACGACTGAATATAATCTCGATGATTATGATATATATAAGAAGATCAGCTGGGATTAAAAAACAGAGCAATTCCGAATAATGCGGAATTGCTCTGTTTCTTATGTTGATAATGTATAAAATATATAATTGTGATAAATTTGTGTTGAAAAATAAACAAAAAATATCACAACACCTCAGAAACCGCATAAAACCTAACAATTTCAGCATTTTAACCCAAAATAAAAATTACAGAAACTGTAATTAAAACGTCTAAAAGTGTCGGAAATGTACAGAACTGACGACCGTAAGTATGTCAAAAAGTATGTCAAAAAAGCAAGCAGTAGCTTATATCTAAACTAAATAATTATGAAAAAAGTATGTCAAAACTATTCATAAATGAAAAATATTGTAAATATCAAGAAAATTGGAATATAGTAGGTTCAAATTCCGCATTCTTGAAAGGGTAAAAGATAAGGGTAGGGGAACAAAACTTCCTCTACCCTTATTTTTATATAGTTACATATTATAAATAATCTTCTGTTACTTTTTCATAATCCGCATAATCATGGTGCAATACTTCAAATCTTTATCATCAAGTCCCAGACCGCCATCCGTTCCGGTGATAATGCCGTTGTCAACACACCGATATTCAAAAATATCACTCTCCATTCGGCTTATTGTATGTAAGAGCCTTTGAACTATCACTAACACCCGATGTTGTTGGGTCATTGATGGCATTCCAGACACTTACAACAACCAGCCCTAATATATACGGGTTTGAAATAGCTTGTAAGAGCACATTACCAACAGCCGACCATGTAGTTAAGTCACTCATTGTTAGCCCCATATACGCAAGTATGGGCGTTAAAACGGCCAATAAAAGCTGTACATAAAATACAGGGTTTTTAAATCTTACTTTCCAGTTAATCATAATAAATTCTCCCTTCATCATTATTTAAAAAATGCAATCAAATAACCTAATCCTCCACCGACAAGTGTAGTTATAATACATTGTACTATACTATCCCAACGCTTAATAGGTTTACTTTCGATTGCAGCTATTCTTTTTGTCAATCCATTTACATCTTCACGCATTGCTTTCATCTCAACAGCAATAGTATGTACACTTTCGGTTAATCTTTCAATATTATCCAAACGACGATTTATTGATTTTCTGTCTTGGTTAATTTCTGCGATTTTAGCCGCAACTGTTGCTTCATTCATGGCTGT
>CAKSPW010000159.1 GCA_934486495.1 uncultured Clostridia bacterium
ATATTACAGCTTGGAAAAAGACATAGTTCGCCTTGCCGATATTCTTGGACATTCGAGCATAGAAACAACGAGAATTTATACGATGGAAACCGGTGAAATTCATCTCATGCAGATAGAAAAATTGGGGTTTTTACGTTGCTGAAAAGTCTATGTTTCGTCAATTTAGCTAAACATAACATAATGTGAATTATGTTGTAAAATAGTGAAAATGTGCACAAAAATAAAACACCCGCTCAAATATAGTGAGTGTTTATGACAATTTACAGGCACGATATTTAGACCAACGCTTTTTTAAGAAAGTCATTGGCCCGGTTTGCTGTGTTTTGAATTTATATAAACTGACGAAATCGGTCGCAAATAATTGACAACTTTCTAAAAAAGTGATATACTTTATATGATATCTTATATTGGCTTTTTATGTTTACAACATAATTCACATTATGTTGCGTTGCAGAGGAAAGGGGTGCTTTTATATGCGGATAGATTTATATAACCATAACAAAATTGCATATGACAATGCACTTTTTTGCTGCAAACAGAAAAAAAGGCTGCGGTTATTCACCCCACCGGCACAGGAAAATCATTTATTGCTTTTAAGCTATGCGAGGATAATCCCGATAAAACAATATGCTGGCTGTCGCCGTCCGAATACATTTTTGATACACAGCTTGAGAACCTAAAAAGATCCACCGGAGGATATGAGCCTCAAAACATCAGCTTTTTCACATATGCAAAGCTGATGAATATGAGCAAGGCTGAAATTGCTGAAATCAAACCTGATTATATTATTTTGGACGAATTTCATCGCTGCGGTGCGGAGATGTGGGGTCAGGGCGTTGAAGCATTGCTTTCGGCGTATTCGGATACGCCGATTTTGGGTTTATCAGCAACAGCCATACGCTATCTTGACAATCAAAGAAATATGGCAGATGAACTTTTTGACGGAAATATCGCCTCCGAAATGTCACTCGGAGAAGCGATAGTGCAAGGGATACTTGCACCGCCGAAATATGTGCTTTCAACATTTTCCTGCCAAAAAGATTTAGAAAAATATAAAAAGCGTGTAAGCCGGGCAAAAAGTAAGGTTGTTCGTGAGGAAGGCGAAAAATATCTTGACGCATTAAAAAGAGCGCTTGATAAAGCCGACGGATTGGACGAAATTTTCAATAAACATATGACTGAACGAACAGGAAAATATATTATCTTTTGTTCGGATTATGAGCATCTGTGTCAAATGAAAGAGTTAGCCGGAGAATGGTTTTATAAGGTTGACAAAAATCCGCACATTTATTCTATGTACTCGGAGGATCCAACATCTGACAAAGAATTTACAGCATTTAAGGCAGATAACGACAATACGCATTTGCGGCTTTTATACTGTATAGACGCACTTAACGAGGGAGTTCATGTCGATGATATAAGCGGCGTTATTTTGCTTCGCCCAACGGTATCGCCTATTATCTATAAACAGCAGATAGGCAGAGCCTTGCAGACGGGCATAAAACAAACCTCCGTTATTTTCGATATTGTTATGAATATTGAAAGCTTATACAGTATCGGTACTGTTGAGGAGGAAATGCGGCTTGCCGTAAGCTACTACCGCTCTCACGGTTTGGAAAGCGATATTGTAAATGAGCATTTTCGTGTAATTGATGAGGTAAAGGACTGTTTATCTTTATTTGATAAATTAA
>CAKSPW010000160.1 GCA_934486495.1 uncultured Clostridia bacterium
CCCCGACCGCGTCCTCTGCATCCAGTCCGTTCGGCGTGATAAAATACGTCGAGGTAAGTCCGATCTCTGCCGCCTTAATATTGTGAGCAAACGCCTCATTCATGTCTGCCACGATCTCGTCATACGTTTTTCCTGTAAAACTTACAGCTTCTTCCAGAATAACCCGTCCGACTGTCATATGTAACTCTATTGCCGTAGAAATGCATTGACCAATGGTCATATGGCCAAAGTGGTAATCATGCTGCTGTGCATACTCTTTTACCGTCATGTGTATCTGCATCCTTTCTTTCTATTCTCATTCGAAGGTCTGCGTATCAGATACGTTATAACCGAATACTTTCAATCCACGTGATATGGTGAAATGCAGAAAGAACACTTCCTGAATTTCACCAGTGTACCGCTCAAATCGTCTGTTTAAGAGAACAAATACTCCAGAGGTTCGTTATTGAGCAAGTGAAGGATATTTGCCGAGCAAAGGTTGAATACCCGATCGTAGTTATCATAAGTGGCTGCACCAATATGGGGCGTCAGAATAAAGTTGGTACCCTTTGCTCTGTAAATAGGATGATTGGCAGGCAAAGGGCTAAAGGTATCAATGGCAGCACCCATAATATCCCCATGGATCAACGCATCCGCCAATGCTTCAAGATCAACCAACAGCTCACGCGCCGTATCGACAAGTATCGCCGTCTTTTTCATGGACTGGATCTGCTTGCGCCCAACCATACCCTGCGTCTTGCTGTTGAGCGGAAGTCCGCCCAGTACGATCACATCGCAGACGGGGAAAAGATCGTCGAAATTCATATAAGCAACGCCAAGTTCCTGCTCCTTTTCTTCACTGAGCCGGAACGGATCGTAATAATAGATTTTCGTATCAAATCCTTTGATCCGTTTGATGACATTCTGACCGATCTTGCCTACGCTGATCACACCGACCGTTTTCCCCGTAAGCTCATAACTCTCGTGTCTATGCGTCCAAGTGTGCCATTCGAGATTTAACGTTTTTTCCGCCATAAAGGGGATTCTCCTGTACAGCGCAAGAATATCGGAAACCGCCAGTTCTGCAACGGACACGCTATTAAACCCGGGACAATATGAAATGGGAATATTCTTTGACTTTGCGCAAGACACATCAACCATATCAAGACCAATGCCTGTACGCTGGATTAATTTGCAGTTCGATGCTTCCTTAAGGACATCGCTGGTCACTTGGAAGGTCGTATCAATCAGAATATCCGCTTTGGATAACTCGCCCGGTTCACCATTGACCGGGTTTAGAAAATGAACTTCAACATCATCCCGCTTTGGCATATGGTCTAAAAACATTTGCTCCATTTTAGCATTAAGCTTATCTAAATAAAGCACGTACATTGAGTAGATCCTCTCCTTACCAGTTTTCTACTTATTTTGTGTAATTCCAGCATTCCTCGTTTACTACAATATCGGGATGCTCACCTCTTGCTACCTTCTGAGCATTATTGATTGCCAGCGTAAATGACTTGAAATAGTTATCATAAGTAGCCGCTCCGATATGAGGCGTGCAGACCAAGTTCACACTAGGATCCAATTTGAACAGCGGGTCCTCAGGATCGCTCGGATCACTAT
>CAKSPW010000161.1 GCA_934486495.1 uncultured Clostridia bacterium
CACGGTGCTGCTCCTCAAAGACTGTGGGGCGTTTGGCAGTCTTTAACTGCTGGGCGACGCTCTTGGTATTGGCGTAGACTGCCATCTGTTCTGCTGGCTTAAGATTAGACGTGATTTACTCTTCAGCGCTAAATACAAATTTAAACCTCATGAACAAAGTGGACTTTAAATAGTCTATAATTTCTTTGTAGTTATGGTATAATATGAGTAACAATTTTATAATGCTGTAAAAATTAAGAGGATACCTTTATGGATAGTGATGTTAAGATAAGCCCCATGGGATATTGGGTGATTTCATTGTATAAATCCAATAAAATTAATGATATAATTTCGTTGAAGACTTTTGACGGTTTCAATGAAGATGTTTTAAAGCCAGAGAATGTGCAAATGCTCAGCAATCGAGTTTATGAAAAATGCTTGGTTTATACACAGAGATATAATGAATGGAAATTGACAGTTGAACCAACAAAAATTGCAAAAAGTAGACTCCGAAAACAGAAAATTAAGAGCAAAGATGATACGACTTCTTTAGTAATTGAAGACAACAAACTAAAAAAGACAATGGCAGACAATGCGGTTAATGAATTGCGACAAGTACTAGACATTTGGTTTTACAGCTTAGGGTCTCGCTCGTCGAATAGATATTGTAACTCCCAAAGAAAACCTATTTATAGGTGTACCGTTCCAGATATAAAGTCTTTAGCGCTAAGTAGCAATAATATTTCTTCCATTATAAAAAACCAAAAAGATGCAAAGAAGCTGTTTTTGGGAATCCTTATATATTCGAGTGGTGGAACTCTTGATGAAAAGTTCAATCTCAATAAGATGGACGCAAATTTGTCTTGTTTCATCAAGAAAATTTCTGATTACATTATTCCATCAATGGCTGTGGAACAAATTCCGAAATTCCATTCAAAAATACATACTCTCTACATTTACAAAGGTCTAATAGATTGCTTCCGAAATAAACATCATCTTGCGGGAGCAAACGCTTTGGTTCCCACTGCAAGTGGATTGACAGTACTATTGAACGCAATCTATTGTGCAGATTGTAATAGATTTTACATTAGTTATGCGGAATATAGCTACTATATAGAACAGTACAAATCTCTTCTGACAAAGTTTGTACTGAACGAGTCAATTCAATCAAATGGTGCGTTTGAAAGTTTGGCTGATAAATCACCATTAAAATTGTGTGGTTATACTGTCTCGCAAGAAAGAGGACTTACACAGGAAGAGCGAGAAAGTATTTTGTATGAGATGATTTCAAGCGGTATTGTTTCAAAACCAGAAGCAATGCAATACATTGAGTGGTTTATACGCTTTAGCGGAAATCGTGAAATCAACCACCTTGCAAAAGCAAAATGGGAAAGCGACTTGAATTATGTTCGAAACTTGAACCTTGTAAATCAACCAAATCAGAGGATAGATTCAATCAAACTTTACCGTAAATGAAAAGCATGCGGCGGATAAAAGTGGAGAGGGAGAGATTCAGGAGTTTGCAAGTGAGTTCCAGTGACGTTTTTCCTCCGCTGTCACACGGAACTTGATGACGTGCGTTT
>CAKSPW010000162.1 GCA_934486495.1 uncultured Clostridia bacterium
AATCCTTCAATAATCATCTTCTTAAAACTTAAGAATTCTTTTAGTTTAACAAGACGTGGATCTCTTGGCTCCTCATCAGACTTTACAAACATAAGATAAGCACAAATACCACCCACTAAAGCTATTAGAAATAAAATTACAGTAACCACTGGATTTGGTCCATGATAATAACTATAAGAATACATAAAAATTTCCTCCTTAACTATGAAAAGATTATAGCACTATTTATGATATGCCACTAATAATGCCACTTTTAGTAGTTTACTTAATTGCACACATTAACATATATGGTGGTATTTTAATAATATTTCCTTCTATACTGTATCCTTTTGGGTGGACTATTATCATATTGCCAATTTTCTTGTTGAAGATTTCTTTAAATTTATTAAGCGATGTTGTTGTGTAATTCTTTGAAGATTTTACCTCAATAGGACTTACTTTATAATTAACTTTATTATCATTTGATATTAAAAAGTCAATCTCAATATCATTCCTCTTTTTTTCATTACTATATCTAGTATAAAAATAAAGTTTCTTATCACAAGAGCTTATCATTTGTGAAATTACATTTTCGTACAACATCCCCTCATTTATAGACAGCTTATCATTCATGATTGCTTTATATAGTTTTTGATCAGCTAGATAATTCTCATTAAAGGCAAGGCTTACCAACAAACCAGTATCACCCATATAACATTTTACATATGAATCGTTTCTATTTAATGCAAGACCGACACTTGGGTCATTACACTTATAACATAAATTCGCAATCATCGAATCTTCAAGCCAAAACAACGGCTCATTATATTTATCAAATGTAGCATCTTTTTCTATCTTGCTCAGTACAACTCTTTTCTCGTGGGTTGATAAGTATGAGGGAATATACTCAAAGATTGCCGATATTTTTGAATTATATCTTTTAGCTGCTTTCTTAATATCATCTCTGTATAGATTTAAGATGTCTCTTTTTTCTATATCTGCATACGAAAAGTCTCTGCTATTTTCTTTAAACGCAACAAGAGCTTGAGGCATGCCCCCAACTAATAAATATTCTTTAAATAAATGCATAGCTTTTTTATGAAAGGCTTGATCAAGAGGCTTTTGTTTGTTGTAACAATCATTTATATATTCTAGAAGTATCTCTTCTCCCATATATTCCATGTATTCTTCAAAATCTACTGGATACATTTTTATCTTTCTCTCTTCAGAAGGAATTGTTATATCCACAACATTTTCTTTAATAGATATCAAAGAACCAGTTTCTATATAGTCATATCGTCCATCTTCTATCAAATATTTTATTGACTCTCTAGCTTTTGGAAACTTTTGAATCTCATCAAAAATTATTAAAGATTCCCTATTATATAATCGCTTCCCATACTCGATTGATAATGTTTGGAAAAAAATATCTAGATTATTTAAATCATCAAAAGCTTCTTTTACTTTTTTATTCGCCTTATTAAAATCAATAAAAATATAAGATCTATATTCATTCTCGCCAAAAGCCTTAGATATTGTCGATTTACCTACTCTTCTTGCACCCTCTATAAAAA